>NFUN01000150.1 GCA_002197525.1 Acidobacteria subdivision 13 bacterium RH2 MAG17b | reverse complement strand
GACGTGCAGGTTTCCCGCATCCGGCTCTCCAGAAAGCATACAGCCGCAGGCATACGCAGGCGGTTACGGGCGAGGGAGAGACAGCAACCGCAGTCCCAGGCGAGCGAACTGCTGGTTGAAGCTCATACCCTCCGGCGGTCGGAAAGGCCGCTGGCTGCGGCGGGGACATCGTGACCAAGGTGTTCGTCGAAGGCAACCGTTTTGACTTTCTCACTTTCGACCATGATGACACGACGCCCACCAAAGGGGCCGTAGACGAGCTTGGAAACTTCGTTACGATGCAGTCCGCCGCCGACCCGCGCAAGACCATCGGCATGAACGGCTCGGGCTTTATCGAAATGCTGGCGCGCCAGATGACGGCTGACCTGCAAACCATCCGCAACTCGACGCCTGCCGGAGGCGCTCGCCTGCTTCAAACCAAAGGCATCTCATTTGGGATCATCGCCCGGCATCCTGACGGTTCCTGGGACACGTCGCACGTGATCGGCTTGCCCGCGCCGAGCCTTAAGACGACCGGGCCTGACGACCCGCCCAGTTTGCTCATCTTGCCTTTTGCTCAAGCGGGCAATGTGGTGTCGCTGCGGGTGTTTACGAACAACGCCTTTAATCAGCATCACGGGATTCAGTCTGAGGAGCGGTTTGGTCTGGGCGTAGACGCCGACGGCGACGGCTTTGTGAACGAGCTGACTCGCGCGGACGTAACGGCGGCGACTGTCTTCCAGGCGGCGCTGCCTGTGCCCGGAAGGATCATCAATACTGATCCCTATGTTCAGGCTGCCATAGTCAATGGGGAGAAGAAATTCCATAAGATGGGTTGCACCACCTGCCACGTTCCAGCGCTGCCGCTTGATAATCATGGCTGGGTTTATACGGAGCCAAATCCTTATAACCCGCCGGGAAACTTGCAGCCAGGCGACGCTCCGCCGCTCGGCGTCGATCTCACCAGCGACAAACTTCCCGGTCCGCGCCTTAAGCCGGTCAACGGCATCGTCTACGTGCCCGCCTACACCGATCTTAAGCTTCATGATATATGCAGCGGTCTTAACGACCCGAATACCGAACCTCTTAACCAGGACCAACCTGCTGGCTCGCCCGGCTTCTTTGCCGGGAACCAGGAGTTCCTCACGCGGAAACTCTGGGGATTGTATAACTCAGGTCCTTTTATGCACCACGGGCAGTTTACAACGATGAGAGAAGCGGTGTTGGCCCACCATGGCGAAGCGGAGCTTTCCGGGCGAGCGTTCCGTTCACTCTCCAAGTACGATCAGGATTCGATTATTGAATTCCTGAAATCGCTTCAGGTTCTTCCTCCCGGCACAAGATCGCTCTGCGTCGATCAGGACGGGCAGGCTATCAGTTGCCCTCCCGGCATCCAACCCTGATTCTATACATAACGCCATAAGTCGGCGACGCTCCAAACCTGGTGCGCCGGTCTGCGACCGGCGGATTTCGCCGCTCATAGAGCGGCGCTACAGCAAATGGTCGGCCCTTACGCTTGACGCACGTGTAATAGCGTAGTATACTACGCTATGCTTTGGAGAATGCGAAACATGATCCGCTTATTTCCCGCCTCTTACTCCCGCAAGACCTGCCACGCAAATCGTGCCCAGAATCCTCCATTTTGCCGCGTTTTCGCCCATTGGGGAACGCTCTCTGGAGAGGGAGCGGAAGCGAAAAAAAGAATGTTTAACCCAACGAACCCATAAGTATATGAAAATAAAGGTAAAACTTTGGAACGAAGCCAAACGAACCCACTGCATGGATGTAAGCTGTTGAATCTAAGGAAAAACATGGCATTTCGGGGCCTCGCCGCATATCTCCCAGTGATTCAATACCATACAAGGGTTTTGCGGTGGCTTCGCCCGAATCCTGCGTAAAAATGGAGGCGGAAAGCCATTCGCCAGCGTGTCGTCTAGCCCCACCTCTTTCGGCTAGCCAGCTTGCCCCAAAGCGGGCCTCCCGCTATGCGTGCCGTCTGCTGGCGCACTCCTGTGCCGGCCCATTCATAGCGCGTCAGAGTCAAGGAGTTGCAGAAGCGGGTGGTGGGCCAGTTTTTGGGGGGCAGGTCACTGCGGCAAGCACTGCTTTTGCCTGGACGCCGAATCGGTAAGGACCAGCGGCCAGAAGCCGCCTCTACAGCTAACAAGCTGCCGGTTTCTTTGCACGCTTGCTCACATCGGATATAATACTCCTGCCGCTGGTGAGCGCCTCCCTCCGCGACTTTCGCTGGATCATGCGCGATTTGGACATACAACACGACGAGCAGGGAGTTCTGGCGGCGAATGAGGCGTTTTACCGCGCCGTCGAAACGCTGGATTTGAAGCAGATGGGCGCTGCCTGGTGGCACGACGACTGGGTGCAATGCCTGCACCCCGGTTGGCCGCTGGTTCGCGGCTGGGAAGAGATTTTACAAAGCTGGGCGGACGTCTTCCGCTCCACAACCCAACTGAGCGTTTCCATCAGCCGCCCGCTGGTCCGCGTGCTGGGAGAGGCCGCGTGGGTTTCCTGCATCGAGCAAGTTACAACGGCTCTTGAGGGAGACTTTGTGGGCGCCAGGGCTGAAACCACCAATATTTTTGTCCGCCGTCACGAACGGTGGAAGATGGTGCATCATCACACGACGCCGCTACCGGGAAGCGGGCTGGTGGAAGCCAGCCAAAGCGTTCAGTGAGGCGGCGCTTAGCTGGGGCGATTTGAGGGGTACGGCGGAAGAGAGCCTGGAAAAGCATGGTCCGGAGCGATGGCTGCCCATCCACGTTTTGGAGGAAGAACAACACTATGAAACGCGCTGTGTGGCTTTTCCTTATCTTTTGTGTGGCGGTCTCCGTGGTGAGTCCGGTTGCCTTCGGCGGGCAGACTGCCAACCCGCTCGCCGAAGAGCTGAAGAGCCCGAACGCGGATATTCGCGCCAAGGCCGCGCAGCAACTGGGGCAGTCGGCTGACCCTTCCGTGGAGCCGGCGCTGGCGGCGGCGCTCAATGATCCCAGCACGAAAGTCCGTGAGCAGGTGATCGTCGCGCTTGACCGGTTGCACACCGTCCAATCGCTGCACGGTCTGCTCGCCGCCACCAAGGATAGCGACCCGGACGTCCGCACGCTCGCCGTGCGCGCTGTGGTGGGTTGGTATACGGGCAGCATACCGGATATTGGCTTTACGGGAATGATCAAGCACAGCTACCACAACGCGATGCAGAGCATCCAAGGCGGAGGCACGGGTGTCAGTCCAGGGACGCGAGTTGATCCGCAAGTCATCGCTGCGCTTGAGGCGGCGATGGAGGATACTCGCTCCATTCAGGCCGCGCGCGAAGCGGCACAGGGCCTGGGAACGCTCCTCACGCGCCCAGCCGTTCCGGCGCTGATAAAAGCCGCACATTCTCCCGACCCTGATTTGGCGGTCAACGCGCTTAACGCCCTCTCGCATATCAAGGACATTTCGGCAGGTCCGCAACTGCTAGGCCTGCTCGATTCTCCCAGCAAGGAGGTCCGGCAGACTGCTTGCATCACAGTGGGAGTTTTGCGGACGCACGCCGCCGTCCCCAAATTGCAGGAGATTTACCAGAATGATCCGGACAAGGACACGCGCGAAAGCGCTCTGAACGGGCTGGCCTTTATCGGCGACCCTGCTTCTTATGCGATTTTCATCAAGGCGCTGTGGAGCAATAACAAGCAGGACCGCACTTTCGGCGCGGAGGGCTTGGCGCGGGCGCGCGTTGCTAAGGCGACGAATGACCTCAACAAGCGTATGCAGATTGAAAAAGACGGCGGCGTGAAACTCGCCATCCGTTTCGCCCAAACGTCGCTCGGCGAGTCGCAACATTTGCAGGATTTGGTCGATGCGCTCGGCTCCCGCACGCTTGGCGACTCCGCGCAAAGCTATTTGATCGAGCTTGCCCGGCGCAAGAACATTTTGAGCGCCCTATACGCGTACCTGCACAGCGGTAACGCCAACATTCGCCGCCGGCTATGCACGGTTCTCATGTATTCTGGTGATGCGTCGAGCCTTTCGCACCTTCAGCCACTCACCAAGGATCGCAACAGCGACGTGGCCGCCGAAGCGCTTCGCGCCGAGCAAGCCATCCGCGCGCGGACCAACGCTGCCTGATTCATCCGCCGCAGAGCCCTTCATGAACAAGCAGGAAAGCCCGCCTAGCCCCGCTGGCGGATTCGTTCTAGCCGGTGGTGCAAGCCGCCGGATGGGGCAGAATAAGGCGCTGCTCGAAATTAACGGCGAGCCGCTATTTTTGCGCGCAGCCAATCTCCTGAAGGCCTATGTGAGCCCGGTCATATTACTGGGCGCTCCGGACCAATACGCGTGGTATGGTTTCCCAACGCTTCGGGACCGCTGGCCGGGGCGTGGCCCGTTGGCAGCTCTGCTGACGGGGATCGAGCAATCCGCATGTGAGTGGAACGTTTTCCTCGCCTGCGATTTACCTCTGCTCCCCCGCGAGTTCATTGGACTGCTTCTTCGCCGCGCTCAGCGCGGCGGCGTTGACGCGGTAGTGGCGCGAACAAATGCTGGGTGGCAGCCATTGTGTGCGGCCTATCGCCAAACGTGCGCCCCCAAGATGCGCGAGGCGCTCGAAGCAGGGAAGCCAGGCGTCATTGATGTGCTGCCGGATTTGCGGGTTGATGTGATTACCAGCGAACAAATTGCAGCGGCCGGTCTAAGTGATGAAATTTTCGAGAATGTAAATACTCCTGAAGATTGGCAAAACGTTTTGCCCCGCATTCAAGCTCGCTCTTCCAAGTGAGGGTGGCAAGCCGCGCCCACTCCAATTCCAAAATTGGTGCGGCGGCCACTGGCCGCCGGTTTTTTCCGTTTTTCGGATACCCTCTGCCGGGGATGAGAGGGCTATGACTAAACGTTAGCGTAAAGACCGGTGCTTGATTGCCCGGTCTGTGAAGCCATCCGTGGCCGCGCGCCTCCACACGGTTAACTCCATGACAATGAAGCGCTTTTGAAGTAGGCTATTGACGTAGGCGGTCATATAGCGTAACATATAACCTTCGGGCGCGTGATGAATGGTTTCCCCTGAAGGTCGAGCTTGGGCGGAGCGGCTTATTCCCGCGACGCGCCACCCAAGCATGGAATTGCCCCCTCGTTTTCTCAAGCTGTATCAGATTTGAACCGCCTTGCGCGGTCCCCCTCGCGGAACAGGACGGCCCCATGTCGGAATGGCAGAGCGCTCTTCTGGCGTTCGATTATATGCCCCACGGATACTGCTATCTATGGGATACGGGACTGGTGCGGCTTCATGTCATCTCAGACGCCGTGATTGCCATCTCGTACTATGTAATTCCCATAATACTCTTCTATTTCGTGCGCAAGAGGCGCGACTTGCCGTTTAACTGGATGTTCGTCATGTTCGCAGTATTCATCCTCAGTTGTGGAACAACCCACCTGATGGATGTGTGGACGCTGTGGCATGCAAACTACTGGCTGTCAGGCTGGATTAAAGCGGTAACCGCCGCAGCTTCGGCCGCGACGGCGGCGTTGCTGCTTCCCTTGGCGCCGAAGGCCCTCGCCTTGCCAAGCCCGTCACAACTGGCGGCCGCAAACGAAAAGTTGCAGGACGAGATTGCAGAGAGAATGCGCGTCGAGGAAGCTTTAGAAGAGAAGAACAGAGAGCTGGAAGCTGCCAACCGCGCCAAAGACCGTTTCCTGGCGAGCATGTCTCATGAACTCCGGACGCCTTTGAACGCCATTATCGGGTTCACGGGAATTCTGCTGATGGGGCTGCCCGGAACGCTCAACGAAGAACAACGGAAACAGCTCCAGTCGGTCCGCTTGAGTGCAAAGCACTTGCTTTCGCTGATTAACGACCTGTTGGATCTCGCAAAGATCGAATCGGGAGAAGTTACTCTGATTCCCGCGCCGGTGGTGTGTCAGTAAGTGGTTGAACAGGTTTGCGGCACGCTGGAGCCGCTGGCTCAAGCCAAGGGCTTGACTTTGCAGACGACGGCACCTGAGCGAGGCCTGACCGCTTTAACCGACCGCCGCTCCTTGAGCCGGATTCTCATGAATCTAGGTGGCAACGCGATCAAGTTCACAGAGAAGGGCGGGGTTCGCATCGCGCTCGAAGAGCGGCAGCGCGATGGGACAAGATGGGTTGAGATCAGAGTCCATGATACAGGCATTGGAATTACGCCGGAGAACCAGCAGCGGCTTTTTGAAGATTTTGGATGGGCCGGTGTTGTGGATTCGGCGTCCCGCGAGGCGCCGGGACTCGGTTTACACCTCAGCCGGAAGCTGGCTGAACTGCTGGGAGGAAGCATCAGCTTGAAAAGCGATCCCGGCAAAGGCAGCACGTTCACGCTCATGCTGCCTGTGGAGCGCCAGAACCTTCCTCGTGAATCCAGTGCGGGCGTACAGTGACAACCGGGCGGCAAACCTATGCATGACGCTATAAGTCCGCGGCGTCCCCTTCTGGTGCGGCGGCCACTGGCCGCCGTAATTTCCGGCGCTCAGAGAGCGCCGCACCAGTATATGATGGCCGCCGACATATGGCGCTGGGTATATTGGCGGGTGCACGTTGCAATGACAACACAACCATTAGGCGCCGGCTCTGCCGTAACGCTGACATGGAAGGTTCGCTAGCCGCGATCGAATGGAGGGCAGATGGGGAACCGCATTCTTGTGATCGAAGACATGGAAGAGAATTTGGAAGTAATCACTTGTCTCCTCAGCGCTTTCGGGCATACGGTGCTCACGGCGCGGGATGGTGAAGAGGGTTTAGAGGTTGCCGCACGGGAGCGGCCCGATCTAATCCTATGTGACCTGCGAATGCCGAAGGTGGACGGGTTTGAGGTGGCCGAACAGCTCAAGCGCGATCTGGAACTGCGAAGGATTCCGTTGGTTGCTGTCACGGCCTTAGCGATGGTAGGCGACCGCGAGAGAGTGTTGATGGCGGGATTCGATGGCTACATCGCAAAACCCATCGTTCCCGAAGAGTTTCCTGGCGAAGTTCAGAGCTATCTTGAACAATCCCCGCGTTCGGCTGGGTAGATTTCGAATTCAGGCTCGGCCCGGTCAGTGCGCCTACTGATCGCTGCAAAATAGAGTCACAACCCCTGTTGTCGCAGCGGCCTCTGGCAGCCGGGTTTTCCGGCAGTAAATGGCCGGCGCTCTATTTTGCAGTCCTCAATAGCGCTTACGGTTCCTTCGCAAAATCCTGCGTCACATAGAGCAGCCCGTCCGGGCCGCGCACGATGCCGATGCCCACGTGGTTGAATTTCGGGCTCAGGATATTAGCGCGATGGTTGGGTTGAAATCGAGGCTCGCTCATGAAAGCCTCTTCCGCGCGCACCACGGTTGGATCTTTAGCGATGTTTTCCCCCATGGGAGTCCACCGGATTCCGGCGTAGTAGAAGCGCTCAACTGGAGATTGGCCGTTGGGATCGATGTGGCTGAAATAGTGCCGGGCTGCCATGTCCTCTGAATGTACGAGGGCCGCTTGGGCCAGCTTGGGATCCCACTTGAGAGGACGCGCGCGGCCTCCCGTTTCCGGGTCATTGGCGGGGTTTATCCGGTCCGCATTGATCAACTCCAGCATCTGCCTTTCACGCGATCCCATTCCTTGACATGATGCGTTGCCGGGGCAGCCGTCAGCCGGAAGGTTCGGCAACTGCAAACGGGGGAGCGAAGCGATCAAACCAGAATGCGTGTTTGAAGCCTGTGCAGCCGGTTTAGCCGGCGATCCGGCAAAGAGAGCCGTTCCCGAAAAAGTTAACGCGAGGACTGCTGTTACTTTCGATCGCAGAGTCTTCATAGTCGCAACCCCTTCCGGCCGGTTTCGCCATTTGGCGGCTTTCAGGGCAGGCCATTCGAGACAGTGGGCCGCCCGGATGCCGAGCCCTTAAAAGCGCCCGCAGGTGGCGACCAAGCGGGCTTCAGAGTCTGTGTGAAAACTGCCGTTTTTGAGTTGCGCCGAAGCTATTGAAAAATAAAGACTACAGCCGCAGTTGTCACACAGGCTCTTCAGGACTACCGGGAGAGCCATCGGCAGTTTTCGCGATAAGAATGAGGTTAAAGTCAAGCCTTACCCTGGCCTCGGACCGCGAGAGCCGGTTTCAAGGACAGGCGTAGAGACAGCCTTTACGGCCGCGGAGTGAGTGGAATAAATGATTGAAGCTGGGGAAGCAAATGGCGGTGCATGGCTTGAGGTCCATAAAAAAGGGTATAAACGCAGGCCAGCATCGCCGGTTGTGAAAAGCGAGACGGAGGATGAGAAAGAAAAGGGTAATAACACAACCGGGCGGGCAGCAGCTTGTCCGGCTCCCGATAGGAAGGGATGGGCCAGGGACTTGGGAAAAACCGGAAGCCTGCATGGCGCAAGGACGTCTTCCACCACGAATTGTTTGACGTGGTCACTTCGCCGTAAAGCCTCCACGGCGGGGGCACGCCCGGGGAGTGACGTTCGAGATTGAGAACCTCCCGAAGTATGCGCGTTCCCAGCCCTTGGCCTCGCCATCTGGCGCCAACAAATAGGTAGCTGCCGAAGATCACCTGAAATGCCGGAAATGCCACCGTCACCGCGCCGCCCACCAGAAGCTTTCCTTCAAAAGCTCCAAACAGATGAACAGGGTTCACGGCCCGGCCGGGCGTTCGCACAACCCGCCGGATAATGCCCGCGCTCACACGTTCATCGGCGTCAAAGCAGCGCACATAGAGGCGGAGGAATTGATTGAGACCGCTCGTTTGCTGTGGATTGACGCGGCGCACGCTGAGCCGGGATTTCAGGGTCTTCATAAGGGCGTTCTGATTACGCGATGGGGTTGTCCCCCTGGGATAGTCGTGAGCTCAAACGCGCCAGAGCCAGTGGCGCGGGCGCAATCCTTCGCGCCGGAGTGAATCATATAACAGTGAACAGAGTTAGTGAAATGCCGGTTGACAGTTCTTTTGCGCCGTTGTACGCTGAGTTTTCGCTTATGAACGCCGCACTGATACATCACCGTCATCACCATTTTAGCTTCGGGGTGTTGTGTCAGTGGGCGGCTGCGTAAAATACGCACAAGGTTGGTAAACGAAGCCCGCTGGCACTGAGCGTCAGCGGGTTTTTTATTTTCGGAGCAATCGCCCGAGCGGCGATCCATAAAGCACGGAGGGATAGATGCAACTCAAATATCAGGACGGTCTCATTCCCGCGATCGTTCAGGACCCCAAAAGCGGCAAGGTTTTGATGCTCGGATACATGAACGGCGCCGCCTTTGAAAAAACGCTGGAGACCGGCCACGTGACATTTTTCAGCCGCAGCCGCCAGAAACTGTGGACCAAGGGCGAGCAGTCTGGCCACCGGCTTGCGGTGCGGGAAATCCGCGTGGATTGCGATCAGGACACGCTCTTGATCGAGGCCGAACTGAGCGGCCCGGGATGCTGCCACATGGGATACGAATCCTGTTTTTACCGCCGGGTTACGCCGCAAGGCGAAGAGGTGATCGAGCCGAGGCAGTTTGATCCGGAAACAATCTATAAGAGCAGTTAAGGCATAGGCTCAAGAAACGAATGAATGGCTAATTCAATCTTTGTCTGGGGGTTTTGAATGAAGTTGAAGTTGGGAATTCCAAAAGGAAGCTTGCAGGAAGCGTCGATTCAGCTCTTCCGGCGCGCCGGCTACGAGATTACGGTGAATCCGCGTTCCTATTTTCCTCACATCGACGATGAGGAGATCGAGTGCATGTTGATCCGGGCGCAGGAAATGGCGCGCTACGTCGAGGATAAGGTGCTGGACGCCGGACTCACCGGCAAAGACTGGATCATGGAAAACGAGGCTGCCATCGTGGAGGTAGCCGACCTGGTTTATGCCAAGCAAACGCTGGGCAAGGTGCGCTGGGTGTTGGCCGTGCCGGAGCATTCTGCGATAAAGAGCGTGAAGGATCTCGAAGGCAAAGTCATTGCCACGGAGCTCGTGCAGGTTACACGGCGGTATCTGGAACAGAACGGCGTGAAGGCCAAGGTCGAGTTTTCCTGGGGAGCCACCGAAGTTAAGCCGCCAGTGCTGGCCGACGCTATCGTGGAAGTCACGGAAACCGGTTCCTCGCTGCGCGCGAACGGCCTGCGCATTGTGGAAACGGTGATCGAATCGAATACCAAGTTCATCGCCAACCATCAGTCTTGGGGTGATCCGGATAAGCGCCGCAAGATGGAAACGCTGGTGATGCTCCTGAGGGGCGCGATTGATGCGGCCGGCAAAGTGGGCCTGATGATTAATGTCAAGAAGGTAGACCTCGAAAACGTGCTGAAGGTTTTGCCCGCGCTCAAGCGGCCCACCATCTCTGATCTGAGCGAGTCCGAATGGGTGGCGGTGAACACGGTTATCGAGGAGAAAACGGTGAGGGAAATCATTCCGCGCCTGAAGGCGGCCAACGCTCAGGGCATTGTAGAATATCCGCTCAATAAGATTGTGATGTAATGCTCACGCTCATCCGAAGTCAAGACGAAGCGGCGCTTGCGCGCCTGGTGAAATCCCGGCAGGCGCAGGAAGCGCAGACCGAAAAAATCGTTCGCAGGATCGTAGAGGACGTTCGGCGGCATGGCGACGCCGCACTCATCCGCCTGACGCGCAAATTCGACCGGATCGACCTCCGTCGCGAGGGATTTCTTGTGACGCCGGAGGAGGTTCGCCAAGCGTACCAGCATGTGAGCAAAGATTTCATTTCCGCGGTGCGGCAGGCGGCGCGGAACGTTCGCACCGCTGCCCGCCGCCAGCTTCCGCGCGCGTGGATGGGTTCGACAAGCCCTGGAGTGAAGGTGGGTCAGGTAGTGCGGCCACTCGATCGCGTTGCCTGTTACGTTCCCGGTGGCCGCTTTCCCCTCCCGTCAACCGTTTTGATGAGTGTGATCCCCGCGCAAGTGGCTGGAGTCAGCGACATTGTTGTGACTTCGCCCAAGCCTGCTCCGGCAGTGCTCGTGACGGCGGACGTGCTCGGAATTCAAAAAATATTTCGCCTTGGCGGAGCCCAAGCGATCGCGGCCTTCGCTTACGGGACCGAAAATGTGCCGCGAGCCGATAAGATCGTGGGTCCCGGCAACCGTTTTGTGGCAGCGGCCAAGAAACTGGTGGCGGGCGATTGCAGTATCGATTTCGTCGCTGGTCCGACGGAGCTTGTTGTGGTGGGAGCAAAGGGCCGGCCCGCCTGGATCGCGGCGGATCTTGTCGCGCAGGCCGAGCACGATCCCGACGCTTGTGCCATTTTTGTCACTCCGTCACTGAAGATGGCTCTTGCGGTGCAGAGAGCCGCGCAAAGACTTCTCAAGAGGCTGAGCCTTCCGGTGGCTGAGGCTTCGCTCGATGGCCAGGGAATTATTCTGGTGACGCGCGATTTGGAGGAAGCGGTGGACTGGGCAAACCGCCTGGCTTTCGAGCACCTGACGCTGCTCGAAGACGCCGCGCCTTATCTTGAACGCATTCGCTCGGCGGGCGCTATTTTTCTCGGCAGTTACAGCGCTGTCGCGGCGGGCGATTACGCTTCCGGCGGCAATCACATTCTGCCGACGGCCGGTGCGGCGCGCTTGCGTGGCGGCCTGAGCGCTGCGGATTTTGTGAAATCCATTTCCGTGCAGCGCCTGAGCCGTAGCGGGCTTTCCGGCCTCCGCCGCACGATCGTAACCCTGGCGGAAGCCGAAGGGTTGACGGCCCACGCGCATTCAGTGAACACGAGGTTTGCGGATGATCCGAGCACGTGAAGCTGTAGAAAGGCTGCAAAAATACCATCCGCCTCTCGAAGGGCGCGCCGGGTTGCTGCGGCTGGACTTCAATGAGAATACCGTCGGCTGCCCGCCCGGCGTAGTACGGGCGTTCCGGCGCGCCATCCGGCCGGATTGGTTTGCGCGTTACCCGGAATACGATGAAGGACGGCAGATTCTCGCGCGGTATTTTGGCGTGTCGCCGGAGGAAATGCTGCTGACGAACGGCGTGGACGACGCGATTAAGTTGATTTGCGATACGTTTGTCGATCCGGGAGACCTAATGGCCATCCCCTCGCCCACTTTCCCCATCTATCAATTTTTCCACGAGCTGGCGGGAGGGCAGACGCGGCTGATTCACTATGACGAAAACCTGCAGCTCCCGGTAAAAAACTTTGTGGCCGCCGTAGGCAAGCGAACGCGGTGGGTGGCGCTCGCGAATCCGAACAATCCGACGGGAACGCTGATTTCGCAGCCGGATCTAAAGATCATCCTTGAAGCGATGCCGCACACCCTGGTGCTGGTGGACGAGGCCTACTTCGATTTTTCGGGTCTCACGATCTTGTCCTGGATTCGCAAATATCCCAATCTCATCGTCAGCCGTACTTTCTCAAAGGCGTTCGGGCTTGCGGCCATCCGCACCGGCTTCCTGTTTACCAACCGCCGCATCGCGGACCTGTTGCGCCGCGCCCACGCCGCCTTCGCTGTGAACGCAGCGGCGCTCGCCTGTGCCCTTGAGGCCATTCGCCACGAGCATTACGTGCACCGTTACGCCAAGATGGTGGTTCGGAACCGCGAGCGCTTTTGCCGGCAGCTCGAAACGATAGGGATTCCCTACGCGCCGAGCGCCTCCAACTTCGTACTCACTCGAGTCGGACCGCGGGCGCACGAGATCGCCATGCGGCTGCGGCGCCAGGGCATCCTCGTACGCGATTGGAGTTACGATCCGCATCTCAAAGGATACCTGCGCATGACTATCGGAACCACAGCACAGATGAAGCGGCTGACGGAAGAACTGGAGCGGGTCCGCCACCTGATCGAGACGAGCGACGGCTCCGCCGCCTGGCGCGATCTGATCACCTATTCTCCCACCGGATGGTTTGCATGAAAGCTCGCGTAGCCCGCCTGCATCGCAAGACCGCGGAGACCGATATAACTGCGCGCCTCAATCTGGACGGTTCTGGGCGCTATCAGATCTCAACCGGCATTCGCTTTTTGGATCACATGCTGGAACTGTTTACGCGCCACGGCGGCTTCGATCTGGAACTTCGTGCGCAGGGCGACCTGGATGTGGACCAGCACCACACCGTCGAAGACTGCGGCTTGGTTTTGGGTGAGGTAGTGCGGCAGGCGCTCGGCGATAAAAAGGGAGTCAATCGCGCCGGGTATTTCGTGATGCCCATGGACGAAACCTTGGCTGTAGCCGCAGTGGACCTGAGCGGAAGGCCGTATTTGGTTATGAACGCGGCGTTCCGCGCCCGCCGCGTGGGCGATCTCCAAACGGAGATGGTGGAGGACTTTTTCCAGGGTTTCGCTTCAAGCGCGCGCGCCAACGTGCATCTCAAGCTGGTCTACGGGCGTTCGAGCCACCACGGGGTGGAGGCCCTATTCAAAGCGTTCGCTCGATCCTTGCGCTACGCGTGCTCGCGGGACGAGCGGTTGAAAGCGATGCTCCCGAGCACCAAGGGACTTCTATGATCGCCGTCATCGATTACGGCGCGGGCAACACCGGGTCCGTGCTGAAAGCCGCGCAGTATCTCGGATACGCTGCCGAGCCTGCAGGCCGTGCCGAATTACTGCCGCGCGCACAAAAAATTATCCTGCCTGGGCAAGGTCATTTCGGCTCCATGATGAAGGCCCTCGGAGAGCGGCGCATGCTTCAGCCACTGCGCGCGGCGCTCGATGAGGGCAAGCCGTTTCTAGGCATATGCCTTGGTCTGCAAGCTCTGTACGAAGGCAGCGAAGAAGCGCCCGAGGCTGCCGGACTCGGCCTGCTGCCGGGGAGAGTGAAACGGTTCGAGGGCGTTTTTAAGGTGCCGCACGTCGGCTGGAACCAACTCGAATTCGCCCGCCCCGCGCGCTTGCTGCAGGGCGTGGCTCCTGGCAGCTTCGTCTATTATTGCCATTCCTATTACGGGCCCGTCACCCCGGAAAGCGCTGCGGTCACCGAATACGGTCAGCGTTTTTCCGCCGTCATGGAGATGGGCAACGTGTGCGCCGTGCAGTTTCACCCGGAAAAATCCGGAGATGTTGGGTTAAAAGTTTTGAAGAATTTTTTGGACCTCTAGATTTTGCAGCCACGGAGAGCCGAATCGCTGGCCGTGGCCGCCAAAAGCGGAGAACGGGCGGTCTTTTTATGCTGGCCAAGCGCATTATTCCCTGCCTTGATTGCAAAGATGGGCGGGTGGTAAAGGGCATTCAGTTCGTTAACCTTCGCGACGCTGGCGATCCTGCTGAGCTCGCTGAAGCATACAATCGCGAAGGCGCGGACGAACTCGTCATGTTGGATATCTCGGCCTCGCGCGAGGGACGGGCCACGCTGATGGATACGGTGAACCGGGTGGCGCGCAAGCTCTTCATCCCGCTCACCGTTGGCGGCGGAGTCCGGACGCTGGATGATGCCAGGCAGTTGCTGGCTGCGGGCGCGGACAAGGTGGCGGTGAACACGGCAGCGGTCGAAAAGCCGGGATTGGTAGAAGATCTGGCGCTGCGTTTTGGCAGCCAGGCTGTGGTGGTAGCGATTGACGCGCGCCGCGTAGCGAGTGCCGAATCCGGCGCTGCGAAGTCCATTTCCAGCAGCACAGCCGCCGCTCCGCGTGGCGGCCCGCGTTGGAACGTGGCCACCTATGGCGGAACGCACGATACCGGCCTGGACGCGGTAGAGTGGGCGCGGCGAGTGGAACAGATGGGAGGCGGAGAAATACTTTTGACCTCCATGGATGCAGATGGTACGCGCAACGGATTTGATTGCGAGTTGACCGCCACCATTTCGCGCGCCGTACATATTCCGGTGATCGCTTCAGGCGGGGCAGGAGAGCCGCAGCACTTTACCGAAGTCTTTTTGCGCGGAGCCGCAGACGCTGCTCTCGCCGCTTCCGTCTTCCACTTTCAGGAGCACACCATCCTGAGCCTGAAACAGCATCTGCAAGCTCAAGGCGTTCCGGTGCGGATCGTTACGCCGAAGGGTTGCCCGGCCATGTAATTCGGAGGTCGTCATGGAAACCAGCCGCTCATCAGGGACCAGGGATAGAGTTGGGAAGCCCGCGACAATCGTTTGGCTCTTCCTGCTGTGCTTTCCGGCTTGTCTAGCGGCGCAGAACATGCAAGCAGCGCACCCCGCGCCAAACCGCCTGATCACCGCCCGGATCGCCTACGTAGCCCACATGCCGGACAATTTGGATCAGTGGCTGATTGAGGATCTACGGGCCTGGGGAAAATATCAGATAACCGAGAATTCGCAAGGCGTGGATTTGGTGATCCGGGCCAAGAAACCGCAGGAAAAACCCCACTACGTTTTTCGAAACGGCCAGGTGCAGCGCCGGCCAACCAAGAAGCCTCCCGTGCTTTCGGTTGCGGTGGTGGACTGGGTGACGGGCGCGAAGCTGTGGCAGGCGAACATCCTAAATGAGAGCCCCAAGAAGAACCAAACTCCTCCACCTGGCCCGGAAACAAAAATCTACGCTCGCCACATGACGCCTGACCAAATCGCCCAGCGGTGCGCCACACTCTTGCGCATTTACGTGCAGCACTTGGAGGCGGCAGGAAAGTGAAATCGGTTGAAAACGTGGGAGTAGCTTTATTGAGAATTACAAATTATAGTGGCGGCTTTTCCTGGTGCGCCGGTGTTCCCCCCGGCGTCTTTCGGCGCTGAGGACAGCGCCGCCACAGCGGATG
>NFUN01000015.1 GCA_002197525.1 Acidobacteria subdivision 13 bacterium RH2 MAG17b | reverse complement strand
CTATTCCACCTATTCCACCTATTCCACCTATTCCACCTATTCCACCTATTCCACCTATTCCACCTATTCCACCTATTCCGCATCGTCCGCCTCTGGTGCCGCCGAAGGGTCCAATTATGTAGCCGCGGCCGGTGATTTAAGACTCGTGACCCATTGCAATGTAAGAACCCCACCCGGCAGGGTGGGGTTCTTGCGCTGCAGGCTATGCCAAGCTGAGGGTCACGCCACCCGGCGATGCAGAGTTACAAAACAACTCCGCACTGCTTGCTACCCGTAGGCTTTCACCGCCTGTTCGATGGCTGGACCCGCCTTGCGGAGGTCGTCAGGGACCATCGCCGGCGTCACCTCCAAGCTGGCGTTCAGCGCCAGGAACCATGGCTCGGCAATTGCCGGGATTTGCGATGCGTCTTCCATGTTCATGATGAGGATACCGGTTCGCTTGCCACCCTCGGTGACAAAGTAGGCGGCTTCAGGCTTTTGTTGTTCGAGGATCCTCTGGATAACTTTGAAGCCGTCCTTTTTCGCGGCTGCGTTTCCCGCCTCAACCGGAAATGAAATCTTAACCAGAAATCGCATGAGTTTGTCCCTCCCTTTGAAGTTCGTTCTGGTGAAGTGGCAGCGATTGTACTGCGGCTTCCGCCTAGTTGCAAAGTACACACGGTTGACATCACGTGCGCATCTGGGGTACACAATAGAGTTGTCTGGTGCAAGTCAGAGTTGTTTGGGAAGCCGGTGAAAATCCGGCACGGCCCCGCCACTGTGAGCGCGGAGCGCCGGGACGCAAACGCCACTGGAGCTTAGGCTACCGGGAAGGCAGTCCCAGCGCGATGAGGCGCGAGTCAGGAGACCGGCCAGACGCCCGCTGCGGGTTCGCTCGGCTTCGAAGGGAGAGCCGGTGACCGTTCGATGGATCACCTTCTTCATGCACTTGCTGAACACGCTGCCGGACATGCGGTCCTCCGGGTGGCGCAGACATCGTTTCGTGATGTCTGCGATCTGATTTTAGTGCTGACTTGACGTGCGACAATCCCGCGCGTTGGTTTTCACGACCATTCGCAGACATGCTGAAAGGCGCATGTCTGCGCCACCCGGCGAAATTACGGTGACGCAGTTGAAGCGAACCCTCACCCGTCCCGCTAAGCGGGCCACCCTCTCCTCAAAGGGGGCGAGGGCTAGAGGCAGGATCGGCGGCTTACTTTATACGTCATCGTAATTGCGAGCATCAGTACTTAGTCAGCAACAAACCGGCGGGATGAACGGGAAGCGCGGTGAAAATCCGCCACTGCCCCGCAACTGTAAGCGGCGACAATCGCCTGCACAAAGCCACTGCCCGCAAGGGTGGGAAGGCGCAGGCGCTGGGCAACACGTCGCGAGCCAGGAGACCGGTCCCGCCGGCATTTCACCCCAGTCCGCTCTTCCGAGGGCGAGGAGGACAATATGCGAGCTATTTCTTGCCACCGGGCAAAGGCCCTGTGGCTTCTCATCATCATCTTCTTTACTGTCAAAGCGCACGCCGCATCTGCGGGCTCGGTCCGCGGCCATGTCGTTGACCCGCTGGGCGCGGCTGTTTCCGGCGCGCAGGTCACGCTGGTGCGCAACGGCTCAACCGTGGAGCGCACGCACACCGCGAGCGACGGGTGTTTTACTTTTCACAAGGCAGCGCCCGGCCGTTACCGCGTGCGCGTGAGCGCTCAAGGATTCACTCCGACTCGCAGCGGGTTCGTCCTGGTGCGCACCGGAGCGATTACCCGGATCGAGGTGCGGATGCAAATCGGTCCGCTGCGCCAGCACGTGGTGGTTTCGGCCACGGGCGAAGCGGCGCCCAAATCGCAGGTAGGCGCATCAGTCAGCGTGCTCAGCCAGCACGAACTCAAGTCGCTTAATAAGCTGGACGTGCTGGACGCTCTGCGGCTCGTGCCCGGTGTTGAAGTGGTGCAACAGGGCGAGCGCGGCGGCGTTGGCTCCGTGTTTGTGCGCGGCGGAAACGCCGACTTCAACAAAGTGCTGCTGGACGGGATTCCGGTGAACGACATCGGAGGCCAATTCGACTTTTCCAATCTGGCTGAGAGTGGCGTGGATGAGCTGGAGGTTTTTCGCGGCCCGGACAGCATTTTATACGGCAGCGACGCCTTGGGGAGCGTGATCCGCGTGACCACGCGCCACGGCTCAACGTCTACACCTCAGTTCACCTATTCCGCCGACGGAGGAAACTTCAATACGCTGCGGCAGGAAGCTTCGGTGAGCGGCGTCTTCCACCAGTTCGACTACTACTCCGACTTCATGCGCTTTGACACTCAGAACAGCTTGCCGAACAGCTCCTTTCATAACGGCACCTACAACGGGAATTTCGGTTGGGAGCCCACAGCAACTACCAGCGTGCGGTTCGTCATTCATCATGATGCAACCGGGTTGGGCTCGGCTGGGCCTCTGAATTTCTATGGAATCCCCGACGATTCCTTCCAACGGCAGCAGGACACGGACCTGGGACTGACCATTCAGAATCAAACCACCAGCCGCTGGCACAACACGTTGCGGCTCACCTCCGCCCACATTCACTATTTCTTCGACAATCCTTCCGCCACGGGGATCGCCTCGAATGCCTCGGGCTTTGGAACGAACTATTTGGGCCAGCAAGCGACGATTTGCGGCGCGAACGGTTATTGCACTTCCGGCCAGGCGATTCTGGATTTCGGCGGCGCTTATCCGATGCAGTTTAACTCGCAGACGACCGTCCAGATGGTCAGCCTGCAATCCGATTACGCCTTCCGGCCAAATGTGGGGCTGACCGGAGGGTTCGACACCATTCACGAAGACGGGTTCACGCAGCCTTCAGGGTCGCCGCAGACGACGGACCGGCGGAACAATTACGATTACTTCCTCGAAGGGCACGGAGGCTACCGCCGCGCGTTTGCGACGGCGGGCGTGGGATTCGAAAACAACGCGATCTTCGGCTTTGCCGTCACGCCGCGCGTTTCCCTGGCGTATTATCTGCGGCCGCCGGACGCATCGCACTGGCTGGGCCAAACTAAAGCGCGGTTCAACTTTGGAACCGGGATCAAGGAGCCGAGCATTTTCGACCAGGGATCTTCGCTTTTCACTCTCCTTTCCAATTTGCCGGGCGGAGGAAGCTTGATCAAGCAGTACGGCGTCTCACCTATCGGCGCGGAGCGCAGCCGGAGTTTTGATTTCGGAGTGGATCAAGGACTGTGGCATGAGCGAGCGTTGTTAGGCGTAACCTTGTTCCATGAAAGCTTTTACAACCTCATCGATTTTGTCCCACAAACGGCGCTGCCCAACCTGGGCGTTCCGGCGGCCGTGGCTGCGGCCGTTCCCTTCGGCGCCGAGATCAACTCGGATTCCTATCGCAGCCAGGGCGTGGAAACCGATTTTGAAGTCAGCCTCACGCACAATCTGATGGTGAAAGCCGATTACACTTACCTCGACGCAGTAGTGACGCAATCGTTCAGCAGCAGCGCGCTGTTTCCGGCGATTAATCCTGCATTCCCCAACATTCCCATCGGAGCCTATGCGCCGCTCGCCGGCGGCCGGCCGTTTCGCAGACCGCCGCACTCGGGCGGCCTCACTCTGACATACACCCGGCGCCGTTTCGGAGTGAACGTGAACGGGTACTTCGTGAGCCGTTCGGACGACAGCACATATCTCTCGGACGCTTTTTTTGGCAATACCATGCTCCTTCCCAACCGCAATCTACTGGCGGGTTACCAGCTTGTAGATTTCAACGGCTGGTACGACGTGCATCGTGGCGTCACGCTCTACACGGAGATGAGCAATATTCTCAATGAGCGCTATCAAGCTGCCTTTGGATACCCGGCGTTACCGCTCACGTTCCGAAGCGGAGTGCGGTTTACGCTGGGGGGAGGGCAGAGATAAACCTATGGAGCGGCGTTTGGGGCGCTGGTTCGGTATCTACAGAGCGGATGTGACGCCGGTCACCGCAGTTCTTCTATAGGGTAGTTATAATACGTTATTCGAGGCCCTGAAAAATGAACTCATTTCTATCGCCATCTACCGGCACAACTTTCACAGCCCCGCCTCATTTGTGGAAGCGTGGCTGACGCGCCCAGCTTCGAAGACGCAGACAATCGGATTGGACCTTCGTGATGGTAACAGACCTAAAAGCGGCAACGGTTGCGTATTTCTCGATGGAGATCGCACTTGACCCTGCGATCCCAACCTACGCAGGTGGATTGGGCATTCTAGCGGGAGACATGTTGCGTTCCGCCGCTGATCAGGAAGTGCCGATGGTGGCGGTAAGTCTGGTGCATCGGAAGGGATACTTCCAGCAACATCTTGACGCCCAGGGAAACCAGACTGAAAAGCCTGATTCATGGAGACCCGAAGGCAAACTGAACCTGATGGATGCCTGCGTCGCCGTGACCCTCGAAGGACGGCAAGTGCTGATTCAAGCGTGGCAATACCTTATGCAGGGACTTTCAGGTCATGTATTACCGGTGTACCTTTTGGATTGTGCGTTGCCTTCCAACAGCCCGTGGGACCAGACGCTGACCGATTATTTATACGGCGGGGACGATCACTATCGCCTCTGCCAGGAAGTGGTGCTGGGTCTTGGTGGCGTCGAAATGCTCCGGACGCTGGGCTACAACAACCTCAAGACGTATCACATGAACGAAGGGCACGCGGCCTTTTTGGCCCTTGGACTATGCGAACAGTACTTCGGGCCGGCCCCTCATGAAGCGCTGCCCGAGGAAGAGTTGCAGACGATTCGCCGCCGGTGCGTTTTCACAACCCACACTCCCGTTCCAGCAGGCCATGACCAGTTTCCGATTGAGGCTGTTCGCCGTGTGCTGGGAGAGGCGCGGACAAGCACGCTGGAAAATGTCGAATGCCTTCATGATGGTACTCTGAACATGACTTACATGGCCCTACGAAGCTCGCATTACATTAATGGTGTTGCCATGCACCACGGCCAGGTTTCGCAGGGCATGTACCCCAATTATCCCATTCGTGCGATCACGAATGGGGTCCATGCAGCCACTTGGGCATCGCCTTCCTTCAAGGACCTATATGACCGCCATATCCCGGAATGGCGGCGGGACAACCTCTACCTGCGTTATGCAATTGGCCTTCCGCTCGGAGAGATTCGAGCCGCCCATGCTTCCGCGAAGCGCGTCCTCCTCGATGAAGTAAAGAAAAGTTCGGGGTTACAACTGGACGAGACGATTATGACCATTGGTTTCGCCCGGCGTGCTGCTGCATACAAGCGGGCAGACCTGCTATTCTCTAACATCGAACGGCTGAAGTGGATAGCGCATCACGTGGGTCCGCTCCAGGTTATTTACGCCGGCAAAGCTCACCCTTACGACAACGAGGGAAAAGCGATGATCCGCCGCGTATTCGAAGCCGCTCAGTTGCTCAAGGATGCCGTCCGGGTTGTATACGTGGAGAATTACGATATGCGATGGGCCCAGATCCTGACGAGCGGCGCGGATCTTTGGCTCAATACACCGCACCGGCCCTATGAGGCCTCCGGCACAAGCGGCATGAAGGCTGCCATGAACGGAGTGCCAAGCTTGAGCGTGCTCGACGGCTGGTGGATCGAAGGATGTGTCGAAGGGGCGACAGGCTGGGCCATAGGCCACGACGAGGACCTCGAAGACCCATCGGTCGAAATTGCTTCTCTTTACGACAAGTTAGAGAGGATTATTCTGCCTCAGTTCTATGGACGCGCCTCTGCGTATACGGAGGTCATGCGATCAACCATTGCCCTCAATGGTTCCTTTTTCAATACCGAACGCATGATCCTGCAGTATGAATCGAATGCCTATGCCCAAGAAACGCCTTCGCTGGAGGTAGCGGAAACTCCCAGATCACGCCGCTGAAAACCGGCTGGCTATCTATACAGAGCGACAGCCCCTCGGTCTTCTTAACGCACCGCCTGAAGGCGAAGCAAGACACCTTTACGTAGGCGCATTTTCCGCACCATAGCTGTGATATAGATCACATCCCGGTTCGCCTTTTTGTTATAGTAATTGAGACATGGAAACAGTGACGGGCGGCATTGTGGCCGCTGAGGATCAAGTCTCATCTTCTCGTTCGCGCGCCTGCATCGACGGGAATGAAGCTGCGGCTTCCGTCGCTTACCGCCTCAGCGAGGTGATCGCTATCTACCCCATCACGCCGTCCTCGCCGATGGGTGAACTCGCCGATCAATGGTCTTCGGAAATGAAGCCGAACATCTGGGGAGCGGTTCCCCAGGTCATCGAAATGCAGAGCGAGGGCGGCGCTGCCGGGGCGCTCCACGGCGCCGTGCAGGCCGGCGCGCTGGTCACAACCTTCACGGCCTCCCAGGGACTCCTGTTGATGATCCCGAATATGTACAAGATGGCCGGCGAATTGACGCCCGCCGTGTTTCATGTTTCATCGCGCACCGTCGCCACTCACGCGCTCTCGATCTTTGGAGACCACAGTGATGTAATGGCCGCCCGGGCTACGGGCCTGGCGATGCTGTGTTCCAATTCCGTTCAGGAAGCTATGGATATGGCGCTCATCGCCCACGCCTCCACGCTCGAGGCCTCCATCCCCTTCCTTCATTTCTTCGACGGCTTCCGGACCTCGCACGAAATCGCTAAAGTCAAGCAACTCGCTGACGCCGACTTACGCTTCATGATTGACGAGGAGCTGGTTCTCGCGCATCGCACCCACGCCCTTTCCCCCGATCATCCGGTGGTGCGCGGCACTGCACAGAATCCGGATGTATTCTTCCAGGCCCGCGAAGCGTGCAATGCATTTTATCGCGCCTGCCCCGCCGTCGTGGAACAGGCCATGGAGAGGTTCGCAAAACTCACGGGACGGCAGTACTCGCTATTTGATTACGTGGGCGCGCAGGATGCCGGCCGCGTGATCATCCTTATGGGTTCGGGCGCGGAAGTCGCCGAAGAGGCCGTGGAGGCGCTGAACGCCCGCGGAGAAAAGGTCGGGATCGTTAAGGTTCGCCTCTTCCGGCCTTTCTCGATCGAGCATTTTGCGAGTGCGCTTCCGCCCGCCGTGAAGACGGTAGCGGTTCTCGACCGCACCAAGGAACCCGGAAGCACGGGCGAACCACTTTACCTGGACATCGTTGCCGCCCTCAACGAGATCGCGGCGGGCGGCCAGGCCTTCGCGCCGGTTCGGGGCGCCGCTCCGCGCATCATCGGCGGCCGCTATGGCCTTTCCTCAAAGGAATTCACTCCTGCCATGGTGAAAGGCGTTTTCGACGAGATGGCGAAGCCCCATCCCAAAAATCATTTTACCATCGGGATTCAGGACGACGTCACGCACACCAGCCTGGATTATGACCCCGATTTTTCAACCGAAAATCCGCATAGCGTGCGCGCGGTCTTTTACGGTCTCGGATCAGATGGCACCGTGAGCGCGAACAAGAATTCCATCAAGATTATTGGCGACGAAACAGATAATTACGCGCAAGGTTACTTCGTCTACGACTCCAAAAAAGCTGGCTCCGTCACGGTTTCTCACCTGCGGTTCGGCAGCAAGCCATTTCATTCAAGCTACCTCATCAGCCAGGCGAGCTTTGTAGCCTGCCACACGTTCAGCTTCCTCGAACGGCTTGATGTGCTGAAGATTGCCGCGCCCGGAGCGGTTTTTCTGCTCAACAGCCCGTTTGGCCCCGATGAGGTTTGGGACCGTTTGCCCCGCACCACACAGCAACGCCTGATCGAAAAGAAGATGCGTTTCTTCGTCATCGATGGCTATAAGATGGCGCGTGAAGCTGAAATGGGCGGGCGCGTCAACACCGTGATGCAGACCTGCTTCTTCGCCTTGAACGGCGTGCTGCCGCGCGACGAAGCCATTGCCGCGATCAAGCGCACCATCGAAAAAACCTACGGCAAGCGCGGCGAAGCGGTGATTCGCAAGAACTTCGCGGCGGTGGACCGGGCTTTGGACCACCTCTATGAGGTGCGTGTGCCGCCCGCGGTTACCAGCGGCTTTGACATTCAGCTTCCCGTCCCCGCGCACGCGCCGGAGTTTGTCCGCAAGGTGACCGCCCTCATGCTCGCCGGCGAAGGCGACTCGCTTCCCGTCAGCGCGCTGCCTCCTGATGGCACTTTCCCTTCCGGCACCGCCCAATGGGAAAAGCGCAACATCGCCGCCGAAATCCCCGTCTGGGATGAAGACCTCTGCATTCAGTGCGGCAAATGCGTTCTGGTATGCCCGCATTCAGTGATCCGCGCCAAGCTTTATGATCCCGCGTTGCTGGCGCAGGCTCCCGCCAGGTTCAAGTCCTCGCCCGCGCGCTGGAAAGAATTCAAGAATTTGCGTTACACGCTTCAGGTCGCCCCGGAGGATTGCACGGGCTGCATCTTGTGCGTTCAGGTTTGCCCCGTAAAGAGCAAGAGCGAGGCAAAGCACAAGGCCATTAATATGAGCCCGCAGCCGCCCTTGCGCGAGCAGGAGCGCGAAAACTGGGACTTCTTTCTGACCCTGCCGGAGGCGGCGAGGGAATCGCTCAGCCTCAGCCAGGTGAAGGACGTCCAGTTGCTCGAGCCGCTGTTCGAATTCTCCGGGGCCTGTGCGGGTTGCGGCGAAACGCCGTACATCAAGCTTATGACGCAACTTTTCGGCGACCGCGCGCTCGTCGCCAATGCCACCGGCTGCTCCTCGATTTACGGCGGGAATCTGCCCACAACGCCGTACACTCTGAACAGGCGCGGCCGGGGCCCGGCGTGGTCCAATTCACTCTTTGAGGACAACGCCGAGTTTGGCCTTGGCATGCGGCTGGCCGTTGACCAGCAGGCGCAGTACGCGCGGCAATTGGTTGAGCAGCTTGCACCCGCACTGGGAGAGGAACTGGCGCGGGCATTGCTTTCGGCGGACCAGACAACGGAGCCGGGCATTGAAGCGCAGCGCGAACGGGTGCGCGAGCTGAAGCAAACACTGCGCGGCTTGGCCGAGGTGCAGGCGCGAGACTTGCTCAGTGTGGCCGATGGCCTGGTCCGAAAGAGCGTCTGGCTGATAGGCGGCGACGGGTGGGCTTACGACATCGGATACGGAGGGCTCGATCACGTGCTGGCCAGCGGCCAAGACGTGAATATCCTGGTGCTGGATACGGAAGTCTATTCCAATACGGGCGGGCAAATGTCCAAGGCGACGCCCCGCGGAGCCGTCGCCAAGTTTGCAGCCGGAGGCAAACCAACGGCCAAGAAAGACCTCGCCATGATGGCGATGAACTATGAAACCGTCTATGTGGCCCGCGTCGCCATGGGCGGACACGACATGCAAACTTTAAAAGCATTCCGTGAGGCGGAAGCTTATCCCGGCCCGTCTTTGATCGTTGCCTACAGTCATTGCATCGCGCATGGCTATGATATGGCCTTCGGGCTGGATCAACAGCGGTCCGCGGTGCAATCGGGTTACTGGCCTCTTTTCCGCTTCAATCCGGAGTTGCGCAAGCACGGCCAAAACCCCCTGCAATTGGATTCCCGGGATCCCTCGCTTCTCCTGCAGACATACGTCTACAACGAGGCGCGTTACACGATGCTCGCTCGCAGCGATCCCGATAGAGCCCGCGAGCTTCTGCAGCAGGCCCAGGATGACGTTACGCGCCGCTGGCAGCTCTATCAGAATCTTGCCGCCGCAAAACCCCCAAAGGCCAGGGAGGGCTAGGACAAATGGACCTGACCACAACTTATCTCGGAAAGGCGCTGAAGAACCCTGTGGTTGCCTCTTCTTCGCCACTTTGGGAGGACCTCGATAACCTCCGCCGGATGGAGGACTCGGGCGCCGCCGTCGTCGTTTTGCACTCGCTTTTTGAAGAGCAAATCGAGCGTGAAAGCCAGGAGCTTGACGAACGCCTTTCACACGGGTCCGAAAGTTTTGCCGAGTCCCTGACTTATTTCCCGGATATGACTTCTTATAACCTTGGCCCGGAAGGTTACCTGGAACATCTGGCGCGGGCGAAGAGCGCTTTGGCAATTCCGGTGATCGCGAGCTTGAACGGCGTGACAACCGGAGGATGGATTGAGTATGCGAAGAAGATGGAGGCGGCGGGCGCCGACGCAATCGAACTCAACATCTATCACCTTCCAACGGACCCGCAGGTGACCGGCGCGCAGGTAGAGCGCTCTTATATCGAACTGGTGCAGGCGGTGAAATCCAGCGTCCGCATTCCGGTCGCCGTAAAGCTCGGGCCTTTCTTCAGCTCCACGGCCAACATGGCCAGGCAACTCGATGACGCCAAAGCAGACGCGCTGGTGCTTTTCAACCGTTTCTATCAGCCTGATTTCGATCTTGAGATGCTCGAAGCCACGCCTCGCATTGTTCTCAGCAATTCTACCGAACTGCTGCTGCGCCTGCATTGGGCGGGAGTGCTTTACGGTCACCTGCGCGCTGACTTGGCCGTTACGGGCGGCGTACACACCGCAGAGGATGTGCTGAAGGCAATGATGGCGGGTGCGCGGGTCGCCATGATGACCTCAGCGCTGCTGCAGGAAGGCATCCGCCATCTCACCACCGTGCTCGCGGAACTGGAAGACTGGATGGAGGAGCATGAATATGCATCGATCCGGGAGATGCAGGGCAGCATGTCACGCGGCGCCGTGGCAGATCCGGCGGTCTTCGACCGGGCCAACTACATGCGGGTGCTCAGCTCCTACGCCCGCTGTCCGCCCCTGAAACCCAACTGGATCTCTTAGCGCCGCGATTCATTCGAGCGAAGGCCATTGAGTGCGCTAGGCCGGGCGGGGCTGCTCCGGCCAACCGTATTTCCCGATAAGCGGGACGAATTGGCAGAGGTCAAGATTTTGAACGGAACTTCCCGTGGCGCTCTTACGGATCAATTGCAACTGCTGGCCGGTAAGTCCGCCGACGGGAATCACCATGCGCCCGCCCTCGGCCAATTGTTCGAGCAAAGCAGGCGGCGCTTGCGGCGAACCCGCCGTCACCAGGATCGCCTGGTAGGGAGCGCCCATCGCATATCCTTCGCTTCCGTCAGCGCAGATCACTTCCACGCCGCCGTAGCCGAGGCGCGCCAGCCTCGCCCGCGCGCTCTCCGCAAGGCGCGGGTTGCGCTCCACCGAATAAACCTGCGCCCCAATAAACGCGAGGATCGCGGCTTGATAGCCTGATCCGCCGCCTACTTCGAGGACTTTATCGCCGGGTTGAATGCCAGCAGCTTCCGTCATGGCCGCCACGATGTAGGGTTGTGAAATGGTTTCGGCGTCGCCAATGGGTAACGGACGATCCGCGTAAGCCAGTTCCAAGAATTTGGCGGGAACAAACTCGTGCCGCGGGACGCGCTGCATCGCATCGAGCACGCGCTCGTCGCGAACGCCGCGCCGCCGGATTTGAACTTCCACCATCCGCCGCCGGTCGATTTCAAAAGGTTTTAGCGCTTCCATCACGGCAAATTCCCATTCCGGCTTACGCAAAGCTCAAACGGTCTCTTTGAAAAAGGCTGCGGGAGGTACTTTCAGTATAGGCCGATGTACCTCGGCAGTATAGCGACCCAACCGTATGGCAGTGGCTGAGTTTCAATTCTTCGCGCCTCTAATCCGAATTCTTCCGGATTCGCAAGCCACCACGGGGCCGCTGCAATCCAGAATTCTACGCGACGTGACGAGTCTTGCTGAGGCTTTTTCAGGCTTGAACCCGGTTGGCTCGCCCCGCCCATTCCGCGCCCAGCGCCAGCGAAAGCACGCAGGCGTCCTCTCGCGGTTGGGCATAGTAGTCCTTGCGCACCGAGACCCGAATAAACCCGAGAGAATGGTAAAGGCTCAAGGCAGGGGCGTTCGAGGGCCGCACCTCCAGGTAGATCGCGCTCACTCCCGCTTGTTGCAATCTGAGGCAGGTTTCCTGAAGCAGCGCCCTGCCCACGCCGGAGCGCTGGCAAGAGGGTTTCACGGCCAGGTGCAAAAGCTCCGCTTGACCGCAAGCCGATCTCGCGGCGGCGTAACCTACCAGCTCTTGGGAATGGGGATCCTGCGACACCAGCACCATGCTTCCCGAGCCATCCAACATCCGGTGGTAGTCTTCCTCGCGCCATGGCGCGTCTTGAAAAACGCTTGCTTGAATAGCCAGAATCGCAGGGATATCCTGCGGTGCAGCAGGGCGAATTACGATCATCGTGGTTTGGAAAGACTTTCTGGTGCGGTTGACTGCGCAATCCGGGCGGGCAGTTAAGCTTGCATGTTCTGAGGAGCGTCTCCTATCTGGTATCCCGCTCCCCGCACCGTGTGGATCAGCTTACGGTCAAAATCGCGGTCGATCTTGTTGCGGAGATAATTGATGTAGACGTCAACGACGTTGGTAACCGAGCCTAGCGTCAGCTTCCAGACGTGCTCGATAATCATGTCCCGCGTCAGGCACCGGCCCACATTCACCATCAGGTATTCGAGCAGGGCGAACTCCTTCGGCGTCAACTCAACAGCCCGCCCGCTCCGCTTGACCGTGTGGCTGATGCGGTCTAGCTCAAGGTCATCCACGCGTGAAACAGCGTCGCTCAAAGGACGCAGCCGCCGCAGCAGCGCCCGCACCCGCGCCGCAAGCTCCGGATACTCGAACGGTTTGGTCACGTAATCGTCAGCGCCCAACTCGAGAGCCATAACCCGGTCTTCCACGCTGACCCGTGCCGTGAGCACAAGTATCGGTACCAGATTATTCCGCGCGCGCATCCTTTGCAACAAGTCAATGCCGTCCGCCCCCGGAAGATTCAGGTCAAGAATCACCAGATCGTATTCGGGCGCCCCGGCCAAGCCCGCCGCCGCCACTCCGTCATAGGAGACATCGACGGCGAATAGGTCCTTTTCCATCCGTTCCTGCAGGAATTTGGAAACCGCAGGGTCGTCTTCTACAAGCAAGACACGGGCATGCAATGCCATGGCGCCCGTGTCGCGGTTACCCTCGCCAGTGGGTTGGAACTCGGTGTTTTGGTTCACCTTTGCGTCCTCACGCCCCCCAGAATAGTTAGTTGTAAGATATTAACTCTTGCTAAATCTTTAGGCAAGCAAGATTTGCAACCTTTTTTCGTAACCCCCCCGTTCTCATCCCCGGCGCCTTCATTGGACCCCGCAGCGGCTTCCCCAAGCCGGGTTTACAAGGAATACCTGGCTGGTCTTTGCGGGGGCGCGTTTTATGGGGGTTTTTCCCGTTATTGGGTAAAGTGTGGGCCGGAGAGTCTACGTGACAACTGCGGCTGTAGCGGCAGTCTGCGACCGCCGGCCTTTATTTTTCAAGTGCTTCGGCGCTCCCCGACAGCGCCGGGGCAGGCTCCGAGCGCCGCACCAACTCAAAAACGGCAGTTGTCACACAGACTCTAACGCACGGAAAGAACGAGCCATGAATGAATTTCAACAACCCCGAACGGGGTTGTACATGGGGCGCACGGGTTAATGGTCCGGCCCCTCCAGGGCCGCAAAGATGAGAACCCGAACCGGTCGTTGTCCGTGGGTTTCACCCATGGCTATTCAGGGTTCGCCCCTCCGGGGTGAGGTGAACCACCGCACGGCTTGTGTCGCTCTGTATGGGATGGACCTGACGCGTGGTTTTAAGGCGGTGCTACCTATATTACCGGCGATGCTTCTGGGTGAACTCGCGGAGGGTTTCAAGCGTGCTGGCCGCCGCGCCCGAATCAATGGCTTCGCGGGCGCGATCAGCGCCTTCCAGGAAATTCGCGGCGCGGCCCGCGGCTACAAGTGCGGCGGAAGCGTTTGCCACCACCATATCGCGGTAAGGGCCAGGCTGACCTCCGAGAATATCAAGGACGATGCGGGCATTGGCCGGGGCGTCGCCGCCTGCAATCGCATCCGCTTCGGCCCGCGCGACGCCGAATTCTTCGGGCGTGGCGTGGCGCGTGCGGACCACTCCCCCGGCCGTCTCAGAAATCTTGGTTGGTCCCGAAATGGAGATTTCATCCATGCCATCGTGGGCGGTCACTACAAATGCCCGCTCCGCTCCCATGGCTCCGAGCGCCCCAGCCATCATTTCCGTGCGCGCCGGATCATAAACGCCGACAAGCTGGCGGGAAGCACCCAAAGGATTGGTGAGCGGGCCGAGCAGATTGAAGACGGTGCGCGTCTTCAAGCTTCGCCGCGCCGCCATCACGTGCTTCATGGCAAGGTGTAGTTGAGGAGCGAAGAGGAACACCATGCCGGCTTTGTCCAGACATTCCGGAATGCGTTCGAGCGGCAACTCGATGGCGACTCCCAAAGCTTCGAGCACGTCGGCGCTGCCGCAGCGACTCGAAATAGAACGGTTGCCGTGCTTGGCCACGCGCGCGCGAGCGGCGGCAGCCACGAGGGCCGTGGCCGTTGAGACGTTGAAGGTTCCCTTGCTGTCGCCGCCGGTGCCGCAGGTATCAAGCAGCGGGCCGCCTTCGGCCAATTGCTCTTCCCGCACTCCGGCAGCTTCCAGCACTTCGCGGGCGCGCGAACGCATCACCTCCGCGAATCCCGCAAGCTCATCGGAGGTTTCTCCTTTGTCGCGGAGCGCCACGAGCAGCGCCGCAATCTCAGCATCCGGCGCGCTTTCCGAGAGCAGGCTCACCATGACGCTTCCGGCCTCATCGCGGCTAAAACTGAGTCCAGCCTTCAGCTTCTCAATCGCTTCCTGGATTCGCATCGTCTCGCTTCCATCGACCGCTCTGCAACCGGCACGACTGCTTTCCCGTGGCGGCGCGCCGCTTTTCGTTGCATTTTGGGCATGGTTTTTCTATACTGGCCCATCGGGCAAGCTGGGAATTCCTCATTGTACCGTGAATTCCACGCTCCCCTCTTGCAAGATTCACCAGGTCTTTATCCCGTTACGCACGCGCCCCATGGCACGGCGAGGGGTGGGAAGTCAAAGCGCCGGCAACCGCAAATGAAAATTCACGAATATCAGTCCAAGCAAATCCTTGCTCAATACGGTGTGGCTGTGCCGCGCGGCGAAGTGATTGAGCAGGCAGATGCCGCCCGCGCAGTTGCGGAGAAACTCGGCGGCACGGTGGTGGTGAAGGCGCAGATCCACGCCGGAGGCCGCGGCAAGGGCGGCGGCGTGAAGCTTGCGCGCAGCCCCGAGGAAGCGGTCCAGATCGCGAATCGCATGATCGGGATGAACCTGGTGACGCATCAGACAGGCCCCGAAGGGCGCACGGTACGGCGCGTGCTGATCGAAGAAGGGCTCGATATTGGCCGTGAACTTTATCTTGGCCTCGTGGTGGATCGCGCGACCGGACGGCCGGTCTTCATGGCCTCCCAGGAGGGTGGCGTTGAGATCGAAGTCGTGGCGGCCGAGCGGCCAGAGAAGATTCTGAAGGAATTCATCGACCCGGCTGTGGGCTTCCAGGCGTTTCAAGGAAGGAAGCTGGCTTACGGTCTGGGGCTTGAGGCAGGCCAGGTGAGCGCGGCGTCAAAGTTCTTTTCGGCGCTGTACCGCGCGTTTGAAGCAACCGACGCTTCACTCGCTGAAATCAACCCGCTCGTCGTCACTCGCGATGGAAAACTCGTGGCGCTTGACGCCAAGATGAATTTTGATGACAACGCCCTCTACCGCCATCCCGAAATCCAGCAGTTGCGCGACCTGAACGAAGAAGACCCGCTAGAAGTGAAGGCGACCGACTACAAGGTGAATTATATCCGCCTGGATGGAAACGTCGGCTGCATGGTGAATGGCGCGGGCCTGGCGATGGCCACCATGGACATTATTCAATACGCCGGAGGCCGCCCCGCCAACTTCCTGGACGCCGGAGGCGGCGCGAGCGAAGAGCAGGTGCGCCACGGCTTCGAGATCATTCTGAGCGACCCGAACGTGCGCGCCGTGCTCATCAACATTTTCGGCGGCATCATGCGGTGCGACGTGGTGGCAAGCGGAGTGGTGACGGCGGCGCGAAGCCTGGGCGTTAAAGTACCCGTGGTGGTGCGTCTCGAAGGCACGAACGTGGAGCTTGGCCAGAAAATTCTGCGCGAGTCGGGATTGAACTTTACCGTCGCCAATGGCATGAAAGACGCGGCTGAAAAAGTGGTTCGCCTGGCGGGAAGCAATTGATTCATTGAATCATGGGTTCATTGATTCAATGGCTCAATGATTCAATGAACCAATAAGCAAATCCTATGTCCATTCTGATCGATGAAAATACGAGGCTGCTCGTGCAAGGCATCACGGGGCGCGAGGGAGCGTTCCACGCCAAGCAAGCCGTCGAATATGGCACTAAGGTTGTCGCTGGCGTGACGCCGGGAAAGGGCGGCACGGCGATGGACGGCGTCCCCGTCTTCAATACCGTCGAGGAAGCCCGGCGGAAGACGGGAGCAAATGTCTCGGTGATCTTCGTCCCGCCGCCCTTTGCCGCCGACGCCATTATGGAAGCGGCTGATGCTGATTTGCCGCTGGTAATCGCGATTACCGAAGGCATCCCGACGCTGGATATGATTCGCGTCAAGCAATTCCTGGTAGGAAGGCAAACCCGGCTGATCGGCCCGAACTGCCCTGGCGTGATCTCGCCGGGAAAATGCAAAGTGGGCATCATGCCGGGCAGCATTCACAGGAAGGGCCATGTAGGCGTGATTTCCCGCAGCGGCACGCTCACCTACGAGGCCGTCGGCCAGCTCACCGCGCTCGGCATCGGCCAGTCCACCTGCGTGGGCGTCGGCGGCGATCCGATTATCGGCACCAATTTCATTGACGTACTCCGCCTGATGGCCGCCGATGCTGATACGCATGGAATCGTTTTGATTGGGGAAATTGGCGGTTCGGCGGAAGAAGAGGCCGCCGCCTTCATCGCCGCGAACGTAAAAAAGCCCGTGGCGGGATTCATCGCCGGACGAACTGCCCCTCCGGGACGGCGCATGGGCCACGCCGGCGCCATCATTTCCGGCGGCAAAGGAACGGCTACGGACAAGATCGCCGCGCTCGAAGCGGCGGGCATTCGCGTGGCCCCCAGCCCCGCCCTGATTGGCGAAACGATGGCCCGCGCGCTAGGAGCCAGCGCGGCCCGCTGAACGGCTCCAACGGAAATAAGGGCGGCTGATTTTTAGGATCAGCCAGCCCCTATCGAACCCTTGCATTTGTCCACGGTGGGTTATTCGGACGGCGTGAACGGTTGCACGAAACATTCGTTGCCTTTAGGATAGGCGATCCACACCGTGTGGGTTTTCGGGTCAAACGTGATACTGTGCGTGCCCTTTTCGTCCGGGACGCTGCCGAGAGACGTCAGTTTACCGGCGGCAACACGCACAACGGAGATTTCTCCCAGCTTGCTGGCACAATAAGCGAGATGAGTGCCCGGATCATAAGCCACTTCGTCAACGCCCTGTGCAATGTCCGCCCGGCCAAGAATTTTTCCGGTGGAACGGTTCATCAGCACCAGTTTGCCGGCACAGGCTGCCAACAGCTCGTTGCCCGGAACAAGCGCGATTCCGTGCGGTCCGGTGTCTGGAGCAAGCGGCCAAGCGTGCAAAACCTTATTGCTGGCCGGATCAATGACCGCGATCATATTGGAGCCTTTAACTGCCTGGAACAGCCGTTTGTATTGCGGATCAAAGGCAAGGTCTTCCACGCCGCTACCCGGCAATTTGATGGTCGTGACGATTTTCTTGGTACTCGGATCAATCACCCATTCTTCGCCAGCGGTATCGTTGGATTCATGAACCTGTCCGGTGACGGGATCATACGCGATCAAATCGGTGTTCGCCGGCACCGGAACCACTCCGATCACGTTCAGGCTTTTTCTGCTGACGATAACCATGCGATGTGGATCATTGCCGCTGACGTAATACCTTTCGCGTTTCAGGTCCACTGCGGCATCCTGGGAGGTGCTGGTGGGCACTCTTTTCAGCAGTTTCTTGGTATTCAGATCAAACACGTCGAACGATCCATTTCCCTTCTCCTGAGCCAGCAACAGCCGGTTCGCGGAGGTGTCAACGCGGAGAAAATCGAAACCCCCGTGGGTGCCCGGCACCAGGATTGGCGTGCCCGCCGTGAGCGGCGGCGCGGCCTGCGCCGACAACGCGAAGGCCAAGAACCCACACGCCAAGCTCGCTATGATTGACATCCGTTTCCAACGATTCACACCTATTCTTAACATGCATCATCCTTGTCCTCGGCTTTAGCCGAAAGCAAATACGAAAGCAGGATATGTGCTCCTGCCGGTTATCACTTGTGCGAGTGAGGCAATCTGCACAAGGAAGCATCGATTGTACATCCAACCGCCCACGTGGGAGCCCTTTTTTTCATCTCGTCCTCCCGACTGGCCCCGGCGGCGCAGAAAAGGGCCTGCTCTGCCTCCTCCGCACACGGAAAAATCCTGAAGTGGCTAATTCAAGCAATGTTCTCCCAAATCTCAGTGCGGACCGCCAACAAACGCGGGCAGGAATTCGCTACCACCTGGACGCAGCCGATTCCGGGCAGGAAATTACGGGATGTTTGCAGTCACAGCCGTGAATCGGATACATTGTGAGGTTGCAGAGCGGCCCGCTATCTTTTCGGAGGAAAGCTCAGGAATCTATGGCACTTGAACGCACACTGACCATCCTGAAGCCGGACGCCGTAAGCGCCGGCCACGTTGGCGACATCATCAAAATCTTCGAAGCCAATCGCTTCAGGATCGTCGCAGCGCGGCTCGTCCGGCTGACCAAGGCCGAAGCGGAGGGCTTCTACGCCGTCCACCGCGCAAGGCCGTTCTTCGCCAGCCTGACGGAGTTTATGAGTTCAGGCCCGGCGCTCGTAATGGTGCTCGAAGGGGAAAACGTGATCGCGCGATTGCGCGAGGTGATGGGAGCCACCGATCCGGCGAAGGCTGCCGCAGGCACGATCCGAAAGCTTTATGCTGCGAACATCGAGCACAACGCCGTTCACGGCTCCGACGCGCCGGAAACCGCTGCTTACGAAATCTCCTACTTCTTCCCTGGGATCGAGCTGCTCTGAACAGTATCGCTAGCGAAGCTCCGCCTCAGCCCGCCGAGGCATGGCCCCCCTCACCCGTCCCGCTACGCGGTCCACCCTTCTCCCCCGATTGGGGGAGAAGGGCTGGGGGTAAGGTGGCGGCGGAAACTTGACTCATCCGCGTCCAGTTTCGCAACTCTAGGATTCTAGGCTGGCGGCGGAGATGTCCATAGCCGGGACTCGCCGAAACGAACTTCACCGGACGGCGCCGGGAACGATGGGAGATCGAAGTCATTCTCGTGCAAGGCTTGGCGGCTGAACAGACCCTCTATTTCGACAAGCCGCTGCCCCTGGTCTCGCTCAAGACATTGGAACGAAATCGTGAGAATCTCTCCATCGCTGAAAGAATCACCGGCATATTTCGAATAAAGGTTGATGGTGTACTGAAGAGTGCGAAGTGCGTCGAAGTCTGGCGTCATAGGATTGCGTCTCCTTGTTGCCTTATAAGTTTCGGCTACTCGATCAGGTTTTACCGCCCACAAGCGTGCGGCGTCTAGAGTAGGCAAAGAATAAGCAATTCGGAGACCAGACGTAAACGATTGAAGCTAAAAGACTGGCACAGAGTCATGGATGGAAAATCTTCCATCCGGGCGGGAAAAATTGCCTTGCTGCCTGCGTCCGGGCGCTCTTCCTCGCGAGCGCAAACTCAACGCGAACGTTGAAGCTCGCGAAACAGATGTGTTAGGATGCGGGTTCTCGCCCGTCTGGTCTGAACGGGGCCTTTAGCTTGAGAGGTTAAGGAGCTGCCCGTGAAAATCTACGAAGGATCGAACATCCGCAACGTGGCGCTTATCGGCCACGGCCACACCGGCAAAACGCAACTGATCACGTCCCTGCTCTACACGGCGGGCATGGTGAACCGTCTCGGCAAGGTGGATGACGGCACTTCTGTCACCGATTTCGACGAAGAGGAAATCCATCGCAAGTTTTCCATCAGCGCCTCGCTTGCCTACGCGGAGTGGGGCAAGGCTAAAATCAACTTCATCGATACGCCAGGCTTCAATATTTTCCTGCATGAAACTGAAGACGCACTCACCGCGGCGGACGCTGCACTGCTGCTGGTGCACGCCGTTTCGGGCGTGGAAGTGCAAACGGAGAGGACCTGGGGCTTTTGCGAAAGATTTCAGTTGCCGCGCGCCCTGGTGATCAATCAGATGGACCGCGACCGCGCGAGCTTCGACCGCACGGTCGAGGCGTTGCGCAATACGCTCGGGCGCTCCGTCATCCCCATTCAGTTGCCTTGGGGCGAAGAAAAGAGCTTCCGGGGATGCATTGACTTGATCCGCATGAAGGCGTGCGCATACCAGGCCAACGGAAGCGGCAAGGCAACCGAGTCCGAGATACCAGCGGAGCTCGCCGAAGCAGCGGCCGCAGCCCACGAAACTCTGGTGGAAATGGTGGCTGAAGGCAACGATAGCCTGATGCAAGAGTTTTTCGACAAAGGCACAATTCCGCTAGAAGACCTCGAACCTGGCCTGCGGGAGGCCGTCCGCGAGCGGCGTATTTCGCCCGTGCTCGTTACCGCGGGCTTGCCGAACATCGGCGCCGAAAACCTCTTGAATTTTATCGCTGCCTCTCTGCCCTCTCCGTTCGACCGCGGTGAATGGGAAGGAAGAACCTCGGACGGCGCGCCAGTCAAGCGCAAAATAGCCGATGACGAACCGCTGGCCCTTTACGTGTTCAAAACGCTGGCGGACGCCTTTGCCGGCCGCGTGAGCTATTTCAAAGTGATGTCGGGCATTCTGAAGAATGACGCTACCGTAACCAATTTCAACCGCGGCGGCGCGGAAAAGCTCGCGCACATCGCAGCGGTTCAGGGCAAGACGCAGGTTCCCGTAGGCGAACTCCACGCTGGCGATCTGGGCGCTGTCACCAAGCTCCGGGACACGCTCACCGGAGACACGCTGGGCGACAAGCCAGCCCCGGTGCTGCATCCGAAGCTGACGCTCGCGGAGCCCGCTATTTCCTTTGCGATCGAACCCAAATCGCGCGGCGACGAAGACAAGCTCTCGATAGCCATTCACCGTCTCATCGAGGAGGATTTGCTGCTCCGCTTCTCGCGCGATCCTCAAACCAACGAGTTTCTGCTGGCCGGCTCGGGCCAGCAACACGTGGAAGTGGCCGTTTCCAAATTGAAACGCCGCTTTAACGTCGAGGTGACGCTCAAAGCGCCTAAAATCCCTTACCGGGAAACCATTCGCGCCAAGGCGGATGCGCAGGGGAAATTCAAGCGCCAAACCGGCGGCCACGGCCAGTACGGGGATTGCTGGATCAAGATGGAGCCGCTCGCGCGCGGCGCGGGATTCGAATTCGCCAACGAGGTCTTCGGCGGGGCTATCCCCAGGAATTTCATTCCCGCGGTGGAAAAGGGTATCGTCGAGGCTGCTGCCAAAGGGTATCTTGCCGGATGCCCCGTGGTCGATTTCAAGGTGATCCTTTATGACGGTTCCTACCACGACGTAGACTCTTCCGAACTGGCGTTCAAGATCGCTGGATCTTTCGCCTTCAAGAAGTGCATGGAGCAGGCCAAGCCATGCCTGCTCGAACCCATCATGAACGTGGAGATTAACGCGCCGGAAAATTATTCGGGCGACATCATGGGCAATTTGAACGGCCGCCGCGGACGAATTCAGGGCATGGATTCAAAGGCCGGATCGACCATCATCAAGGCCCAGGCGCCTCTTGCGGAAATGCTCACTTACGCCTCTGACTTGACCTCGATGACCCAGGGACGTGGCACTTACTCCATGGAATACTCCCATTACGACGCGGTTCCGCCGCAAATTGCGGAAAAAATTGTGGCCGCGGCGAAGGCCGCCGGGCACGGCAAGGAAGAGGAAGAAGAATAACCGATTGCGAACACCCGCAACGAAATGTCTATTGGCGATAGGGCTGAAGCTTGGCCATGATGCGGTCGTGAATCCAGTGCGGGTCCCACCATTCCGCCGGGTTCACCGGAACGCCGTCCAACAAGACCTCGAAGTGCACGTGATCGCCTCCGGCAAGCCCCGTAGAATCGCTGGTGCCGATCAACTGCCCCCGGTGCACCAACTGCCCCGGCTTCACCATAAACGACGCCATGTGGCCGTATAGGGTTTGCAGGCCGCAGCCGTGATCGATGATCACCGCGTTGCCAAAAATATCAAACCAGCTCGCAAAAATGACGAGTCCATCGTTGGCCGCCTGCACCGGCGTGTGCGCTACCACCGCCAAGTCAAAACCGAGGTGCACTTCGTGGTCGATCACCTGTCCGTTGTAAACATAGGTGCGAAAATCAGCGAACGAAGATTCCACTTTTGAGTTCGAAAGCTGCAAGAACGGCTCGCTCCACATAAACTTCGGATTGGTTTGCTTTGAAAACTGGATGAGCCTTTGGCTGTCAATCGCTCTGAGATCGCGGTTGATGGCGACGAAGTCTTTCACCAGACTGCCCTGCTCCTGAATGGCAGTTGTTTGGCTCATAATGGGCGGCACGACGCGCTGCATGAATGCATCGGTAACGGGAATCGCGCTATGGCGAAACTGTTTCGGAAAGACTTTGTAGCTGAAGCTGGCAATGGTCCGGTTGCCGGCGTCATCTTCGGCAACGATATGCGCGGGAGTATTCGGGCTGGCGTCGTAAGGAAAAGCGAAGATGCATAGGCGCGCCTGAGGCTCGGTTTCCTTGACTGGCCAGCTCGGGAAAAACGTCTGGCCGACCTCAACGCCGGATTTCACCGTGCCTTCAGACACGTTGAAAAGGACCATGTCGCTCCCGCCCTGGTTGATGTAACTTTGTGCGGTGAGCACTTCCACCTGGGGCGGCATGAATCGCACCGGAACGTCACGCGAGAACACTGCCTTGCCGCCGCGGAAAAATCGTCCCCAGGAATCGTTGAGCGCGGTGACCACCAGCGTGGCGCGGCCCGGATTGATCCCAGGTATTTCCTGCCGCCCCACTTCGGCCGTGGCGTAGACCGTTTGCCCCGGCGTTTTGCCCGCAGCCGGCTTCACGCTCACCGGCGCGGCAAACGAGTGGCCGCTTTGCCGGACCTCAATGTTCACTCGCGTGATCCGGTAATGAGGGTCGTGAATCCTGAATTTCACGGTCCGGCTAAGGCCAATACCTGTGAGAGGCTGCGCGGGTTGAATGACCGGAGCTGGATTTCTGGTCAGCTTAAAACCTACAACGATCAAAATCAGGACGACGGCGACTAAAAAGGTAAGGCTGCCTCTGCTGGAGCCTCGTTCACGGGATTTTGAAGGATGACACAAAGTAAAACCTCCGAACCCTTGGTTTGCGGGTCTTTCCCGCCCAGCGCGATCGCCGGATTGCAACCCTTCATGATACAGGAAATAACGGGTGCTCTTGAAACTCTGTTCACCGGGCAATGCCTATTCACATCGCATCTCTCCCTGTGGGGGTGAATTGCCTCAGTGCGAAGAGGAGAGATGGCTGCCTTGGTGGAGGGGTGAACTCGGCTGACCCGCTATTCTACGGTCACGGATTTCGCGAGATTGCGGGGTTCATCCACGTCGCAGCCGCGCAGGATGCCGATGTGATAGGCGAGCATTTGCAGCGGCACAACTTCGAGGATGCTGGAGAGCAGTTCATTGGTGTGCGGTAATAAGATCGAGTGGTCAGCCATGCCGGTGACCTCTCGGTCGTCTTCGGTGACCAGCGCCAGAATCGTTGCACCGCGAGCTTTCGCCTCCTTGATGTTGGAAATCGTCCGCTCGTAACGCACTTGCGAATCGGACGAATCCCAGTCGCACGTGGCGATTACGACCACCGGCAGGCCTGGGCTGATCAGGGCGCTTGGGCCGTGCTTCATTTCGCCAGCCGGATAGGCTTCGGCGTGAATGTAAGAGACCTTCTTCATTTTCAGCGCGCCTTCAAGAGCGATGGGGAAGTGCACGCCCCGGCCCAGGAACAGGAAATCGGCGGAGCGATAAAACTGGCGCGCAAGGTCTTCGAACTCTTCGTCGCGCTGGAGCACGGATTCGAGCTGCCGGGGGAGCGCGGTGAGGTCAGCCAGCAGCTTCTTGGCTTCCTCCGCGCTGAGGCGGCCGTGAAGCTGAGCCAAATACAAGGCGAACATGTAGAGCGCCGTCGTCTGGGCGGCGAAGGTCTTGGTAGAACCGACGGCGATTTCCGGGCCGGCGTGCGTGTAAATGGCGCCGTTCGCTTCGCGTGGCGCCATGCTGCCGAGCACGTTGCAGATGGCCAGCGTGCGGGAGCCTTTGGCCTGCGCTTCGCGCTGGCCGGCGATGGTGTCCGCCGTCTCTCCCGATTGAGTGATCACGATGGTCAAGGTGTGAGGGCTTACGATCGGATCGCGATACCGGAATTCGGAGGCGTAGTCTACCTCGACCGGAACCCGCGCCAGCCGCTCGATCATCACGCGCCCGGCCATGCCTGCGTGCCGCGAGGTCCCCGCCGCAACGATCTTGATCTGGCGGAAGCTGCGGAAGTCTTCTTCTGAAATTTCCATCTCGTCGAGAAACACCTGGCCCGTTTCGGGCGAAATGCGGCCGAGCATCGTGTCCCGCACGGCGCGCGGCTGCTCATAAATCTCCTTCAGCATGAAATGCTTGAATCCGCCCTTTTCGGCCAGGATCGGGTCCCAGGTGATGTGTTGCACACGGCGCGAAACCGGGTGACCGTCAAAATCCGTCAGTTTGACGCCGTTCGGCGTGAGCACGGCGATGTTGCCGTCCGCAAGGAAAAAGAGGTCGCGGGTGTGGTAGACGATGGCGGGAACGTCGCTCGCAACGAAGTATTCGTTTTTGCCGAGGCCGATCACGGCGGGGGGGCCTTGGCGCACGGCCACGATCTTGTTCAAGTCGCGGGTTGAGATGATCGCGAGTGCGAACGCGCCCTTCAGCCGCCGCACCGAGGAGCGCACCGCATCTTCCAGGTCCGCGGGTCTTACAGGCGCCGCGTCTGGCGGAGAGCTGGATTCAGACGTTGCGGTACCATTCAAATATTTCTCCACGAGGTGAGCGATCACCTCCGTGTCGGTTTCGGTGACGAACTGGTGGCCTTCGGCGATGAGTTCCGCCTTCAGATCCTCGTAATTTTCAATGATGCCGTTATGCACCACCACCACCGTTCCGTGACAATCGCGAAGCGGATGGGCGTTCTCCACGGTCGGAGGCCCGTGAGTGGCCCAGCGCGTGTGCCCAATGCCGTAAGAGCCGTCGACCGGGTTCAGGCGAATGGTTTCTTCCAGATTTCGCAGTTTACCAGGCGCGCGGCGAACTTCAAGCGCGCCGTCTTTGACGACAGCCAGCCCCGCCGAGTCATAGCCGCGATACTGCAGCCGGCGCAGACCTTCCAACAACACGGGAACAACACGCTTGTTGCCGATGTAGCCGATGATTCCTGACATGTGCGGTGATTCTCAATTATAGCAGAGCAGGTTCCAGACCTCGAACATGCTTGTGCGCTAGGCAGTGGTTCAGTTTGGCTGCTGAAGCGCTGATCTATGCCCACCCGGCCTTGATCTTTCAACCATGACGTTGCATACAGAGCAGTACCATAGCAAACCGCTCGCTATTGCGAGCTGCCGGAGTCCGTATTGATCCAGCAGGGACGCGCCCATCTCTGTCGAGGCGCGTAAAAAGGCGCTGGGCCGCGTAAAAGCAGCCGAGGCGCGTAAGGGGATGCTGGCGGAACTTAGCAGTTTGTTGAAAAACGCAAAAGGGCTGTCATCCTGAGCGGAGCGAAGGATCTGCTTTCATTTTGAATCAGCAACATACGAGATTCTTCGTCGCCTTCG
>NFUN01000149.1 GCA_002197525.1 Acidobacteria subdivision 13 bacterium RH2 MAG17b | reverse complement strand
CTTTATTGACGGTGCTAGCCTCATTGTCGATGGGGAAAAAAAGGCACAAACGCTTTCAAAACGCCTCATGGTGCACGAATGAATCATGCAAATCCTCTCGACAGCCGACCTCACCAAAGCCTACAAAGGCCGCAAAGTAGTTGACGGAATCAGTTTGAGGATCGCCCAGGGCGAAGTGGTTGGCTTGCTGGGACCGAACGGCGCCGGGAAAACCACCACCTTTTATATTATTGTCGGCCTGGCGGCTCCCGATGCCGGCAAAGTGCTGCTGGACGGCGTGGACATCACCGAGTTCCCGATGTACCTGCGAGCCCGAAGCGGCATCAGCTACCTACCTCAAGAGCCTTCCATTTTCCGCAAATTGAGCGTGGAAGATAACCTGATGGCGGTTCTTGAAACTTTTCCCATGTCGGCCCACCAGCGCCGCGAACGGCTGGAGGAACTGATCGAAGAATTCGGATTGCAGAAGGTCCGGCGCAGCTTCGGCTATCTGCTTTCCGGGGGCGAGCGGCGGCGCGTGGAAGTGGCGCGATCCCTGGTGATTTCGCCCTCCTTCGTCCTGCTCGACGAGCCTTTTTCCGGCATTGATCCGCTGGCTGTGTTCGACATCCAGAAGATCATTTTGCAGCTCAAGGCGGCGGGGATCGGGGTCCTTTTGACTGATCATAACGTGCGCGAGACCCTTCAAGTCACCGACCGCGCTTATATCATCAGCAACGGCAGGATCTTCCGCTCCGGAACGCCGGAGGAGTTGGGCAATGACGCCGAAGTGAAGAAAATCTACCTGGGAGACAATTTCCGATTAGCGATCTAATGAACCGCGCGCAACCTCGAATCGGTTTGAGCCTGAAGGTTGCGCAAAGGCAAATCCTGACACCCGGGCTTGTGCAGATGGTGAAGCTGCTCACCCTCAACAAGCTGGAACTGCGGGATATGATCAACGAGGAGATGGTAGCCAACCCTCTGCTGGAGGAGTTGCCTGAGGCGGTGCCCAGCCTGGATGATGTCCAATCCAAGCGAGAGACCGAGGCCCCGGAGCCAGTGGCTCCTACGGGGGATGGCGCCGATGCCGACCGGCGCGATGCTTTTCAGGAGGTTGACTACGGTTCTTTCTTTCGGGACTATTTGGACCCGGGCTTCAAGTCTCCCTCTGCTGAAGATACCGAAAGGCCATCCTTTGAAAATTTTCTTTCTCGTCCCGCTTCGCTCGCTGACCATCTGCAATGGCAGTTGAGCCTTTCTGTAGCAGGCGACGCAGTGAACGATGCCGCATTTTCGATTATCGGCAATCTGAACGAAGACGGCTACCTGACCGCGACCCTGGAAGAAGTGGCTCAAGCGGGAGGACACAAACTGGAGGACGTGGAGGCAGCGCTGGCGCTGGTTCAGGAATTTGACCCGTTGGGCGTGGCCGCCCGGAACGTCCGGGAATGCCTTCTGGCGCAACTTCGGGTGCTCGCTCCGGAAAATGAGCTGGCGCGGCGGATTGTTTCCGATCATCTGAATGACATTCAGGATCAGCATTTCCGCGAAATAGCGAGAGCGCTGGGATCAACCGTTGCGGCCGTGGAAGAGGCGCTGGAATGCATCCGCCGGCTTGATCCGAGGCCCGGCCAACGCTACAACGATGTTCAGCCCCGCCTGATTGAGCCGGATGTGGCGTTCGTGAAGGTGGATGAAGTCTATCGGGTGGTGATGAATGAGGATGGACTGCCGCACCTCCGCCTCAGCCACCAATACCGCCGCATGATGTCGGATTCAACCGCCTCGCGCGAAGTGAAGAACTACGTGCGGGAGCGTTTCAACTCCGCAATCCAGTTGATCAAGAACATCGAACAACGCAAACACACCATCGTCCGTGTTTGTGAATCGATCATCCGCCGGCAGATCGAATTCCTGGATAAGGGTTTGGATTTCCTGCGGCCCATGATGATTAAGGATGTGGCGGAGGAAGTGGGCGTGCATCCTTCCACCGTCAGCCGCGCCGTCTCCAGCAAGTACGCGCACACTCCCCAGGGCGTCTTCGAGCTCCGCTACTTCTTCTCGGAGCCGGTACAGGGACCGGCCGGCGGCAATCTTTCCCTGATTAATCTGAAACGGATGGTGCAGCGGATTATCGAAGGCGAAAATTCCGCTCGCCCGCTAACCGATGAGCAGATCACCGCCATGCTGCGGGAAAAGGGCATTTCCGTAACCCGGCGAACGGTCGCAAAATACCGCGAAGACTTAAAGATTCCAAGCACCCATCACCGGAGAAGGAAGTCATGATCGCACCCTACTGGGGCTTCCTTCCGGATCGAGTCGCGGAGGTTCCGAAATGCGGATTGATTACACAG
>NFUN01000148.1 GCA_002197525.1 Acidobacteria subdivision 13 bacterium RH2 MAG17b | reverse complement strand
TGGAGCGGGGCATTCCTAAGCCTTTGATCTGCATAGTGACACTCTACCAAGAGTGTCACTAATCATTCTGGACGAGCACATTGAGTTCGCATACAAACGTTATACACAATGGGCAGTACAAGCTATGAAAAGTGTGAAGAAACGTAAAACCCTTCCGGCCTTTAAGTCGGAAGACGAAGAAAGAGAATTTTGGGCTACTCATGACTCGATGGACTACATCGACTGGTCCAAGGCGGAGCGGGTACTTTTCCCCAACTTGAAGCCGTCTGTGCGAACCATTTCGGTGCGTTTACCCGTTTCCATGATCGCCGGTCTCAAGGCGCTTGCAAATCAACGGGACGTGCCCTACCAGTCCTTGCTCAAGGTGTTTATTTCAGAGCGGCTGAAACAGGAATGGGCCACGCATCGTCCGCGGCGTCGAAGCTGAACGGCGGCACCGCTTCCCCACCGGCAGAACTTCCTGCCTAGAGACGCGTTTGGCGTTGGTTTTTTGCACTTTCCGCTGAAGATTAAGGGAAGTCCATAAATACGGGCTTGGGAAGATTGAGCCCAAACGCCTACTCCCGCAAAAAACTCTGGGAGGATGATCGCATTGCAAACACGGTTAGCGTCTTGTTGAGCTTGTCCCTTCGCAGCTCGCCGACCGGCAGCGTGGCCAGCCAGAGTTCCTTTGCCGTGGTCAGCGTGATTCCTTCGCCCGCCGCGAACCGGTGCACGGCTTTCTTTGGCCCGCGCCGCTTCTTCCCTGATTCGGTTTTCTAACACTCGAGCTGCTTCTTCGCTGCCCACAAAATGCCGGCGTCTTCTGCCGTACTCATCGCGGTAATCGACACCCCAGCCTTCAGCGGTTTGGTAGACCGACATTTGTTTTCTCCGGCTTGTTGTTTGCGGGCTCTTCTGGCACACTTCTGCCGACTGTCCGCGATTTGGACAGTTCGCGGATTGGTTTTAGAGGCTTTTCAACAGGGCAACTGGTGATGGTGCGGGGTTTGTTGTTTTCTGTCCTGAGTGAGTGGCTGGGAGGCAGGGATTCGAACCCCGATACGCAGATCCAGAGTCTGCAGTCCTACCGTTAGACGACCTCCCAGCAAGGAGGTATTTCTGTACATAAGCCGACGGCGGCCTCTTGCTGTAGCGCCGGTCTGCGCCCGGCGAATTCGCCGCTCATAGAGCGGCGCTACAGTTATGGAGCGCCGCACAGGCTTACGGCGCTCTGTATAGAAGTAACTGTGCGCTTGCAGTGTTGTCAAGCGGTTGCTTGGCCGAAGTGCGCGCTCATTCCACCGTTACGCTCTTCGCCAAGTTGCGAGGCTTATCCACGTCGCAACCGCGCAGCACGGCGCAGTGGTAAGCGAAAAGCTGCAACGGCACAACCGTGAGCAGCGGCGCCAACATGCTGTGATTGTGCGGCACTTCGATGATGTGATCCACCATGGAGCGCAGCCTGGAGCTTCCCTGCGTGGTCACCGCAATCACCGGCCCTTCGCGCGCGCGGATTTCCTGAATGTTCGAAATTATCTTGTCGTAGGAACCGTCCTCCGGAGCGAGCGCGATCGTGGGAAACGACGGATCGATCAACGCAATCGGCCCGTGCTTCATCTCTCCGGCGGCATATCCTTCGGCGTGAATATAGGAGATTTCCTTCAGCTTCAGCGCCCCTTCAAGCGCAATTGGGTATTGATATTTACGGCCCACATAGAGGAAATGGTTCGCGCCGGAGTATGCCTGGGCAAGTTCCCGGATGTGATCGGACTGGCGGAGCACCTCGCGAATCTGGTCCGGCGCCTCTTCCAACCCGCGCAGCAGCTTTTCTCCTTCTTCGTAGGAAAGGTCGCGGCCGCGGCCGATGAGCAGCGCAATGAGCACCAGAATGGTGAGCTGCGAAATGAAAGACTTGGTGGACGCCACGCCGATCTCGATCCCCGCGTGGGAGTAAACTCCGGCGTGCGTTTCCCGCGCGATCGTGCTGCCCACCACGTTCACCAGGCCCAGCACCAGAGCCCCTTTGCGCTTGGCCTCGCGCAGCGCCGCCAGCGTGTCCGCGGTTTCGCCCGACTGGCTGATGGCCAGCACGACGGTATTCTGGCGGATGTTCAGCTTGCGATAGCGGAACTCGGAGGCCAGCTCGGTCTCCACCGTCAAATCCGTCAGCGTCTCAAACACGTAGCGCGCGTAAAGCCCGGCGTAATAGGAAGTGCCGCAACTCACGATAATCAGGTGGCGCGCCTTTTCGAGCCGGTCCATGACGGATTCCAGCCCGCCCAGCTTCGCGACGCCTTCGGAATGGTTCAGCCGTCCGCGCAGGGCGTTTTCCACCGCCTCGGGCTGCTCGAAGATCTCCTTGAGCATGAAATGGGGGTGGCTTCCCTTGTCCATCGCCTCCGGCCCCGCTTCCAGGCTCTGGGCTGCGCGGTTGACGGCGCGATTATCCAAAGTCTTGATGACAAAGCGGCCCGGCTCCAGGCGCGCCACCTCGTTATCCTCCAGAAACACCACCTGGTCAGTGTGCTGCGCGAGCGCCGACGCGTCCGAAGCGGCCAGCGAATGATCCGATCCGATGCCGAGCACAATCGGGCTTCCCCGCCGGGCCACGATAATTTCCCCGGGCCGCTCGGAGTGGATCACCGCCAGGCCGTAAGTTCCCTGCACTTCTTGGAGCGCCTTCATGACCGCGGCTTCCAAGTCACCGTGGTAACAGTTTTCGATGAGGTGAGCCAACACTTCCGTGTCCGTCTCGCTGCGGAACGCATGGCCTTCGGCGGAGAGGCGCTTCTTCAGCCGCTGATAGTTCTCAATAATGCCGTTGTGAACCAGAAAGATATGGCCGGAGCAATCGGTATGCGGGTGAGCGTTGCTTTCCGTGGGTTTGCCGTGCGTCGCCCAGCGCGTGTG
>NFUN01000147.1 GCA_002197525.1 Acidobacteria subdivision 13 bacterium RH2 MAG17b | reverse complement strand
GGTGCGGCGGTCTGTGACCGCCGGTCTTGATTTTTCAAGTGCTTCGGCGCTCATAGAGCGCCGCACCAACTCAAATATGGCAGTTTTCACACAGACTCTTTCGGGGGCGGGCAAAACGCCGTCCCAAGTTTGCTAGAATAACCTTACTGTATCCGGGAAGGAACCGAAAACGTGACGAGCGGGTTTACTGAAAAATACGACGTGGTGGTGGTAGGCGCGGGCCATGCAGGCTGTGAGGCTGCGATCGCACCGGCGCGCATGGGTCTGAAGACCGCGCTTTACACCATGAACCTGGACCTCATCGCCCAAATGTCCTGTAATCCGGCCGTGGGTGGGATCGCCAAGGGACACTTGGTACGCGAAGTGGACGCGCTCGGCGGCGTGATGGGCGAGGTCATCGACGCGGTGGGAATCCAGTTTCGCCTGCTCAACACCAGCCGCGGTCCTGCAGTGTGGTCGCCCCGCGCGCAGGCGGACAAGAAATTATACCGGGTGAAAATGCGCCAGGTGCTCGAATCGGAGCCGAACCTGAGCATCAAGCAAGCGGAAGTGGTGGACCTAATCATCGAGGATTTGCCCAACACAGCGCCCCCCAGACGGCGCGTGCGCGGCGTTCTGCTGCGCGACGGCCGCCGAGTGGAAGCCGGTGCGGTGATCGTCACCACAGGCACGTTTTTGAACGGCTTAATCCACTGCGGCGAGCAGACCTATCCGGCGGGCCGGTCGGGTGAACCACCCGCTGTTATGCTGGGTGAGGCGCTGCGACGGATTGGGTTTGACGTTGGCCGGCTGAAGACCGGAACCCCTCCGCGGCTCGACGCGCGCACCATCGACTTTTCCCACTTCCAGGTGCAGCAGGGCGACCCCGTCCCAACCCCGTTCAGCTTCCGGACCAAGGCCATCACCCAGCCTCAGACCGTCTGCTGGATAGGCGCCACGAACGCTGGAACCCACCAAGCCGTCCGGGAGAATCTGCACCGCTCGCCGCTTTATTCTGGCCGAATCAAGAGCCTGGGTCCGCGCTACTGCCCTTCCATTGAAGATAAAGTCGTCAAATTCCCAGACAAGGGCCAGCACCAGATCTTTCTCGAGCCGGAAGGTTTGGATACCTACGAGATTTACGTCAACGGCATGTCTACCTCCATGCCCATTGACGTGCAGGCAACGATGGTGAAGTCTATACCCGGCCTCGAGCAAGCGGAAATGATCCGGCCAGGCTACGCGATTGAATACGACATGGTGCAGCCAACTGAACTGAATCCGTGGCTCGAAACCAAGAAGCTCGAAAACCTGTTTCTCGCCGGGCAAATCAACGGGACTACCGGTTATGAGGAAGCCGCCTGCCAGGGAATCATGGCAGGCATCAACGCTGGGTTGCGCGTACAGAACAAGGATCCTCTAATCATCGAGCGCACGCGCGGCTACACCGGCATTTTGATTGATGATCTAGTGAGCAAAGGTGCAGACGAGCCGTACCGGATGTTCACTTCCCGCGCTGAATTCCGGTTGCACCTGCGCATCGACAATGCCGATGAACGGCTCACCCCGCTCGGCTACCAGGTGGGAACCGTTACGCCAAAGAATTACGAGGCCTTTCTCAAAAAACAAACCAATGTTGGCGCCATCTCCAGATTCCTAATGGAGAACCGGCTGAGCCCGCAATCGCGCGCTGGCCAAATCATCTACGGCAAACTCGGCATGATCTCAGGCGGACAATTCCAGGGCCCCGGCGCGCTTACCGGCGCCCAGTTGCTCAAACGGCAGGAGATTGGAATTGAAGATCTGATGGAATGGATCAACGAAGAGCTTAACGCAAAAGGAACCAGCCTTGTCTCACCCGAAGGTGACCTGCATGATCACGAAGCAGCGCGCCGCGTGGAAACCGGCTTCAAGTACGAGGGCTACCTCGCACAGCAAGAAAGGCAGATGGAGCGCATGAGGCGCGCCGAATCCCGCCACATTCCCGACGGGTTCGACTACCAGAAAATTTCGGGCCTGTCGCGCGAAGTGGTGGAAAAGCTCACGCGCGTGCGTCCGGTCACGCTGGGCCAGGCCTCACGCATTCCGGGGATTACGCCGGCGGCCGTTTCGCTGGTCAACGTTTATATTGAAATCTTTCAGCGCCGCTCGGCTGGGCAGGCCGCGCTGTAGGTAGGCTCAGCGGTTCTTGCCATCGCTTACTTTCCCCAAATAATGACGTCCCTCTTCAATGGCTGCGGGAAGAGCATGTCACGATTGTAAGCGGTTGACTCAGCCTGGATTACGAAGTCTGTTTCGGCCCCCTGGCTACCCCGGAAACCCAAACCCTTCTTGCAGCAGCTTCCCCCAGGTTCGTGGACCTGTCACCCAAACGCAGGCTGAGGGTGCCGTCGTAATTGCGGCTAATAATTTTCACTTGAACACCGGGTCGGATTCCCAGTCCATCAAAATATTCCAGCAGTTTGCGATCCCGTTCATACATGCTGTCGATTCTGACCGTCGAGCCTGG
>NFUN01000146.1 GCA_002197525.1 Acidobacteria subdivision 13 bacterium RH2 MAG17b | reverse complement strand
ATCGCAGGTAACCACGTCCTTCATCGCCGTCTGGCGCCAAGGCATCCACCGTACGCCCTTAGTAGCTTGACCATAAAATCTGCTCAACACGGGCTGCAAGGCTCTTGCGACTGCTGCTTTTAGACAGCGCCCACAGAAAGCCATTACAGCCATTTGCGCAGATTCGCCTTTGCTTGTTCTGCCTGAATCCACACTCAGGCAGATGAGCACATGTAGACGTCGCACTATTCAGTTTTCAAAGATCATCGAGTCTCAAACCGGAGGTTTTCCAGTTCGGTCTCTCCAAACCCCATTCATCGTCTTGCGACAACGCTGAGATGCTGGGTAGGATGCTCGATCTGTTTTGTCGATCACCCAACTCAGAACCTCCGTACGGCGATTTCCCAGCAAAGTCGCGATAACCGGCCCTTGCGAACTGGAGCTCGCCATGGCGTGTACGCCGCTTTGTGATGTGATTGAATGAAAGGGAGTGAAACAGGCAGGGCTTACATGGGCAAGAACCTCGCTTGCATCGCCACCCTATCCCGCGAATTGTCTCGTAGCTAGCCTCCTTTTTATCCGCTCTGTGCCACACAATACGCTTCGTCTTATAAGCGGCAAGTTAGGAATTTAACACGACGCCTGATGAATTGCAAGGTCTATTTTAAAAATGGTCTATTTTAAAAAATAGAAATTCCGGCCCGGCTGATTGTGGCGGACGTCTCTGGTCGGCAGTGACTCGCTTTGGTTTTGTAGTCCCGGGCTTCAGACCGGCACAGACTTCAAAATGCCGACCTGAAAGTCGGCGCTACGACAAACTGAGTCACTACCCTCTGGCCTGCGCCCTCGACTATATTAGCCTATCATACTAGGCTAATTTACTTGCCATGAACCAGCCATCACACATCGTGCGTTTCAGCACTAATACGTTGCAACTTCCGCCCGAAGGCGTTGAGATCAGTCCGTAAGGCATTGATAATGAACTGGTTAGATCCGCTAGCAAAATTTCGGTGTGGAAAAAGATCGCACAACCCCCAAAAGAATGTTTAAGGGTCGAACCCTCAAGTGATTGAAAATAAATAAACTTAGAGGGCCAAAGCCACCACTCATCACTTAACCTATTGAAAACAAACCAGTGACATGCATTGTGCCAAGCGAAGCCAGTTATCTTTCCTGCAATCAATCAGATACAGCGAAGACTGAAATTGCTTTTCCGGTTTTGCGCAAAATCGCCTCAAGTTGTGTTGATTCAATTCCGTTCTCCGGCGGAATGATCCATTGAAGCGCGGCATAGTTTTGCCAATCAGCAAACTCACGGTCCACGCGCGGATTGGCAACGGCTCGCTCAGTGCAGACGGGGAGAATGCTCGAGCGCATCGAGCATGGCGGTCACGACGCGGCCCACGATTTGCAAGCTCTGCGGACTGCATTTATCAAGCGTGTCCTGTGCGGTGTGGTGATAGCTGTTATCCGGACCGTAGTCGAGGTCGATCACGTCCACGGCGGGCACGCCCGCATTCACGAACGGCACGTGGTCGTCCTCGATGGCGGTGATCTGGTTCTTTAGGAAGGTGCGCGAATACCCCAGGCGGTCCGCGGTTTGAAAGAGAAGATCGCTGAGCCACGGCGTTGAGTTGATATCCCGCCGGATATCCAAACTTGCATCGGCGACCATATCCACCAGAATCATGGCCTGAATGCGGCTGAGATCCCCATCGGCAGTGAGCTTGTTCACCAGATGACGGCTGCCATACAAGCTGTCCGTGGCCGACCAGGACCTGAGCGCCTCCTCCCCGTCAAAGAAAACCAGCCAGATCGTGTACGGGTTTTCCCGCCTTCCGAGCAGTCGCGCCATTTCAAGCAGAAAGGCCGCGCTCGAGCCGCCATCGTTGGCGCCGACAAAACGGAAATTCGTGAACAGCTTGGTGTCGTAGTGCCCCGCCAGCATGATGACCGAAGGTTTGGCTCCCGGAATCATGGCGATGATGTTGGTCATCTTGATCGCGCCTACGGGAGTCGAGGCGGCGAACCGGTCCCGTTCCACCTTACAGCCGTCAAGCAGCAACTGGTGGATGATCCAGCGCCGGCTTGCGGCCAGCGGCTCGGAGCCCGGCGGCCGTGGGCCAAAGGCCACGAGATGCTGTATATCTGCAAAAGCCCGCTGCCCGTTAAAGGCCATAGGGGCTTGCGCCCGCAGAGGCGCCGCCCACGCCGCGGCTAGCAGCAGAAAAATGGCGCTCAACACCCTCCAACTTTGTGAACCCTTGTGCATGGGATGTCTCACCGGAAATGAATTCAGACAGGCTGGACTTTCTTTTTCCGCTTCAGCCAGACCAGCCAGGAAAGCAGGATGCTCAGCAGGTACAACGCTACGAGGGGAATCCAAACAATAAAGATGGAAGCCAGGTCATTCGAGGGAATAACCGCTGCCGCGGCAACCGCCGTAAGCAGGATCGCGTAACGGATATTCTTCCACAAGAACCGTGGCGTCACGATGCCGAAGAGCGAGAGCAGCATGATCACCACCGGCAGCTCGAAAATCAAGCCCACTGCCACGATCACCTGAATCGCCAAGTCCCAGTACTCATTAATGGTCACCATGGGTTGAAACCGGTGGCCGAACTTCAGCAGGAATTCAAGCGCGGCAGGAAAGGCAAGCTTATAAGCAAACGCTCCACCGCCGATGAACAAACCGCTCGTAAGCGTGATGAAGGGCCACACGTAACGCTTCTCGTGCTTGTAGAGTCCGGGAGAGATGAAGAGCCAAACCTGCCAAAGGATGTAAGGGCACGCCAGGAAGAGCCCCCCCACGATCGAGAGTTTGATATAGAGATTGAAGGGATCGACCGGGTTGGTGAATACCAGTTTGTCTGCAAGGTGCAGCCGGTTGAGCGCATCGGTCAGAGGCTTCGCGAGAAATCCATAAATGCGGTCAGAGAAATAAAAGCAAATGCCGGAGGAAATTACCAGGGCGATAATGCACCGCATCAACCGCTGGCGCAGCTCCTCCAGGTGCTCGAGGAACGACATCTGCCTGCCGTTGAGTTCTTCCTCAGGGTTTGGGTTCTTCGGGGGTGGGGACGGTACGGTCGTAGCCATAAGCGGGGACTGATCCGGACGGACTCTCTATCTCATACCGGTCAATGTCCAAAATCTTGCTGACATCCTCCGCCAAGTGATGCCGGTCTAATTCGAGCTTCCTGACTTCCTCTTCGAGGGAAAACCTCAGCTCGTCGCGGGCGCGGCGCAACTCCCCCAGTCCTTTTCCCAGCATGCGGGCGATTTCCGGCAGCTTCTTGGGCCCGAATAGCAGAAAGGCAAGGAACAGAAGTAAACCGATTTCCTCTAGTCCGCCGCCAAACACCTTAAACCTCTATCCCGCATCATAGGGTTTCGGGTTCGCACTGTCAAGGCAAGCAGGCACGCTCCGCCGGTTTGATTTATCTCGACGGGAACATCGGCCAACAGGTTTTGGGAGGGCAGATTTTGCGGTTTGGGCGCTGGGCAAGGTAGAATCCTCTTTCTCAGCGTGGAGCGCGCAATGGCGCTCCCGTATTTCATCCACGGAGTCATCATGAAACAGATCAAGCGCGCGCTGATCAGCGTCAGTGACAAAACGGGGGTCGCGGAGTTCGCCGCCGGGCTCGCGGCCCTTGGAGTTGAAATTCTTTCCACCGGAGGTACGGCAAAATTGCTGCGCGAGCGAGGCCTTAAAATTCGCGACGTGGCGGAGGTCACCGGATTTCCGGAGATGCTCGACGGCCGGGTGAAAACGCTCCATCCGATGGTTCACGGCGGAATTTTGGCGGTGCGGTCGAATCCGGAGCATAGGAAGCAAGTGAGCGAACACGGGATCGGCTACATTGATCTCGTGGCCGTGAATCTTTACCCGTTTGAGCAAACCGCCGCCAAGCCCGGCGTGGACATGGCCGAACTGATCGAGAACATCGATATCGGCGGCCCGTCAATGATCCGCTCGGCAGCCAAGAACCATGAGGACGTTGCGGTCATTGTAGATCCTGCCGACTACAGCGCCGTGCTCGAAGAAGCCGGCGCCCACGGCGGAGCGCTCTCGCATGAGACTCGCGCCCGCCTGGCGCGCAAGGCCTTCGCCCGCACCGCCGCTTATGACGCTGCCATTTCCACCGAGCTGCAGAAGAGGGCCGGCGAAGGGTTGCCCGAATACTTGCATCTGAACTTCCCGAAGGCCGCCGATCTGCGTTACGGGGAAAATCCGCACCAGCAGGCCGCGCTTTACCGCGATCCCGCCAACGCCGGCCATGGCTTGGCTTCTGCGCGGCAAATTCAGGGCAAGGAACTTTCTTTCAATAACCTGGTCGATCTTGAGGCTGCCTGGGGCTTGGTAGGAGAATTTCCCGAAGCCGCCACCGCCATCATCAAGCACACCAACCCGTGCGGCGCTGCCACCGGTGCGGCGCTTGTGGAAAGCTACCGCCGCGCTCTGGCCGTGGACCCGGTCTCCGCGTTCGGCTCCATCATCTCATTCAACAGGGCAGTGGACAAAGCGACGGCTGAAGAGCTCGCGAAGCTATTCGTCGAGGCCATCGCCGCTCCTGGCTATGAACCAGCAGCGCTTGAAATCCTGGCTGGCAAGAAGAACCTGCGCCTGATGGAAATGCCCGATCCGCCTGGAATGGCCTGTGCAGCCCTGCAACTGAAAACCGTCGGCGGCGGTCTGCTCGTGCAGACGCCGGACCCCATCGGCGTGAACAACGCGAGCTGGCGATGCGTCACCAAGCGCCAGCCAACTGCGCAGGAGCAGCGGGCCTTGCTCTTTGCGTGGCGCGTGGTGAAACATGTCAAATCAAACGCGATCGTTTACGCGCATGAAAACGTGATCCTGGGCGTGGGAGCGGGGCAGATGAGCCGCGTGGATTCGGTGAGGATCGGGGCGGCGAAAGCCCGCGAGCTAGGCCACAGCTTGGAAGGCTCGGTGGCGGCCTCAGACGCCTTCTTTCCGTTTCCTGACGGCGTCGAGGAAGCAGCCAAAGCGGGAGCTACGGCGGTGGCCCAGCCGGGTGGATCGGTGCGCGATGCGGATGTGATCGCCGCGGCAGACAGACTGAGCCTGGCGATGCTTTTCACCGGCGTCCGGCACTTTCTGCACTGAGGTTGATATCTCGGTGCGCTGGCCTTCAGGCCGGCAAACATGCACAGGCGAAGGGCTGAAGAAATTATTCGAGCAAAGTGTTTCGCGCAAAGTCGCCAAGCACCGCAAAGAAGAACTCACTCAGTGTTTTTGCGAAAACTTTGCGCCCTTGCGCCTTTGCGTGAGGCCGTGTGTTGTTTTCAAACCTTCGGAGACGCGGACAGGATACTGTCTTGAAGCTGATCTATTCGGACCAATATGATCTTAACCTCGGCAACCACGTCTTTCCTTCCGTCAAGTACCGGCTGACCAAAGAAAAACTGGTGCAGGAAGGAGTGATTGCGGAGCAAGACATCGTGGAGCCAGCCCCGGCTGCGGATGAAGACCTCGAACTGGTCCACGATCCGGAGTACATCCGCAAACTGAAAACCGGCACGCTTTCCTTCGAAGAACTCTTGCGCCTGGAAATCCCGTATTCTCCCGAAATGGTTCGCGCCGCGTGGCTGGCGGCAGGCGGCTCCATTCTGGCGGGGCGCTTGGCGCTTGAAGCGGGCGTGTCGGTGAATCTGACGGGCGGATTCCATCACGCCTTCCCGGATCACGGAGAAGGCTTTTGCGCGATTCACGACGTGGCCGTCGCCATCCGCCGCCTGCAAAAGGACAAAGCCATCGAGCGCGCGATGACCGTGGATTGCGATGTGCATCAAGGCAACGGCACGGCGGCCATCTTTCATGGTGACGCCACGGTATTCACTTTTTCGATTCATCAGGAGAGAAATTATCCGTATCCCAAGCCGCCGGGGGCTTTGGACATTAACATGGAAGACGGTGCCGGGGACGAAGAATACCTGGCCGCGCTTGAACATGGCTTGAGCCAATCATTCAAGCAATTCAAGCCGGACGTCATATTTTACTTGGCTGGCGCTGATCCTTACCGTGAAGATCAACTTGGAGGTCTCAAGCTAAGCCTCGAAGGGCTCGAACGTAGAGACCGGATGGTGTTTGAAGCGGCCCGCGCACGGCGGATTCCTGTGGTGGTCACGCTGGCCGGAGGATACGCACGGCGCGTAGAGGACACGGTGCGTATTCATTTCAATACCGTGCGTGCCGCCAAGGATTACGCGCGCTGACGGTGCGCTGGCGCCTTTCGGCTAGGTTTGCCAGTATAATCGCAGCTTCATATGCAGAGCGACTTAACTCATTGCGCAATTGCTGTAGCGGCGGGCTGTGCCCGCCCGGCTTTTTTTTTTTTTGTCCCTTTGTGGCCCCGCCCCACCTAAACCCCTCTGT
>NFUN01000145.1 GCA_002197525.1 Acidobacteria subdivision 13 bacterium RH2 MAG17b | reverse complement strand
GGTGAGTAGTGGCTCGGTGATTGACTTGGCGATTTCCATCGCCCATGCGTGGTGCCGGTCGTTGCGGTTACCGAAAGCGACGATGAAGCCGGTGTCCGCGATGGCTTTCATCGATTCGTGAATCCCTGCCGCAAGTTCGGAAGCACCTCCTAGCTCTGCTCATTAGGCTCAGTGGCCGGTGCGCGTGGTGCCTGACCGAGTTCAATGACAGCCCGTAATACTTAACCTAGTATTGCTAGGGCGTGACGGTGAGGACCTCCACTTCCGCGGGTTCGACCTTTGGGATCTTGAGCGGCTTGACGAATACGCGGCGCTCGGGGACGGCCGCGTAGAACCGGTTTAACTCGGGGACAAAGAGGCCGGTCTTGGCCATGACACCGGTGGGAACTCGAGCAAGAGTCCGGTAATGATCGGGATCGATCTGCTGGATGACATCCACAAACCCATCGCCGCCGGGAATGTAAATGCGGCGACGAGCCGCGTCGTAAAACGCCTCGTCGGCGCCGCCCGCCATTTTAACCGTGGTAATGAGCCGCCCGGTTTCAGAATCGAGCACAAGGAGCTTGCCGGGGCGGAAATAATGGGGGAAGGGTTCGATGCGGCTGGCGACGAAGAGACGATGGTCGGCCGAGTCGAGCGCGATGGCGTAGGGCCAGGGGCCCTCGGGGACGGGCCATGTGGCGACAATGGCGCGCTTGGTGAGGTCAATGACATCGATTTCAGAGCGGCTGGCGATATCGAGAAACATCCGCGGGCTGCTGGGATCGAAGGCTATCCCTTGAATGTCCCCCCCTCCAGGTATGGGGATCTCCCCGACAAGCGCGGCGGTCCTGGTGTCCACAATGGCGATTTTGGAATTGCCCGAGTGGGTAGCATGGTTCCACATTGTTACATAAAAATCCTGGTTAGTGGGGTCGTAATAAGCGTTGTCCGCGCCGGGACCGAACCGAATCGTCTTGATGTGCTGATACGTGTTGCCGCGGAAAACCAGGCAGCCGAGAGCTTGGTCAGTGATAAAAAGTTCGTTCAATGAAGCGCGGTAAAGGACAGTATGGGGGTGTTGAAAGCCGGTGATCGTGTGAATCACTTTGCCCGTGCGCAGGTCTATGACTTCAACGACCTTTTGGAACTCCCCTGGAACAAAAAGGCGCTGGCCTTTGATGTCCACGCCCATGTGGTCGAGAAACCCGTCCACGTTGGGCATGGGAATTTTCTGGACGAGCTTTAAAGGGGTACTGGCTTGGCCGAAGGCGCTTAACGCAAAGACGAGCACGGAAAGAATCAGAAGAACCTTTTTCATCACCTTCCTCCATTCCGCTTAATTAAATTGACATTCCTCCTTGATACCTTCTCGAAAAATCATCGAAGCAACCTCTCGCATTACGGTGGAGTCGATAAGATAACTGTGACATAACCATATACTAAGATAGCCGTTCACCAATGTCAAAACTTTTGGGCGTGCTGTCCGGCAGCGCACTATCCTCGCAAATCAGCGGTTGGGGCAACACAGCTACAGGTCTGAATGGTGCTAGGTTACTTTAGGCGGGTTGAACCCATGAGGTATTGGTCGATGGCGCGGGCGGCTTTGCGGCCTTCGGAGATGGCCCAGACGACCAGCGATTGGCCGCGGCGTAGGTCGCCGGCGGCGAAGACGCCGGGGATGGAGCTCATATAATGTTCGTCGGTCAGGACGTTTGAGCGCGGGTCGAGCTTCACGCCCAACTGCTCGATCAGACCCTGCTTTACAGGTCCGGTGAAGCCCATGGCGAGCAGCACCAGCTCAGCATCCATCGTAAATTCCGTGCCGGGGAGCGCCTCAAACTTGGGCGGCGGACCCACACGAATGCCGTGCAGCAATTTTACGTTTCCGTGCTCATCGCCGGTAAACTTCGTTGTATTCACGGCCCAGTTGCGGATGCCGCCTTCTTCGTGCGAGCTTTCGGTGCGCAGTTGCAGCGGCCACAGCGGCCACGGCGTGCTCGGGGAGCGTTCCGGCGGAGGCGTTGGCATGATCTCGAATTGCTGAATGGATTTCGCCTTCTGCCGGTGGCAAGTCCCCAGGCAATCGGCACCCGTGTCGCCGCCGCCGATGATGATGACGTTCTTGCTGGTGGCGAGAATCTGGCCTTCCACCGCGTCGCCCGCGTTGCGCTTGTTCTGCTGGGGCAGAAACTCCATCGCAAAATGAATGCCGTTTAGCTCACGGCCCGGCACGTTCAGGTCGCGCGGCTGCTCGGCGCCGCCGGCGAGAAGTATGACGTCGAAATCACGGCGCACATCTTCCACCGGAACGTTCGCGCCCACGTGGGCGCGCGTCTCAAAGCGCACGCCTTCGGCAACCATCTGTTCCAGGCGGCGGTCCACAACGTGCTTTTCAAGCTTGAAGTCAGGGATGCCATAGCGCAGCAGGCCGCCGATGCGGTCCGCTTTCTCGAACACGGTCACAAGGTGACCGGCGCGATTGAGCTGCTGAGCCGCGGCAAGGCCGGCGGGGCCCGATCCTATCACGGCGATGCGTTTGCCCGTGCGCACGGCGGGCGGCTCCGGAACAATCCAGCCTTCGCCAAAGGCGCGCTCGACGATGGTTTCTTCGATCAGCTTGATGGCGACCGGAGGCTCGTTGATGCCCAGCACGCACGCCGCCTCACAAGGCGCCGGGCAGATGCGGCCGGTGAATTCAGGAAAATTGTTGGTGGAATGGAGAATGCGAATCGCTTCCTGCCAGCGGTCGTTGTAAACCAGGTCATTCCAGTCCGGAATGATGTTGCTTACCGGGCAGCCGGTGTGGCAGAAGGGAATGCCGCAATCCATGCAGCGCGCCGCCTGCGTGCGCACTTTTTCCTGCGGGAAGGGCTGGTAGACTTCGGAGAAGTCGTTTACCCGCTCTTCCACGGGACGGCGCTGCGGCGTCTCGCGCGAAAATTCTTTGAATCCGGTTATCTTGCCCATGTTTTCCCTGTCTGCACCTGGTACAAGCCGCGGAGTTTCCGCAGGCGGGAAACTCCGCGCTACCCGGCTTTGCCGCCCCTCACCCGCCGTGTCGCGGGGAGAGAATCTGGGAGAATGAGAGTGCGTCTAGCCGTGGATCACCTGGCCGCTCGCCTGCGTGCGCTGCCAGCACTCCTTCCGGGAGGCGTGGAACCCCCAGCACACGCTTGTATTCGTGCGGGAACACCTTGATGAACTTAGGCAGCGTTGCTTCCCAGTTGTCCAGAATCCAGCGCGCCTGCGGACTGCCGGTGTATTCGGCGTGGCGGGAAATTAATTCCAGAAGCGTCTCGATATCCTTGGAATCCGTCACGGGTTCAAGGTCCACTTCGCGGCGGTTGCACTTGACGCTAGCGAAATCGCCCACGCGGTCCAGCACGAAGGCTATTCCGCCCGTCATGCCTGCCGCAAAGTTGCGGCCCGTCTTGCCGAGCACCACGACCAGGCCCTTGGTCATGTACTCGCAGCCGTGGTCGCCAACGCCCTCCACCACCGCCGTTGCGCCGGAATTGCGCACGGCGAAGCGCTCCCCAGCCATGCCGTTGAAAAAGGCCTCGCCGCTGGTTGCTCCGTAGAGGCAGACGTTGCCGATCAGGATGTTTTCCTCGGTCACAAACTCAGATTCGCGGGGCGGATAAATGATCAGCCTGCCGCCTGAAAGCCCCTTGCCCACGTAGTCATTGGCCTCGCCTTCGAGCGTCAGGGTGACGCCAGAGGCCAGGAAAGCACCGAAGCTCTGCCCAGCGGAGCCCGTGAACTGAATGCGGATCGTATCCTCGGGCAGGCCCTTTGCGCCGTAGCGCCGGGCGATCTCCCCGCTTAGCATGGTGCCCACGGAACGGTGAACGTTGCGGATGGGGAGGCTGAGCGAAACCGGCGCCGCATTTTCGAGCGCTTCGCGCGCGTGCTCCAGCAGGCTCTTATCGAGCGCCTTATCGATGCCGTGATCCTGCCCAATCTGGCAGCGGCGTCCGACGTGGCTTGGCACCGGCGGGTTGTAAAGGATCGTGGCTAGGTCAATGTCCTTTGCCTTCCAGTGGCTGATGTCTTTCCGCTGCTCGATGCAATCCACCCGCCCCACCATTTCATCCAGCTTGCGGAAGCCGAGTTCGGCCATGATCCGGCGCAGGTCTTCGGCCACGAAGAAGAAATAGTTGATCACGTCTTCGGGTTGTCCACGAAACTTCTTGCGCAACTCGGGGTCCTGCGTGGCCACGCCGACCGGGCACGTGTTGAGGTGGCACTTGCGCATCATGATGCAGCCCATGGCGATGAGCGGCGCGGTTGAGAATCCGAACTCCTCTGCTCCCAGCAGCGCCGCGATGGCCACGTCGCGGCCGGTCTGGAGCTTTCCGTCCACTTGCAGGCGGACGCGGCTGCGCAGATCGTTCATCACCAGCACTTGCTGCGTCTCGGAGAGGCCGAGTTCCCAGGGAATGCCGGCGTGCCGGATTGAGCTGACGGGCGAAGCGCCGGTGCCGCCGTCATAACCACTAATCAGAATGACATCCGAATGAGCCTTGGCCACGCCTGCGGCTACCGTGCCCACGCCCGCTTCAGCGACGAGCTTCACCGAAATCCGGGCCAGCGGGTTCACCATCTTGAGGTCGTAGATCAATTGCGCCAGGTCTTCAATAGAATAAATGTCGTGATGCGGCGGCGGTGAAACCAGCGTCACGCCGGGAATCGAATGCCGGATGCGCGCGATCACCTCATCCACTTTGTGGCCGGGCAACTGGCCGCCCTCGCCGGGCTTCGCGCCCTGGGCGATTTTGATCTGCAGGTCGTCCGCGTTCACCAGATACTCGGCGGTGACGCCGAAACGCGCCGAAGCTACTTGCTTAATGCGGCTGCGCCGGAGGTCGCCGTTCGCATCCGGCTTGTAACGCGCCTCGTCTTCGCCGCCTTCGCCTGTGTTCGAGCGTCCGCCAATGCGGTTCATGGCGATTGCCAGGGTCTCATGAGCTTCCTTGCTGATGGAGCCAAAGGACATGGCGCCGGTAGCGAAGCGCTTGACGATTTCGGAGACCGGCTCCACGTCTTCAAGCGGCACGGCGGGACCGGCGGATTTGAGGTTAAACATTCCGCGCAGCATCAGCAGGTCGCGGTTCTGCCGGTTCACGAGATCGGCGAACTCGCGAAAGGTTTCAAACTTGGCTTGCCGCACGGCGTGCTGCAGCTTGCTGACGGTCTCGGGGTTCAGAAGATGGCGCTCGCCGCGCACGCGGAATTGATACTCGCCGCCCACTTCGAGCTCAGTTTCGGACTCGGCCGGCGGCTGCATGGCGAACTGATGCTTCGTCAGCGCTTCGTGGGCCAGAACCTCCATGCCGACTCCTTCGATGCGCGAGGACGTGCCGGTGAAATAGCGCTCGGCGAAGGCCCGGTTCAGGCCGATGGCCTCAAATATCTGGGCGCCCTGGTAGCTTTGCAAGGTGGAGATGCCCATTTTAGAAAATGTCTTGAGCAGGCCCTTGTCGAGCGACTTCAGATAATTCTTGAGCGCTTTGTCGAAGGTGTACTCGGGCGGGAAGCTGCCGTCCTTGTGCATGTCTTCGAGCGTCTCAATGGCGAGGTAAGGATTCACGGCGCTTGCGCCATAGCCGAGCAGCAGCGCAAAGTGCATCACCTCGCGCGGCTCCCCGGATTCAACGATCAGCGCCACCTGATTGCGCGTTTCTTCGCGCACCAGATGGTTGTGCACCGCGGAGAGCGCCAACAGGCTCGGAATGGGGGCGTATTTCTTATCGACGCCGCGGTCGGAAAGGATCAGCAGCGTATAGCCGGACTTGATGGCCAGTGAAGCGCGCTGGCACAGGCGTTCCACGGCCTCTTCAAGCTCTTTCACTCCGCCCTCGACGGGGAAGAGCATCGGCAAGGTGGTGGCGAGAAAATCTCCCCAGCTCACTCGGCGCAGCTTTTCAAGCCGCCAGTTGGTGATGATCGGATGGCGGAGCTTTAGCGTGTGGCAATGCCGGGGCGATTCTTCCAGGATGTTGCCTTCGGAACCGATGTAGCTGTTCAGCGACATGACCAAATCTTCGCGAATCGGGTCGATGGCGGGATTCGTGACCTGGGCGAACATCTGCTTGAAGTAATTGAACAGCAACTGCGGCCTGTCTGAGAGGCAGGCGAGCGGCGTATCAATGCCCATTGAGCCGATAGGCTCTTCGCCCTTCATGCCCATCGGGCCGAGGATAAACTTCAGATCTTCATCCGTGTAGCCAAACGCCCGCTGCCGCATCAGGATGGTCTCGTGGTTGGTCACCTGGACGTTTGAAGGGTCGGGCAAGTGGTCCAGCGTGATGCGGTTTTTCTTCAGCCACTCGGCGTAGGGCTGCCGCGCCGCGAGCTGCTTCTTGATCTCCTCGTCGCCGATCAGCCGCTTCTGCTCCGTATCAACCAACAACATGCGGCCGGGCTCGAGCCGCCCTTTCATGCGCACCGTCTCAGGTTTCACCGGAAGCACGCCAGCCTCAGACGCCATAATTACAAGTCCGTCGGTGGTCACCAGATACCGCCCCGGCCGGAGTCCGTTGCGGTCGAGCTTGGCGCCGATCACCCGTCCATCTGTAAAGGCCACCGCCGCAGGCCCGTCCCAGGGCTCCATCAATGAGGCGTGGAACTCGTAAAAGGCGCGTACGTCCTCCGGCATGGTGGGATCGTTATCCCACGCCTCCGGAATCAGCATGGAAAGCACGTGCGGCAGGCTGCGGCCAGAGAGCGTCAGCAACTCGACCGCGTTGTCGAGCATGGCGGAGTCGCTGCCGCCCGCCGTGATGACCGGCAGCAGCTTCTTGATATCTTCTCCGAACAGCGGCGAAGCAAGCACCGATTGCCGGGCGTACATCCAGTTCACGTTGCCCCGTAGGGTGTTGATTTCGCCATTGTGGCAGATGTAGCGATAGGGATGCGCCAAGTGCCAGGTGGGAAACGTATTCGTCGAGAAGCGCTGGTGCACCAGGCACAGCGCGCTCATCGCTTCGGGGTCCGAGAGTTCCTTGTAAAAGTGGGCGATCTGAGGCGCAAGCAGCAGCCCCTTATAAACGATCGTGCGCGAGGAGAGCGAGGGAATATAGAAAAAGTCTTTCTCTTTCAGGTCGCTCTTGCCCACTTCGGATTCGGCGCGTTTGTGGATGACATACAGCTTGCGTTCGAGCGCATCCTGGTCCATTCCCGGCGCGCGCCGGACGAAGATTTGCTCGATGTAGGGCTGCGTGCCGCGCGCCAGCCTCCCGATGGAGCTCGCGTCGATCGGAGTATCGCGCCAGCCGAGCACGGCAAGACCTTCCTCACGGACGATCTTTTCCAGAATGCCCTCGCACAGCACGCGCTCCTGCCGGGCCACGGGCAAAAACACCATGCCCACGCCATATTCGCCCGGATCGGGCAACGTGAAGCCCAGACGAGAGCATTCGCGCTCAAAAAACGCGTGAGGGATTTGGATTAAGATCCCGGCACCGTCTCCGGTTTCCGGATCGCAGCCGCAAGCGCCCCGGTGAGTGAGGTTGATGAGGATCTGAATGCCTTTAGTAATGATGTCGTGCGACTTGCGGCCCTCGATGTTGGCCACGAAGCCGAGGCCGCACGCATCCCGCTCGTAAATAGGATCATAGAGGCCTTGGGCAGTAGGCAGACCTGGACGCACAATCCGTTGCGGACTATTGTTCATACACCGGTTTGCGGCCATTTCCTGCTCTCTTTCCATGATAAGGGCGCAACCCACTCAGCCTAAATCGATTATCCGCGATTTGGGGAACTTTTGAAAATCAATAGTTTTTATGTTTCCTATAAGCTGAGCCCATGAAGAATTCAACCCTTTTATTTGGTTATAGATACCGCTATTTATTCTGAAGCGGCAGCCACTCCTCCCCCGCCCCAAGGGCAAATTGCCGGTAGCCCTTGCTTTCTCAAACTGGCCTCGAAAAGTCAACGATGATCCACGGCCGCCCCATCATAATCCTGTTCGATTTCTGCGAAAGACATCCAAAGTAGGGTCAACAAAGCTGAATCAAGCCGTTTAAAAAGTGACGCCGCTCATGTTGTTCAGGAGCAGCAGCGAGTTTTACCGCTATAATGGGGCGGCAGTCGATTAGTTATTCCGCTCGCGGTTAAGACCGGTCGTCCCGGTGGAGTGGAGGCCGTGGCGCGCCGGGCGCTTCGTGAGCGGAAAATAACAGCTCCCACTAATGAGGAATTCAATGACGCCCAAACATTCTCCGAACGGTTCCCGGTTTTCAGTGCTCATTCTCGCCGCAGGCAAGGCCACGCGCTTCAAGTCCGAGCACACGAAGGTGCTGCACCGCCTGGCGGGGCGATTGCTCGGGGAATACGTAGTCGAAGCCGCGCTAGGGAGCGGCCCTGAGCGCGCATGGATGGTGGTTGGGCATGAAGCGGACAGGGTGCAGGCGGCTTTCGCCCGGCCTGAGCTTGCTTTCATAGTCCAGCGCGAGCAGCGCGGCACGGGAGACGCTGTGATGGCGGCGCGGACGGAACTTGAAAAGGACACGAGCCCGGCCGTAATCGTGCTGGTGGGTGATGCGCCGTTGTTGACGGCTGAAACGCTCCGCCAGCTCGCCGTGTTTCACGCGCAGTCCGGGGCGGCCGCCGCGGTGCTCACGACGCGGCTCGAAAATCCCGAAGGCTACGGCCGCATTATCCGCTCTTCCGGAGGCCGCGTGCGCGCCATCGTGGAGCAGAAGGACTGCCCGCCCGCGCAGAGGCGGATTCGCGAGGTCAGCTCCGGCATCATCTGCTTCTCCCGCAAGCCGCTGCTCGAACATCTCAACTCGCTAACGGATATCAACGCGCAGAGGGAATTTCTGCTTACTGACATGGTGCAGGTTTTCAACCGGCGGCGGTTGAAAGTGGCGGCTTTTCCGGTGGAGCGGTCGCGGCAGGTATTGGGCGTGAATGACCGGGCGGAGCTGGCGAAAGTGGAAAAATTCATCCGGCGGCGCAAGGCCGAAGCGCTGATGCGCGATGGCGTGACCATCGTCGATCCCAGGACCACGGTGATCGATGACGGAGTGGAGATCGGCCGCGACAGCCGGATTGAGCCTGGGTCTCACCTGCTAGGCCGCACGCAACTCGGCCGCGAATGCCTGGTGCAGCCTTACGCGCTCATTACGGATTGCAAGCTGGGCGAGCGAGTGACGGTGCGGCCATTTTCCGTGCTGGCTGGCTCTGAGGTGGCTTCCGGCGCCTGCATCGGGCCATTTGCGCACTTGCGGGAAGGCGCTGAAATCGGCGCTGAAGCGCGGATCGGCAATTTCGTCGAGGTCAAGAAAACGCGCGTCGGGCGCGGAAGCCGGTCGCTGCATCTCACCTACCTGGGCGATGCCACGCTCGGCGAGCGCGTCAATGTTGGAGCGGGCACCGTGACGTGCAACTATGACGGCGAAAAGAAGAATCATACTATCATCGGGGATGGTGCGTTTATAGGAAGCGGTTCCATGCTCGTCGCTCCCATCGAGATTGGGCAAGGCGCTTACGTGGCCGCCGGATCGGCCATCACCGAAGATGTGCCTCCGGAATCTTTGGCAGTCGCCCGTGCGCGGCAAGTGAACAAGAAAGGGTGGGTGAGCGGGCGGGCGCCGCGCAAAAAGCCGGCCCGCGAATCCGAGGATTAGCGTCGCAGGCCACGCCATCGAGGTTTTCGTTCCTGGCTCCGGCGGCCCCGAAATTTTTACATCCTCGCGTAAGATTTGCTGCGAAAGGCCGGCTAACCCTTGTTGATTGGCGCCACATCCTGAATCTTCTCAGTTAATTACCGGAGGAGTTAAGTGGCATTACAGTTGCTCAGTGGTAAGGTCAGGTTAAGGTCTTCCTTCACAATGCACGCATTCTGAGATCTTAGCCACGGAGGGATTTATGGGAATCCTTGATGCGTCTCCAGAGCAGAAGCCCGTCGCGACCCAAGAACAGAAATCGGGCCAGGCGGGGAAATTCACGGCCGTCTTCGTGATTCTCGCGTTGCTGGTCGCCGGGGAAATCTATGCTTTGAGCAGTTTCTTTTCTTTGCGCACGTCTCTTCAGGCAGACCAAGCCAGGATGGCGCAGCAGGTAAACGACAACCTCGCGAAGAAGGTTCAGGATCTCGAAAACTCCAACGCGCAGTCGCTCGACGAGCTACGCAGCGAGCTTGAGAGCACAACCACTCAGATGAGCGCCACGGAAAGGAAGGCGCTGGTGAACGCCCATTATGCGGGCTCCCTGGTGCGAAAGCTCGCCCAGCAAGAAAACCAGAGCGCGGTAGAGTTGCGCCAGGAGCTTTCCCAAAAGGCTGACCAACAGCAGGTTGGGACGCTCAGCCAGAACGTATCCGCTACGCAGAACGATCTCGCTAGCACCAAACGTACCGTCGGTACGCTGACTTCCGATCTCGGAATGGCGCGCAGCAAGCTCGGCACCATGATCGCCACGAACCATCAGGATATCGTAGAGCTGCAAAAGCTCGGGTCGCGCGACTATTACGAGTTTACCCTCACCCAGAATCACCGCGCGAACGTGGCAGGTATCGGCCTCGTGCTCAAGAAGTCGAACACCGGTCATCACACCTTCAATCTCGATATGGTTTATAACGACATGAAAGTGACGCGGAAGAACCTGGCTATCGATCAGCCGATGTTCTTTGCGCCGCAAAACACGCACAGCTTTGACGAGCTGGTTGTCTACCAGATTGCACCCCACAAGGTCGTGGGCTACATCAGCACTCCGAAAGGCGCCTTCCAGCAGCAGCTGGCGGCGACCCGTTAGTGATGTGGATTTTTTAAGCGCGCTGCTTTCGGAAGCGCGCATTCGTGGCGCGGCGGCCTGAAAAACCGCCGCCGCCCGCTCAAGCCGCAAACACCTCCCTCGCGAGCCTTGAGCGCCAGCATTCTCTTTACAGGTGCCTGATACCAATTTTACGTCATAGGTAGAGTTTTGATCCGGGGGGTGGCGGAGTTCGAAAAGCACGAACTCTGCGGCTCTTGATCGAGTCTGCCACCCGCGCTCAATCTCTGTGGACAACGCCCGTCACGCCAGCAACGAACATCGTGGCGAAAAACCACCCGGCGCATATCTGGATCCACCGGAACCATCGGAGAAATCCCGGCGAGCCGACCCACCGCGCAAGGCGCCACAACCAACTCCCGGCCGCTGGCCCCGGCTTCCTGGTTTCCGGGTCAGGCTGCCAGCGGTCCGCCTGACCCAGCTTGACGAGCGGAAAGGAATTCTCGATCGAATAAATCAGCGAATTAAAAGCCTGGTTAAGATGGCGGCCGCTGGCCGACGCCTCGAAAGGAGGAGTAGGCTTCCTTTTCGGTAGGCGTCATGGCCCTGAAAACCTCGCCCGTACGGTACAGGAGGGTGCCCAAAATCACCAATATGACGAGCCACAGAAATGCTGTTCCGGTGCGATAGCCATACCCGATTGTTAACCTCAGCAGGCCGCTCCAGCCCCGCGCCGCCCATCTCCGCAAGCCCTTGAGCTTTTTAGCATCCTCCCGTCTCAAGGCTTTTTCCATTTCATACAGGACTTCTCGCGCCCCGCGCGGGTCGCCCTCTTCGCCCAGGACTTTAGCAAGCTGGCGATAGGGCTGCGGCGTAAACGGTTTTTGCAGTCCCAGCCATTCAAGGCGCGTTTTGGCATCGCGTGGCCCCTCTGAAATGCGCTTATAAACGAAGCCGTCGAGAAGGAGGTTTCCTGGGGCTGGCCAGCTCGCCTTGTCGTCCGCAATCGACCCGGCCGAAGCGTTCATGAGGTCAAGCACAAGCGCCGCCCCTTCCGGCTGGCGCACGTCACACCAAACAAAATTGCCCGTTATCGTAGCCGTTTGCGCAGTCAGCTTGGTGAACGTGCCGCCGATGCACGAGAGATCGCTGGCGATTTGCGCGCCGGGCAGCCGCACCTCGCCTTGGGCGTGAAACCCCTGCTGAAGGAAGACGCCGCCCTTCACGTTGATCCCGTCGGCGCTGAGCGCCCTGCCGCTGCCCTCCACGCCCTCCGGCGGCGGGTTCTCGAACCCGCCACCGATGCACGAGAAAACGCCGCCGATTTTCGCGCCGACCAGCCGCACCTCGCCCTGGGCGTGAAACTCGCCGCTGAGGAAGGCGCTACCCTTCACGTTGATCCCGTCGGCGTTGAGCGCCGTGCCAGTCCCTGGCACTCTCTCGACCTTGCCGCCTTTGGTGGTTCGCGTCTGCGGCGGGTTCTCGAACCTGCTGCCGGTGCAGTCGAGATCGCCGCCGATTTTCGCGCCGAGCGCGCGGCAGTGAAGAGTACAACCTGGGTTTGGGCTGGTGCAGTCGAGATCGCCGCCGATTTTCGCGCCGAGCAGCCGCACCTCTCCTTGGGCGTGAAACCCCTGTCGAAGGAAGACGCTGCCCTTCACATTGATGCCGTCGGCGTTGAGCGCCATACCAGTCCCTGGCACTCTCTCGACCTTGCCGCCTTTGGTGGTTCGCGTCCGTAGCGGGTTCACGAACCAGCCTTCACTGCAATCGAGATCGCCGCCGATTTGCGCGCCGAGCAGCCGCACCTCGCCGTGGGCGTGAAACCCTTGCCGAAGGTAGATCCCGCCCTTCACGTTGATCCGGTCGGCGGTGAGCGAGAGCGCCCGGCAACCAGGAAGAGCCAGGACTGGAATCTGGGCGTTCGTCAGGCTCAGGTTTTCCATCAGGCGGCAGCGCGCCAGGACGAGGGCGAAAGGCACGACGACTAGAGAAAGATCGAGCTGGCCGGTAATTTTCGCGCCGTAAATCTGAAGGCCCTTGGGGTCCACACGCTCAGCCGCTTCGCGGTCGCGTGCGAGCCAGCGCATCAGCTCGGCGTGGATGGCGCGCTCGGCGCCCCATGTGTCTCCGTTGCTCGGGTCGTTCGCGGCATCGTCGTCTTCGGCGTTTGGGCCGCAGACGGCCAACTCACCCTTCGGCGCGGCGCGAAGCAGCTTAAGCTCGGCATCGCTTAAGTCTTCAAAGCGGGCTCGCGCCAGGTCCTCAAGATCGAGGCGCGGTGGGGCAGCGGGTCCAGCGGGCATGGTGGCCTCACATCAGAGAAGTTGATCTTCGGCAGTATACACGAGCGCCACCCAGATTTTAGCTTGGTGTGACATCAAATCGGTATGAGTCTTGCGTTGTCCCCGGTTTTTATTGGCTATTCCTCGAAAACCTTCTACCTAACATGCGCAGTCTGCGTGATAGTCGCGAGGCTTGGGCTAGGCGGCGTGTGTGAGGCCAAGATTAGTGGACGGGCACGGCGGCCTGGCCGGGCCGCATCCTCTTCAAGAGAAACATGAGCGGGATCATGACTAGGCAGGTGATGCCCAGCAGCCAGAAAACGTCAATGTAGGAAAGGATAGAGGCTTGCCGGAGCAGCTCGCTGTAAATCAGTCCGCGCGCTTGGGCGGAGGCTTGCGCCGCGCTCGATCCTGCCGCCTGGAGCATCTGGGAGGATCCGCCCAGGAAGGACCTGTAGGCAGGATCGTAGGGCGTGAGGTGGCTCACGAGCCTGTTCTGATGAATTTGGGCAAACCTGCCCTGCAATGTAGTCACCAGAGAAATACCCACGCTGCCACCGACGTTGCGCGCCACGTTGATGATCCCGGTCGCGTTGTTGGTCTTCTGTTTGGGGACGAAATAGAACGCCATCACGTTGATGGGCACAAAGATAAATCCCAGACCCGCCCGCGAAATGCACCAGGTTCCGACCAGAATCCAGAAGCTGACGTTCAGATTGATGGAGGCCAGCCGGAACATCCCGATCGAAAGCACCACAAGGCCGAAGACTACGAGCCAGCGCGCCTCAAAGCGGCCGAGCAGCCAGCCGACCAGCGGCATGGTCATCATGGTGATCACCGCGCCGGGCGAGAGAACCAAACCGCTGAGCTCCGCCGTGTAGCCAAGCATCGTCTGCGCCAGGATGGGGAGCAAGACCGTGGTGCCGTAAAGCACGAGTCCGAGCGCAAACATGGTGAGGGTGGCGACGGCAAAGTTTTTGTCTTTGAGCAAACGCAGATCGACGATCGGGTCTTTTTGCCGCAACTCCCACAGCACCACTCCCACCAGCCCGACTACAGCCAGCACTGCGCAGGCCACAATGAAGTGCGAGCCGAACCAATCATCCCGCTGACCCTTATCGAGCATCACCTGCAAAAAGCCCAGGCCCACGCCGAGCAGCCCGAGCCCCATAAAGTCGATGCGCAATTCCTTCAAGTGCTTGCGCACGAGATAGGGTGGATCCTTGATTAGCGTGGAGGTCATCAGCAGCGAGATGACGCCGACAGGAATGTTGATGAGGAAGATCCAGCGCCAGGAGTAGTTGTCCGTAATCCAGCCGCCGAGCGTGGGACCGATGATCGGCGCCACCACCACGCCCATCCCGTAAACCGCCATCGCCATGCCCTGGCGCTTGCGGTCGAAGCTTTCCACCAGAATGGCCTGCGAAACCGGTTGCAATCCGCCGCCGCCAGCCCCTTGAATCACGCGGAGAGCGACGAGCGTCGGCAGGTTGGGCGCCAGACCGCAGAGAAAAGAGCTCAGCGTGAAGATGATCACGCAGCCCATGTAGAATCGCTTGCGGCCGAAGAGAGTGGAAAGCCATCCGGTGAGCGGCAGGATGATGGCGTTCGAGACCAGGTAGGAAGTCAGCACCCAGGTGCTTTCGTCCACGCTGGCAGAAAGACTCCCGGCAATGTGAGGCAGAGCCACATTGGCGATGCTGGTGTCGAGCACCTCCATGAAGGTAGCCAGCATCACGGTGGCGGCGATAATCCAGGGGTTAACGCTGGATTTCCACTCGGTTCCAGGATGGGAGTTCAATGGATTTCTCTTTTAAGCGGATCTTACTCATTCCGCCCAGTAAGAATTACAACAGGGGCGGCGCTCCTAACCCGTCGCGGCGCTTCGCCGCGCGCCGGATGTCACTTCACCCCTACGCGGGGCTCGACGGACAAGCCGACCCTGAGCAGGTGCTGCGGGTCTTGCCCCTTGTCGAAAACGATCCGCACCGGCACGCGCTGCACGACCTTCACATAGTTTCCGGTGGCGTTCTCGGGCGGCAGCAAGCTGAACTGCACTCCGGTCGCGCCGGCAATGCCCACTACGTGCCCGTCGTAGTCGCGCCCGTAAGCATCCACGTGGATTTTTACAGGTTGGCCAATCCGCATGTGCCGCAAGGTGGTTTCCTTGAAGTTGGCAGTGACCCAGATCTCCTTGGTAGGAACGATAGCCATGAGCGCCTGGCCTGGCTCGATATTCTGGCCGGCTACTGCCGTGCGTTTGCCGATGATGCCGTCAACCGGCGCGACGATCGTGGTGTACTGCAAATTGAGCTCGGCCTGCTCAAGATCGGCTTCGGCTTCCCGCACCGCGGCAACTGCGGCATCGGCGCGGGCTTGCGTGGCGCGCAACTGCTGAGGGCGCGTCTGGGCATAGCGCAACTCCGCATGCGCCTGGGTCAGGCGGCTGTGCATCTGTGCCACTTGCTGCCCGGCGGCAGCGGCGCTGGCATCCGCGGCCGCCACAGTGGCGGCGCTGGATTTAGCCGCCGCCACCGCCTGGTCATATTGCTGCCTGGAAACCTCCGCCTTGCCGACGAGTTGTTGGTAGCGCTTGAGGTTCAACTGCGCATTCACATTGTCAGCCTCGGCTGCCTGGAGCCGGGCCTCCGCCGCCTGGAACTGCTTTTCCGCAGCGCCAATGCCGGCCTGTGCGCCTTCTACATTCGCCCCGGCGGAGTGAACCTGGCTGAGCGTATTGACGGAATTGATCGGGACGCCCACTCGTGCGGCTTCCGCCGCGGCTTCCGCGTTCGCCAGTTTCGCCTTTGCGCGCTCAACCGCCACCTGATAGTCCCGCGGGTCCAACTGCGCCAGCACCGTCCCCTTCGTCACCCATTGCGTGTTATCCACGGTTACCCGGATGACGTGACCTGTGATGCGGGCGCTGACGGGATAAATATGGCCTTCGATTTCGGCGTCGTCGGTCGAGACCCAGCCGGCGTAATGCCGCCAGATCAGAATGGAGATGGCGATCAAGACCAAAACTGCCAGGATAATCGGCAGCTTGGATTTCGGCGTAGCCGCTGGTCTCGCGTCGGCGCCCAGGACAACTCCTCCCTCGTTCGTTGTGCCCGGAGGTTGCATCTCGGGTCGCGTGGCGGTTGGTTCCACATCGGTTCGTTGCGCCATAATTCACTTTCCTCCCAAATATTGCAGCACGGCTTGCTCGGCAATGCCCACCGCCCTCGCGAGCGCGACCTTGGCGAGATTATGTTGATATAGACTCGAGATGTAGACTTCATTGGCGTTGGCTACCGCTTCCTGCGCCTGCACTACTTCGATGTTGTCGGTGACGCCGGCGGAAAACCGGTCTTGAGCCTGGGTAAGGGTCTGATTTGCCAGGGCGATGTTACTGCGCGCTACCTGAACCTCATCGGCCGCGGTTTGAAGGTTCATCAGCGCAGTGCGTACATCGTAATCGATCTGTGACTTAAGATTGGAGAGCTGTTCCTGCTTCTGGTGTAGCTGCGCGTCGGCCTGCAATAGTTCGCCGTGCACTTTGCCGCCCTGAAACACAGGAATGTGCAGCGTGCCAGCCACGAGAAATGTCTCGTGGGAGTTAGCAGGAGTCAGGCCGATGTCGCCAAAGTTGGCATTGAAGGTGACCGACGGCAGCCGTTCGGCGGTGATGGCCCGGCGCTGCGCCCGAGCGGCGCGTACTTGGGCGAGGGCAGCCTGATAATCTGGACGATTACGGTAAGCGTCCGCCAGCGCCTTTTCGAGGCTTACTCCCGCGAAGGGCGCATAGGGCGTCCTCGTGGTCAGCGTATAATGCTGGCCGGATGGCAACCCGATGGCTCGCGCCAGGTCCAGCTTCTCTGTGGCGTATTCGTTGCGGGCGGCGAGCAACTGCTCCTGGCGCGACTTCAGTTCGACCTGAGCCCTCAGCATATCAATCTCGGGGCTCAATCCAGCATGAAAGCGGTCTACCGCCTGCTGGTAGAGCGCCTGGGCGGTCCTTTCTTCTGCAGCTACGGATTGAACTCGCGCTGCGCCGGCATTCGCTACAAGGTAGGCGTTTCCCACCACCAGGACCACCAAATTTCGTGCGTCCTTTTCTGAGTATTCCGCGGCGCGGACATTTTCTGAGGCTGCCCGCTCGTTGCGCCAATGCTGAAAATCTATGACCGGTGAGGACAGGAACGCCCGAGCGTCAAACGTACTAAACGGACCGACGATCGTCGGAATCCCAGGAAAACCGCCGGGAAAGCCGAGCGCCTGAAGATCAATCTGCTGGCGGGTTTCGGTTGTGCCGGTGGTCAAGTGAGGCAAAAGCTTACTCAGAGCCTGCCAGCGCACGCCGCGCTCGGCCTGTGTTGATTGTTCATCCAGGAGCAGGCCCAGGTTGTATCTCAAACCTCGCTCGATAGCTTCTCTCAGAGACAGAGGCAAAACCCCCGAAGTGGCCTTGCCCGTGGCTACGCTGCCGAAAAACGGGTTCTGCGGCGTACTAATGGCGCTGACCGGGTTTGATCCGGAAGCGGCGGAAGACGCAACCACGGGGGATTGATAGCTCAGCGTGCCAGCCGCCGGCGGCTGGCTCTGGCCGCCTGCCTGCACGCCGAATCCGGTCAGTGCCGTCGCGAGCGCGATGGCCTTCAGTATTTCTCCTGCGTGACGTTTCCAGCTCATGAAGTTTTTGCCTTTCCCACCTTCCGGTTTGGCTGAGTGTGGTTTGCCGCTGCGGCACACGCCTTTGCAATGCCTTCGGCGCTCCATTGCTCAAATCGTTCGGTTGCTCAGTCTGGCTTCGTCTTCGAGGCTCTGGCGGAAAGTTCAATCTGTTCAATGATGTCCCGGATCATTATGCCGCAACCTCTTAGCTTGGCGCCCTGTTGATGCATTTCGGCGAGTAGTCGCCGGCCTTCGGCATCAATATGGGTAACTTCGGTAAGGTCGACGATTGTGGAGCCGTTCCGGGCAGCCTCGGCCAGTTCGGACCAAGCTTTTTCAAGTTCAGCCACCCACGGTCCTGAGAGTTTTCCGTCAAGCTTCAGCCGAAGGGCGGCACCCGTCTTTTCGATAGTGATTTTAAGCAAGTCTACCTTCCTCCGATGATTTGTTGAAGGCATGGGAGCTTCCAAATCCAAAGAAGTGGCTTAATATCTGTTTAAGTTGCTTAAAATAAAGTGGATGATTAAATATTGCTGGTGAAGGTTTTTCAGAGTTGTCTAGTATGCTTGTGCCGAAATATCGCCACGTGCCGAAATATCGCCACTAAAACCATGGCACTAATTGAGAATTCTAGGGAATAACAAGAGTGCGTCTATCGAGGGCGGGATATGTTCAGTTTGCGCATTTTAGACTGTAACGTGGTGCGTTTCATGCCCAGGCGGGCTGCGGCCCCCGTCGGCCCGCCCACCACCCAGTCAGTTTCCCAAAGGACGCGAAGGATGTGGTCGCGTTCAGCTTCCTCCAACGTGCGGACGGGCGGAGAAACTGATTCCTGGCTTGTGGATTGCAGTTCTGCAAGCGGAAGGTACAATACAGAGCCCTGTGTAAGGATGACGGCGCGCTCGATCAGGTTTTCGAGCTCTCGCACGTTTCCGGGCCAGTGGTAGCGTACGAGCGTATCCAAGGCTTCGGCGGGAATGGTTTCGATGCTTTTGTTCATACGCCGCGAGTATTTTTGGGCAAAGTATCGCACCAGTTGGGGAATGTCGCCGGTGCGCTCGCGCAGGGGTGGAACGTAAATCGGGAAGACGTTCAGGCGGTAGAAAAGGTCGTTGCGGAATTGGCGCTCTTCGACCATGCGGGTGAGGTCCTGGTTCGTAGCCGCGACCACGCGGACGTCCACTCGTATCGTTTTTGCGCTCCCAAGCCTCTCGAACTCGTGCTCTTGCAGCACGCGCAGGAGCTTCGGCTGCAGTTCCAAGGGAATGTCACCGATTTCGTCGAGGAAGAGTGTACCGCGATGGGCCAGTTCAAAGCGTCCGATCTTTTGCGCGATGGCGCCCGTAAAGGCGCCGCGCTCATGGCCGAAAAGTTCGCTTTCGAGCAGACCAGAGGGGATGGCGGCGCAGTTGACTTTCACGAACGTGCGCGCGCTGCGCGGGCTGAGCTGGTGGATCGCGCGCGCGACGAGTTCTTTTCCTGTCCCTGTGTCGCCCCGGATCAGAACCGTGGAATCTGTCGGCGCTACCGTCTCAACCTGCCGGAGCGTGCGCTTCAAGGCGGGACTTTCACCCACAATCTCCTCAAAGTTGTATTCGGTGCGGATTTCGTCTTCGAGATAAAGCTTTTCTTCGGCAAGCCGGTCTTTAAGCTCGGCGATCTCCTGGTAGGCGACGGCGTTCTCGACGGCGATCGCGATCTGGCTGGCCACTGAAACGAGCAAGTCGATATCACCTGTTGGAAACGCATCCCCCTGGCGGCTAGCTACGTTCAGCGTGCCGAGCACGCGCTCACGGCTGATGAGCGGGATGAAAGCCGCGGACTTCAGGCCCTCCGCCTTGTGTAGGCAGGCCACTTCCGAACACACGTCGAATCCGGGCTCTCCCTCCCGGACGACGTAAGGTTTGCGAGTCTCAACCGCCCGGCCGGGAGGAATCTCATCCACGCTCCCCCCCATGTGCTCCTGCACTACGCCCTTGCTGCCGGGGAAATCGAGAGCGTAGAGACGGAGGCGTTCGCCATCCGGTTCGATTAAGGAAAGGCTGGCGTAATCGTGCTTTACCACCCGGCGTAGACAGGCGGAAATCGCAGGAAAAAGCCCGCGCAGGTCAAGTGTGGAAACGACGGCGTTGGTGATTTCGAGCAGCACTTGCAGGCGGTCACGCTCGCGCGCAAGCTGCTGCTGGTAGCTTTGCGCGCGAGCGTCATTGAGCGCGTTATCTACGGCCACCGCCACTTGCCGCGCCGCCTGCTCGAGGAACGCGAGGTCGTCGCTGTTGTAAGCATCCGGCTGGCTGCTTGCGAAGCCTATAGCCCCCAACCGGCGCTGCGCGCTAGTGAGTGGCAAAATGCAAACCGACCGGACACCGTGTTTGCGCACCAAAGCGGTCACGCTCGGGAACCGCGTCTCGAGTTCTACGTCGGAAAGAACAACCGGCTGTTGCGTGCGCCATACCATTCCTCCGGGCGAGTCCTCGACCGGCAGCGTCGATTCAGGATCCGTCGTCGCGCTTTCCTCCGTGGCCAAAATATGGAGCCGCATCAGCGACCGCTCGGCGTCGTGCAACACCAGGAGAACGGAGTCGAATTGCACAGCCTTATGGAGGAGTCCGGCAAGGCTGCGGAAGAGCGCGGGCAGGTCGCGGTGGACGGAAATCGCTTCCGCGACTTCAAGCAGGGCGCGGTGGCGCTCCAGCTCGGATCCAGAGCCATCTTTCAGGACTCCCGTTAGCAGGTCGGCCATATTGTTTTCAGAATATCATCGGGCTATCGCCCGCTCAAGCAGCCGCGCAGTCCCAAGCGGTTTTCGCCGGCCGTTGCTTTCAGGGCTTTCAGGCGACATGCGATTCGAACGATTCTATACAGAGTGACATAAGTCGGCGACGGCCATTTGCTGTGCGGCGCTCTATGAGCGCCGAAATCCGCCGGTCGCAGACCGGCGCACCAGCTTTCGAGCGTCGACGACTTATGTCGTTATGTATAAATATGCAACGAGGCGGGCGCGGCGGAGCCGCGGGCTCTGCCAACTCTATTCGAGGAATTGCAATTTAACAGAGTGGCTCATAGAATGAGCGTGAGGCAATCCCATGGACAAAGATGTTTTTAAAATCGCCGGTCGTGAATTCCATTCGCGGCTGATCGTGGGCACGGGAAAGTATCGCAGCTTTCAGGAAATGGCCCGCGCGCATGAAGCATCGGGTGCGGAAATCGTCACCGTCGCGGTCCGGCGCGTGAACCTGAACGATCGCAGCAAAGAATCGATGCTGGATTACATCGACCGCAAGAAATACTTCATTCTACCGAACACAGCCGGCTGCTCGACGGCGGAAGAAGCCATCCGCACGGCCCGGCTGGCGCAGGAAGTGGGATTATCAAACTGGATCAAACTCGAGGTCATTGGAGATCAAAAGACGCTCTTTCCGGATAATTTCGAATTGGTCCGGGCTACCGAGGCGCTGGCTCGCGAGGGTTTTGTGGTGCTGCCCTACACGAACGACGACTTGATCGCGGCGCGCCGCCTCATCAACGCCGGCGCCGCCGCAGTCATGCCGCTCGGTGCGCCCATCGGCTCAGGGCTTGGCATTCAAAACGCGGCTAATTTTCAGATACTTCGGGAAATGATCAGCGAGGTGCCCCTCATCCTGGACGCCGGAGTGGGAACCGCCTCGGACGCTGCCGTGGCCATGGAATTAGGGGCAGACGCGGTCTTGATGAATACTGGCATCGCCGCGGCTGAAGACCCTGTCTTGATGGCGGAGGCCATGAAGTACGCAGTTATCGCCGGGCGCAACGCGCTTCTCGCCGGGCGCATGGAGAAGAAGCTCTACGCCACAGCTTCCAGCCCGGTCGCCGGCGTGGTCCGCTAAGTGCTGCTGTTCGGAATTACGGTTACGTATTTTCCCTCACCCGGCGCTCCGCGCCACCCTCTCCCGCAGGGAGAGGGCTGCGTTTCGAAGGAGGAATACTACCGGCCCTCTCCCAGGGGGAGAGGGCGGACCGCGTCGCGGGACGGGTGAGGGGTTACTGGCACAAAGAATACGGCGCCGTAATTCCGAACAGCAGCACTAAGCTACTTCGGTACCGCAACGAGATTTCCGCTGAATGGCTTCGCTGAAAAAAACCGGCGTGGTGCAGATCAGGGTTTTGGGGAAGGACCAGGGGTGAGCGCGGCGTCGCCGCCTTTCGCCGGCTGCTGCGGCAACATGTAAATCACTTCTCCCTGCCGCGCCATGTGCAGTTCTTCGCGCGCGTAACGCTCGATGGTGGCGGGGTCGGACTTGAGCCCCTGGACTTCTTTTTCGAGCGAGCCGTTTTCCTGCTTGAGTTGCACGATTTGATGCGAAAGGCTCTTATATTCGCGGCGCTTCTGGCGCAGGGTTAAGAATCCGTTCTCGCCGAAAATAGAGTGCACGACAAGGGCAATGGCGATCAACATTCCCGCCAGGACGGCCCATCGCCGGAACCCTTCGCTGCGCCAATCGAGAGTTTTCATCTTTGCACGCCGCCGGCCAGCATTTGAATCTGCCCGCCAGTCTTTCTGCGCCGCGGGCCAGCAGCCTTGCCTCTCGGCTCAGGATATACCTGCGGAGTCTGAGGTTCAATAAAAAACCGCGTCCGCGCTCGTGGTTGCCGTGGTCAAGACGGCGTTACACCGGGCTGTTTGGTGGTATCCGGCTTTCATCAGAAGCAAAAGGCGCGATCAAAACAAGAATGGGGAGGAAAGACGCGTGACGGACAAGATCGTAGTTCTAGTGACCACTGGCAGCCTGCGCGAAGGCAAGAAGATCGCCCGGCATCTCGTGGAATCGCGCTTGGCGGCCTGCGTCAATATTAGTTCGCCCATTCACTCGGTTTACCGCTGGCAGGGCAAGCTGGCCGACGATCGCGAATATTTGCTCGTCATCAAGACCAGCCGCGGCCTCTTTGACGCCGTGCGAGCCGCTGTGCTGAAAATCCACACCTACGCAACTCCGGAAGTCATCAGCTTGCCGATCGTTGACGGCTCCGCAGATTATCTCCAGTGGCTGGATAGTTCGCTCGCAAAGCAGGGTGAGTGAGCGCGGCAACGCCTTCGCCCCCGCTCGAACGCGACCGGAGTCCGGCACGCCAGTCACTCCCTATCCCACACCTCAATCTTGGTCCAAGACTGCGGCTGCACCCATAGCTTACGCAACTCGTTCCAGTAACTCAGCCGCGTGAGATCCGAATCGACGCCGCTTGGAAAGTCCTTTCCCTCAACGTCGAAACCCAGCGGCGGTTGTTCCGGGAGCTTCGTTCCATAGGGATACTGCGGCACAAGGTGCAACGCGGCCCAATCCCAGTACGCCCGCGCCAGCTTGTCCGCAGCGTTGTGGCGCCGCGCGCCCCATTCTGTAGAGACGGCCAGGAAATCAGCGGGCGGCTCCGGCCTGAGCTTCATCACCGGCCGGCTGACGAAATAGAGAAACAGCAGCGTGGGAGCGATAGCCGCAAAGGCGAGCGCCACCTTGCCGCCGATCGAACTGCGAACGGGCGCCGGACCAGCCTGGATATACGCCTGCCCCGTCCTTTCCATGCTTACCCGTGAAAGTTCATCAAGCTGGGATTGCGCTAGCTTTCGATATTTTCTGATTGAGTCTTCAAGTTCCGCGTTGAGCTTCTTCCGGCTGTTGGTCCCAAAGTCTTTGCCGATCTGGTTGAGCTGCGCCTGGCATTGTTCGGCAGTTGCTTCCTTCAACGAATGCATCGACCACTGGGCCTCGGCAAGAAGCTGTTTACGGGCTTCTTCTGCGAGGTTCGAAACTGACAATTTGATTTTATCTTTGATATCTTCGGTAGCCACAGCCGTTTGTCTGCTTAGCTCTTGGGAGTTCTGCTCTAGAAGTTGGGCGGTAAAGACGGCGAAATTTTGCCTGGTCTGCTGCAACGCCTTTTCCTCGATCTCACGCACGTTGTTTTGCAGTTGCTCGGAAAAGGCTTCATGCTGGGAGTCCAACTTATGCCAGGAGTTTTCGAGAGTTTGCATGGAAAGTTCCGCCAGCCGCTTCCGGTATTCCTCCACCGTCTGCTCAGTCTGGGTCTGGAGCCTGTTCCCGGCAGCTTCGACGCGCGCGACGGCAGTCTCGGTATTTCCCGCCATCACAGCCCGAGCCTGTTCTTCCACTTCCTTAACGGCTTGGCTGGTTGCTTTTTCGGCGGCGGTTTGGACGGTCTGGTTAACGGACTCGATCGAAGCCTGTTCGACGGCTGCCAAGCGCTGTTTGGTATCTTCGATCAGCCCTGCTCCGGATGTTCTGAGTTTTTCAAGGAGTCTTTCTGTTTCGCCGTCAACCTGCTTTTGGAGCCCGCCCGCAGAACGCTCGACGAGGTGTGCGATGGTCTTTGAAAGCTCGGTCTCCAGCCGGTCAGTGGCCTGGCGCTTGAACGTGTTCAGCGTGCTTTCCAGCCGCGCTTCAAAAGCTTCGATGCAGCGTTCCGCCTTGCGTTCCAGATCTTTGACGCCCGAGACGGAGAGTACGGCAACCTGTTTCTGATGCTGCTCGATCAAGGCAGCCTGTGCCTGCTCCGCGGCCTCCTGCAGGCCGGAGCGCGCCCGGCCGGCGGCTTCATGAACAGAGCGCAGAGCGGCGTCGGCGTCCCGCGCCACAGTTTGCGACTGCTCCTGATAGGACGCGGCCATCTCTTTCCGCGCGGCTTCGGCTGTGGATTTCGCCTGCTTCGTGAAGGCGTCGAGCGAGACGAGCCCCAAGTCAGAAAATTGCTTCCGAGTTTCGTCTGCAATCCCCGCGCCTGCCGCCTTCAGATCCTCCCTGAGCTTCTGGAAGTCCTTTAAGGAGCGCTTGACGATTCCCTCGGCGGCTTTCGGGAGTTCCTCCGCGATCTGCACGGCCGCTTTCTGCTTGAAGGCGTCCAGCGTGTGCTGAAGTCTCTGCTGGAACTCCGCGATAAGGGCCTGTGATTTGTTTTGCGGAGGCTTTGCGTCAGGCGCTGACGGCTCAGTGGAACGCTTCGGGCGGTCCACTACGTCGCCACCTAAATCCACAGTTTTTTGCTGCTGTAAAGCCATAATGTCCTCTTGAAGAATGCGCCTTAGATAAATCGCGCCCGCAAAAACCCGGCAGGTGCAAACGCTGGATGGGCGCTCATCCGGCATCGCGAGCGCTGCCACAGCTAATCTCTACCTAGACATCGGCAGATCAACCTAAAAGATGAATCGGCGGCACGTGACCATGGCCTCAAGAGCACCCGCGGTAAGCGGCTGTGCGAAACTTGCCCTCCCTCTGTTGAGCAAGCGTAGCGTCGTCGTGTTCTTGACGTCTGCGGATACCAATCGATGAAAACGCCTACTTGTAGCGCAGGGTCCGCGGTCCGACCCTGCGGCGTTTTGTTGCAAGGGAAAATCAACGAGCCGCAGCGTTCAACGACGAACGCTGCGCTACAACGCTCCCGGTCCGGCGCCAAAGCGGGTGACCACGGTTAGCTCCTTGCTGACCATGGGATTTTGCCGATGGGAAAAGCCCACTGTCAATCACGGGATAATTGACAGATGCGCCCTGGGTTAACGTCTGCGCTTACTTGGAAGAGTCTGTCTTAGGTTCGGGAAATTGATCGCCGCTGTGAGGAACGCACCCTCTCTTATAAACCATGAAGGTGCGCTTGAATTCGAGGACCACGGTGCCGTCTTGTTTGAACCCGGTTGTCTTGACGCGGACAATGCCGACGTTGGAGCGGGATTTTGATTCGCGTTTTTCCAGCACTTCGGTGCGCGAATAGACGGTGTCGCCTTCAAAAAGCGGGTTTGGAATTCTCACTTCGTCCCATCCCAGGTTGGCCATCGCGTTTTGGGAAAGGTCCGTGACCGTTTGGCCGGTGACGAGCGCCAGCGTAAAGGCGGAATTCACCAGCGGCTTTTTGAATTCGGTTTGAGCCGCATAAGCGTGATCGAAATGAACGGGATTCGTGTTTTGCGTCAGGAGAGTGAACCACGAATTGTCGGCTGAGAGTATGGTGCGGCCTAACGGATGCTGATAAACGTCGCCCACTTCAAAGTCTTCGTAAACGCGGCCTGTCCAACCTTGCTTGATGCCCATAGCTTTGACTTTCACCCCGTTCTGAAATCCTGCCCTGAAAAGTTCGGCAGCACCCTCACCCGGCCTTCGGCCACCCGGCAAGCACTCTGTGTGACAACTGCAGTTTTTGAGTTGTAGCGGCGCTGTCCTCAGCGCCGGAAGACGCCGGTGGGGACACCGGCGCTACAAGAAAAGCCTTCACTATAACTTGTAATTCTCAATAAGATTCCCCTTCGGATGATCGCGCCCTCGCGCACCGGCACAGCGGCGCCATCAGTACGATCGTGGCAGCCCAAGCACGTGCTCGGCAATATAGGCCAGAATAAGATTGGTGGAGATAGGCGCCACCTGATAGAGCCTTGTCTCGCGGAACTTGCGCTCCACGTCGTATTCTTCAGCGAAGCCGAACCCGCCATAGGTCTGAACGGTAGCATTGGCAGCTTCCCAGGAAGCGTCCGCAGCCAGCAGTTTCGCCATGTTGGCTTGGGGGCCACACGGCTGCTTGGAGTCAAACAAGCTGGCCGCGCGAGCCACCATCAGGGATGCAGCCTCCACATTGGCGTAAGCCCGCGCCAGAGGGAACTGGATGCCTTGGTTTTGGCCGATAGGCCTGCCAAAAACCACGCGTTCTTTGGCGTAATTGCAGGCTCGCTCCAGAAACCATCGCCCGTCGCCAAGGCACTCGGATGCAATCAATATCCGTTCGGCATTTAGACCGTCCAGAAGATAACGGAACCCCTGGCCTTCTTCGCCCACCAGGTTTTCAACCGGCACTTCCAAATCATCGAAGAAGACCTCGGTGGTGGCGTGGTTCATCATGGTGCGCACCGGGCGGATGGTCATGCCGTGGCCCACCGCTTGCCGCAAATCCACGAGAATCGTGGAAAGTCCCTCCGTCCTCTTTTTGACCTGTTCGAGTAGCGTCGTTCGCGCGAGCAGGAGCATGAGGTCAGAATGTTCAGCGCGAGAGATCCATATTTTCTGCCCTTTCACCACATACCGGTCGCCTTTGCGCACGGCCAGGGTTTTCAAACGGGTGGTATCTGACCCGGTTGTAGGTTCGGTGACGGCGAACGCCTGAAGGCGAAGCTCGCCGCTGGCGATCTTGGGCAGGTATTTTTGCCGCTGCTCTTCCGAACCGTGCCGCAACAGCGTGCCCATGATGTACATCTGGGCGTGGCAGGCTCCGGCATTGCCGCCGGAGCGATGAATCTCCTCCAGCACAATGCAGGCTTCGGTGATCCCCAGGCCCGCGCCTCCGTACTGCTCGGGGATCAGCGTGGCCAAATATCCAGACTTGGTAAGCGCCTGAACAAACTCCTCCGGATAGGCGTGCTTGGCATCCAGTTCCCGCCAGTAGGCGTCCGGAAAGCTCCGGCACAGCTCGCGCACGGCGCTTCTGATATCCGCGTGCAATTCGGTATTAGCTTGAGCGAGTTCCATGACGGACGAGTGATTCACCCTTCTCGGCTATAGGTTTCGATTGAAAACCTAAATCCTAACATGATCACGCATTTTAGCACAGCAATCGCGAGACGGCGGGTAATGGTTCAGTTTGGCTGCTGGTGCGCCGGTCTATGACCAGGGCACCGCACATTCCGGTGTGGGAAGCGGCGGAGCCGCAGAACCCTTCGCCAAAGGCAGACCGTAATTTGGACAAGCCTGGTCTATGCCGGCGCACCAGCATAGCATCCGCTCTCTCGTGGCCGGACTCCCTTCACGCTTCTTCTTCCGTTTGGCCCGCACGGCTCACGTAAGTTCTGGTAAACTCAATGGACCGCGCCTGGCGCATCCGGGGGGAAGACGCGGCTGATCATGACCGATTTTCTCCAAACCCTCAAAAGGGAGATTGCCCCCTTCCTGGTACGAAACCTCTGGCCGGTTGCCGGAGCCGGCGTTCACCTGGTTTTCGATGGCGCCGTCCAAAGGCAAGTTCCCCAGACGCAATTGAAGGTCTTGCTGCTGTGCGTTTACCGGTACAAGAATGCTTCCATCGTGGCGGCGCACCTGGAGGAAGCGAAAAGGCAGGGGTGGGAAGTCCGGTTGTGGGCATTGGATAAGGTCCATCCGGATCTTGAGGCTTACTCTGTGGGCGCAGGAAAGGGCCTGCGGATGCCGCTGCTCAATAGACTAGCTCAGGGGAAGAACTTATCTGAGTTCGATTGGGTCGTCGTAATGGATGATGACTTTGAGTTTGTCCGTGGAACCATCTCCTTGTTTCTTGCGCTCGCGGGGCGGGCGGGCCTGGCCCTTGCGCAACCCGCCCACGCGGTTGATAGCCAGAGAGCTTTTTGGTTTTTCAGCTTATACAAGCCAGTTGCGGTGGCCCGGCTCACAACATTCATCGAGATCGGGCCCGCTGTTGCCATCCATCGTGAGTGGGCGAGCCACGTTCTGCCATTTCCAGAAGGCTCAGGCATGGGATGGGGATTAGATATCGAGTGGTCTGATCTGAGAACCCAAGGGGCGCGCCTGGGGATTGTCGATTGGGCGACGCTTCGGCACTTGCAGCCGGTGGGCAAGAGTTATGACAACTCGCCGGAGGATGAGCGCACCTCCCGGCTTCTGTTAGACCGGGGGTTCCAATCCTTGGGCGATTTTCAGAAGACTGAAGCGGTCTGGCGGCCATGGCAGCGCCATCCGCCATGGCTGGACTGACCCGTACACTTCCGCGAAATAGGACGCCGACTCAGTTTGCCGTAGCGCCGACCTTCAGGTCGGCATTTTGAAGGCTGTGCCGGGCAGTCAGATTCCTTGTTCATCTGCGTTCTGTCGTGGTAGGCTAAGGCAAAAAAGAGCCGAGGGGAGAAATGCGGGGACAGTATGCCAGAAGCGAAGCTCAGCGTAATAATTCCAACTTACAGCCGCAAAGCGATCCTTAAGAAAGCGCTTGAAGGTTACGCCCAGCAAACCGCCCGGGACGGGATTCTCGAGATTCTGGTGGTGGATGATGGCTCTGTAGATGAGACTAGAGACTTTGTTTCCGAATTT
>NFUN01000144.1 GCA_002197525.1 Acidobacteria subdivision 13 bacterium RH2 MAG17b | reverse complement strand
TTTCGAGCGTCGACGACTTATGTCGTTATGTATAATGATCGGAAGAAATTGAAGTGAGCTTCAGTAGCTTCGCGGGGTTGATAACACCGGGCGGCGCATCGCTGCGCTCGTGGTCAGCTTTTCCAACGCAGAGTGACGGGGCCGTCGATTGGATGTCTCATAGGCTGGCCGGTGCGCTTGGCATCTAGATGAGCTTGTTTAAGCTCGAAGTACCACTTCGCAGGACGGTCTGCGTCGTCGATCAGCATGAGGCGAGGATGGTATTTCAATCCCTGCGCCTGCATTTGCATGGTTCTTTGGTCCTGGCCGATGAAACTGCGCGCGAAGGTTCTGAAGATGGAGACCATGAAGGGCACGTGCAGAAAGACGTTCCAGGCGGCGCAGAAGTCGATGCGGCAGCTCTGAGCGTCAATGGGGGTCACGGTGGCCCGGCTCGAGAACCACTTGTCACCGCAATGGATTTGTTCAAACCGCATGTTCGGCAGGACGAACTCGATGGTCGTCGTGATAGGCTGCCCGTAAACGCCGAGCAGCCTGTAGGCGCCGCTGTTCGCGGAGGGTTTGTGGGCGCGGATGCGAAAGCCGTTCGGAATGGGTTCAAAGACTTTTTCTTTTTGCTGAATGCTGTGCCGGCTGCGCCACCACCAAGCCTGATGCACGAAAGGACCGTGGGCGGGGTCCATGAGGCCAATGATTCCCTGGTCCACGTTCACTGGCAGGTCCGCCGAAAGGTGAGTGATGCGGTAGCGCGGGCTGAAGACCGGCAGGCGCGGAGCGGGTGGCGTCGGCTCGCCACGCTTCGCCGAATCCGGGATGAAGACCCAGACGTACCCATCCTGGTCCTCACAGGGAAACTGCGCGGCGAAGATGCGATCTACTTTAAGCTTGTCGCCAGCTACCCAGGAAGGAATTTCGCGGCACTGCCCGCTGTGCACGTGAAAGCGCCAGCCGTGGTACGCGCATTCCAGGAGGTCGCCCTCCAGGCGGCCGCAGGAAAGCGGCATGCCGCGATGAGGACAGGCGTCGCGCATCGCGAAAGATTTGCCTTGCGCGTCGCGGCCAATTACGAGCGGTTCGCCCAACAACATGGCCTGCCGCATTTCTCCCCGGGCGACGCGAGCGCTGAGCAGGGCGGGGTACCAGAAACCGCGGAGCATTTCCGCTCCGGCCTGAACTTCCGAGGAGGACAAATCGTTTTCCATAGGCACCGTCTCAACGCACCATTATAAACGCAGCAGATGTCTTGCGTAGATGAAGCCGCCGCCCTGGCTTTTCTCACCTTGCAAGTTTGCCGCTGTCATGGTTCAGTGTATGCTAGATGGCACTGGAGTTGGGTTGTTTCAATCCAGCGATCCGGGAATGGAATAGATTCTCTCGAAGGGAGCGGTGCTGACGGGCATGACAGTTCCTGCAGATAAATTCCAAAGGGTTGAGATCGTGTCACGAAAAGACCACAGTGCGGACCTGTGGTCGATCCGGGTGCGGACAGAGGAACCATTGAGCTTTAAACCCGGCCAGTACGCGACTCTTGGCGTGGAGCGCGGCGCCAAAGTCATTCAAAAGGCCTATTCCATCGTCTCCAGCCCTCTTGAAGACGAGATGGAGTTTTTCTTCGAGCTGGTGCCGAACGGCGAGCTCACGCCTTTGCTTTACGAGCTGGGCGTGGGTGACAGCATGTGGATGCGCCGGCAGGCGCGCGGCCTTTTTGTTTTGGACCAGGCGAGCGGCCACGCGAAACATTATCTTCTCTGCACGGTAACGGGCGCCGCCCCTTACGTCAGCATGGCGCGGACGCTAGCCCGCGGCGAGCCAGCCGCGAGCAACCTCCAGATCGTATTGATCCAGGCCGCCAGCCGGTCGTGGGAGTTCGCCTACCGGGAAGAGCTTGTGGCGTTTAGCCAAAATGCCGGATGGCTCCGTTATATCCCTTGTGTCAGCCGCCCCTGGGAAGATGCCGCCTGGAAAGGCGAAGTGGGCCGCGTGGAGGATATCGCCCGCAAGTACCTCGACGAGCTTGCACTCGAGCCTTCCGAGACTACGGCCTACCTTTGCGGCCACCCGCAGATGATCGAGAACTGTAAAGGCATTCTGCAACGCCGAGGCTTTCCGAAGGAATCCGTCCGCGAGGAAATCTACTGGATTCCAGCGAAGCCCTCGAAGGTTCAGGTGACGGCGTGAAGCCGCCGGCGCCGGTCGTATGAATGTTCCCGGCGCTTCGCATTCGACGATGGATCGTCATCAGTTTCCGCCGGGCCCTCCAGGCCGCTTCTTGATTGGCAGCTTCCCGCTCGGCTCGCGTGATCCCCTCGGCCTACTTTCCGGCTGGGCCAAACGCTACGGCGACGTCTTTCACTATCGCGCCTTCCACATTCACGTCTTTTTCGTTAATCATCCTGACGCCATCGAATCCGTATTGGTCACGAACAGCCGTGACTTTGTGAAAGGACGAGGCCTGCAGGTGAACCGGAGGCTTTTCGGCGATGGCCTGCTGACCAGCGAAGGAGATTTCTGGCTCCGGCAGCGCCGCCTGTGCCAGCCGTCTTTTCATCGCGAGCGCGTGGAATCTTACGCGCGGCTCATGGTGAGCTACACGGAGCGGATGCTTGAAAGCTGGCAAGCGGGCCAGAGGCGCGATCTCGAAGCGGACTTGAGACAACTGACGCTCGAGATCGTGACTAAAACTCTGTTCGGCGTAGAAATTGGCGATAAAACACGGGAAGTTGCGCAGGCCCTTAAACCCGTGATGGACTTTAACAGCCGTGGGCGCATTCTTATTCCACTCATCCGCTTCTTGCCCACGCCGCGCAACGTGCGCTACCGGCTGGCGGTGCGCCGCCTGGACGGCATTGTCTGGGCCATCACCCGGGAGCGGCTGGCGCGCGGAGGCGAGGGAAATGATCTGCTGTCCTCGCTGCTTGCCGCTCGCGGCGAGCATGGCGAGAGGATGAGCCCCAAGCAACTGCGCGATGAAGTGATGACTCTGCTCCTCGCCGGGCACGAAACCACCTCGCTTGCCCTTTGCTGGACTTTTTATCTGCTCGCACGCCATCCGGTTGTTGAGCGGAAGCTGCTTGCGGAAATCGAAACCATAATAGGGGAACGTTCTCCGGTATCTGCCGACCTTCCCAAACTCAGTTACGCGGCAGGGGTGCTTAAAGAATCGCTGCGCCTCTACCCTCCGGCATACGCCATGGCTCGCGTTGCTCTGCGAGATTGCGAGATCGGCGGCTACCGCGTGCCGCGAGGAGCAAGCGTGGTGATAAGCCCGTGGATCACTCATCGCGACCCGCGCTTTTTCCCTAACCCTGAGGCATTCGAGCCGGAGCGCTGGACGGAGGACTTCGCGCGCCACCTGCCGAAGTTCGCCTATTTTCCCTTTGGAGGCGGCCCGCGCGTTTGCATCGGCGCGGGCTTCGCCACGGCGGAGGCTACGCTGCTGATGGTTACTACCCTGCAGCGATTCCATCTGGAACTGGCATCCCCGCAAGAGGTTGTTCCAGCGCCGGCAATCACCTTGAGGCCGAAAGGCGGCATCAAGGTGGTGGTCAGCAAGCAGGCGCACACGGCGCTGAGTGCGGAGCGCCGCTGAACGGCCTTGTTGTGAGCGTGATGAATTGGGCGGGATTCCCGCCGTCCGCTAGGCGTAAATGCCGCGATGCTTCAGGCTGAAAGCCACGCGGTCAATGGCCAGCATGTAGGCAGCAATGCGATTGTTCACGTTGTGGTTTTCGCCGTACCGAACGACGTCGTCAAACGCGGCCACCTGAATCTGCTTCAACCGTTCGTTGACATCGGTTTCCGACCAGAAATATCCCTGCCGGTCCTGCACCCACTCGAAGTAGGAGACGGTCACGCCTCCGGCGTTCGCCAGAATGTCCGGAATCACAAAAACTCCCCGCTCGAAAAAGATGTCGTCCGCTGGCGCTGTGGTGGGACTGTTTGCCCCCTCCACGAGAATGCGGGCTTTGATGCGGGAAGCATTGTGACTGTTGATGACGCTCTCCGTCGCGGCGGGCAGCAGCACGTCGCAATCCTGTTCAAGGATTTCCGAAGAGCCGATGGGTTCGCCACCTGGGAAGCCTTTCACTGTCTTTGACTTCTGGGCGTGCGCGAGTAGTGCATGAACGTCCAGCCCGCCGACGTTGAAGACTCCACCGTGAACGTCTGCCACGCCGATTATCTTGTAGCCCGCCTCGTGCATCAGGCGAGCCGCCTGCGAGCCCACGTTGCCGAAACCCTGAACGATGACGCGGGTGGATTCCCTCGCCCGGCCGAAGCGCTTGAGCGCCTGGTCGCATACGATCATGCAGCCCCGGCCGGTAGCCTCGCGGCGGCCGTGGGAGCCACCCAGGTCAAGCGGCTTTCCCGTTACGCTGGCCGTCACCGTATGCCGGACGTGCATGGAATACGTATCCATCATCCAGGCCATGATCTGCTCATCGGTGCCCATGTCGGGCGCAGGAACATCGCGCTCGGGACCGATATAGCCCAAAAGCTCAGCGGTGTAACGGCGCGTGATGCGTTCGAGCTCTCCGCGCGAGAGCTTTTCCGGATCGCACACTACGCCGCCCTTGGCGCCACCGAAGGGGATGTTGACCACGGCGCATTTCCAGGTCATTTCGGCGGCGAGTCCGCGAATGTCATCCAGAGTGACGTTTGGACTGTAGCGTACTCCGCCCTTGGACGGCCCGCGGGCAATGCTGTGTTGCACGCGGTAGCCCTCGAAGACCTCCAGGGTTCCCCGGTCCATTTCGACTGGAATGTGAACGATGATTTCGCGGTTTGGAGACCGCATGTACTTGCAGAGGCCTTCGTCCAAGTTCAGCTTTTTAGCCGCCACGTCAAATCGCGCTGCCATGGATTCATAAACGCTGAGTTCCTTCTCGGCTTTACTGACATCCATCGCACCACCGCACCCGCCAACCTGGCTGGTTAACCAAAGTATAACACAGGCCTCGAAGGCCCCTGCCAGCGTCCTCACCCACCGCTTCGCGGTCCACCCTCTCTCGCCAGAGCGGGAGAGGGGATGAGAGTGAGGGGTTCGCATTTGCGGCGGTGTTAAGGCTCCGCCCTTCAGAGCACCAGGCAGGCGCCACCCAAATTCTAAATGCTATGTTTGACGTGAAAGTGGTATCAGACCGATGATGCGCGGTTTCCTGGCAGCGCTTCCGCCAAGGGCCCTCATGATTGCGGGTATAAGGAAAAGGAAATTGGCGAAACGGTCAGCCCGTTTAATTGGCGGCATTAAGCGGCGGCGGCTTTATCGTGAATTCTTCCGGCGTTTCGGCTGGTGATTATCGCGGATTTCTCCCATTATGCGGCTCAACGTATTGCGGTGGATGCCTAGAATCTGCGCTGCCTTCGACTTATTGCCATTGTGTTTTTCGAGGACTTTCTTAAGAAAGCGCTTCTGGAATTCACTGACCGCATCCTCGTAGTGTACCCCGTGTTCGATCATTTGGTTGATCAAGGCGTCAAGTTGGTCTTTCAACGTAAAGCTCCCACCGCACGAATTTTATAGAGGCGCGTCGCCGTTCTTTGCGGCGCGCCGGCTGGCTTGCAGGACGGCCTGCTTGAATTTCTCGAACCCGGAATGGAAACCGTTCTCGATTTCGCGTGGCATTGCTAACGCGATGACGCGCGAGCCGGCGGAAACGTAAGGCGCGAGGCGCGAATGCTCGACGGATTCGGTTTTGATGGAAAACGCCATGAGCGCCATCACGAGCACGCAATCGACAAGGATGCCTCGAATAATTCCAAACAGGCCGCCCAGGAAACGGTCAAACCATTCAACTCCCGCTGTTTTAATCAGAAGACGCGTTAGGCTGGCGATCAAAGCTCCCGCCACCAGAACGGCAAGGAAAATCAGCAAAAACCCCGCCGCCAGGGCCACCTCCCGGGACTTTGTGAGATCCTCAAACCAACCCGCAGCACGCGAATATTCCAGGGATGCAAGCAAGACGCCCACCACGACGGCCGCCAGCGAGATCAGCTCCCGAATAAATCCCTTTCGGACGGCGAAGGCGGTGGACAAAACGACAACGGCAACCAGGGTCCAATCGAGCCAGTTCCATGTGGCCATGATGTCACGGAGCCGGGTGGCAGGGCAGCGGTCTCAGCCGATGTCGCCGCCAGTGAGCCGGCGCAAGGCCTCCCGGTAATTTTCGCTCGTCCTCTTCACGATCTCCAAAGGCAGGTGCGGCGGCGGCGGCTTCTTCTGCCAGCCCGTCGATTCCAGATAATCGCGAACGAACTGCTTGTCAAACGAGGGTTGCGGCCTGCCGGGTTGATACTGCTCTTGCGGCCAGAAGCGCGAAGAGTCGGGGGTCAGGACCTCGTCAATAAGGATAATTTCGCCGTTCGAAAGTCCCCACTCGAACTTCGTGTCCGCGATAATAATGCCTCGCTTGACCGCGTAGTCACGCGCCCGGATGTAAAGATCCACGCTCAGGTCTCGCAGCTTCGCAGCGTGCTCCTGCCCGATCTGGGATGCCATGGTTTCGAAGCTGATGTTTTCGTCGTGTCCGGAAGATGCCTTGGTGGCGGGCGTGAAAATTGGCTCTGCCAGCTTGGAAGATTCCACCAACCCCATGGGAAGCCGAACTCCGCAAACCTCACCCGTCGTCTTGTATTCCTTCCAGCCGGAACCGGCCAGATAGCCGCGCACCACGCATTCGACTGGAAACGGCTGCGCTTTCCGCACCAGCATGGAGCGGTCTGCAATTTCCCCCGAGTAAGGGTGTACCTCCGAGGGATACTCCCGGAAATTGGCGGTCAGAAAATGGGTGCGGCAAACGTTCCAAAACAATCCGAACCAGAAACACGAAAGCCGGGTGAGCACCCGGCCCTTTTCCGGAATTCCCTCCGCCATGACGACATCGAAAGCTGAGAGACGGTCCGTAGCGATCATCAAAAGGCGATCGCCGCTGAGTTCATAAATGTCACGTACCTTGCCGCGGGACAAGAGCTTGATGCCGGGCAAAGATGTGATCAGTAAAGTGTCGGGGTACGCGGAACGGGTCACCGTGATTTCAAACCTTGCTCATTGTAGACCATCGATTCGCATTGTCAACGGGAAAAGTTTTCCTTGCCGTTAGCATATGAAATGTCCGCTGAAGGCGGGAAGAGGATCGAGCATTCTGTAGCACGGAGGCAGAATGCGAGGATACTCAGAAGCCGGGGGGTGTTTTAGCCAAAGCGCCGATCCTTGGCGCGCTATTGATCCCATTCGTTCCGTTGCCGGGGTTTTGCGGATCAGGCCGAATCATCCGGCGGCATCCCATTCACCTGACTCGCCGGGTGGAGCATGGCACTGCAAGCTGGTATAGAAACGGCGAGCAAGGCCGCAGAATGGCGTGTGGCCAGCGGTTTAACGAAGACGCGCTCATCGCGGCGCATCGGACACTGCCGCTCGGCACGAAAGTTAAGGTGACGAACCTCCGGAACGGGCGCTCTGTGACTGTGAAAATTAAAGATCGCGGCCCGTGGGTGAACAATCGGCTGATCGACCTTTCAAAAGGCGCGGCAGCGCGGCTTGGATTTGTTGACCAGGGACTTGCGCCCGTTGAGGTGCTCGTCTTGAGCGTCCCCAAGGAAGCGCGGAAGCAGGTCCGAATTCTGCGAATCCCCAGGAGAATTGCGCAAAAGGAGCGGGACGCGGCGCTGCGCGCCGGTTAATTTCGGCAGACGTGAACGATGGCGCCTGGTCTCTGGTTTCTGATACCCGTTTCACATCAAGCGTAGTCGTCAGATTTGAGTGGCGCCCGTAGCGTCCTGACGAACTTTTACAACGAAAATTTCAGAAACATAACACTCCAGAAGGCAATTTGTTATCGGCATAAGAAAATGTTCTTGGCCAAGCATTTTTTATCGGCGGGCGAAAAACTATTTGTTTGACCCCTCTGCACCCACTCCCCTATCGTCAAGCCGTTGGTCAATTCCTCCGAGTATCAGCGATGGCCTTCAAACGCCGTCACATCTTGTTCATTAGGGAGAAAGATTGCCATATGACAAAAAACTTTTTACGCTGGACAACAGTACTCCTGCTGACGGCCCTATGCATGAGTTTGCCGACTCTCAAACTGAGAGCGAACGGAAACGGGTCGGGCACCGGTGATGCGGCGACGCTCACAGATACACCGTCACCGGTTACAACAGCCGCGGTTGCCGCAGCGCCTGCTAACCCTGCAGACCCGCAGACGCAGACCACCACCCCGGCGCCGGCCGCGCCCGCCACACCACCGGCTGCAGCCGCCGCCCCGCAACTTCTCCCCATGCCCGCCATGGCTCCTGGGCCGCTACAGACTGCAGCGCCCACAACGTTCAACGCGGGCCCTTTTGGAAAACTCGACGTCACCGGGATCCTGAGCGGCATGGGGTTGTTGCAGGGGAATTGGATCCCTGGCGATCGGTCCACACACTGGGATCTTAGTAATGGGCAGATCTTTCTTCAAAAAACCACCGGCTGGTGGCAATTTTATCTACAAGCGGGCGCCTACAATTTACCGGCCCTGGGCACGCCATTCCTTTCGACGGTCAACACGGTGAGCGATTTCTACGGCGTGCTGCCACAGGGTTACTTGAAGCTGGCCCCCAAGGGTAATTTCTCCATCATGATCGGCGCGCTGCCCACGCTGATCGGCGCCGAATATACGTTTACCTTTGAGAACATGAACATCGAGCGCGGCCTCTTGTGGAATCAGGAAAACGCCGTCAATCGCGGTGTGCAAATCAATGACAGTATCGGCCATCTCAGCGGCTCGCTGACCTGGAACGACGGTTTCTATTCCAACCGCTACACCTGGCTTTGGGGCACTTTGAGTTACGCCATTAATTCGGCCAACACGCTGGCGTTCGTGGGTGGCGGGGATCTGGGGCACACTGCTTTTACGAGTCTTGCCACACCCGTGCAAAACAACAGTGACATCTACAATATCCTCTATACCTACAGCCACGGGCCTTGGACAATCGCGCCCTACTTTCAATACACCGACGTGCCGACTGACTTAAAGATCGGCGTATTGCAGGGCGCTGCTACCCGTGGCGGGGCGCTCTTGATGAATTACAACTTCAAGCACGGCGTTTCCTTGGCGGGCCGGGGCGAATATATCTCGAGCACCGGAAATGCAGCGGAGAGCGCCGTGAACCTGATGTACGGTCCGGGCAGCGGGGCGTGGTCGATCACGTTGACCCCAACTTTTCAAGACAACGGCTTCTTCATTCGCGGAGAGTTTTCCTTAGTTCGGCTCACCAGTTTCACGCCGGGTGACGGCTTCGGTCCAGCCGGGCTTAACCGCACCCAGCCCCGCGGCATGGTTGAAGCCGGTTTCATGTTCTGAGCTTGACTGCAAATGCCCTGTCGAGTACCTTTCCCGGTCACGCAATGTCCGGCTTGTGGGCCTCGAAAACACAGTGGACCTATCCGTCAGCCAGATTTTCGGCGACGCGAACCAGAACACGCTGACGGCGGGTCTGATGTACCTGTTTGATATTCGCACCGCGGAGTAATGGCAAGACCAGGCGTTGCGCCTGTATTTCAACCTAAACGTGGGGGTTATGAAGCAATGACGTCGAAAGAAGTTATGAAGTTCATCAAAGACGAGGGAATCCAGGTGATCGACCTGAAGTTTGTCGATATGCCCGGATTGTGGCAGCACTTTTCCATCTCGGCCAAGGAATTCGAGGAGGATGCATTCACGGAAGGGGTTGGGTTTGACGGATCGAGCATCCGCGGCTTTCAGGCAATCAACGAGAGCGACATGCTCCTTTTCCCGGACCCAACAGCCACCTTTGTTGATCCGTTCACGAAGGACCCGACGCTGAGCATCATCTGCGACGTCCGTGACCCGATCACGGGAGCGGCGTACTCGCGCGATCCGCGAAACGTCGCGAAGAAGGCGGAAGCATATCTGAAATCTTCGGGAGTTGCGGAACGGGCTTACTTCGGTCCGGAAGCGGAATTCTACATTTTGGACAGCGTTCGCTTCGATCAATCTTATAACTTCGGCTATTACCACGTGGATTCGGAGGAAGGCTTTTGGAACAGCGGCAAGGAAGGCGAGAATGGCGAGAAAAACCTAGGCTACAAAACCCGTTATAAGGAAGGTTATTTCCCGGTGCCGCCCATGGACACTTTGCAGGATATCCGCACCGAAATGATGCTGACACTCGAGAAGCTTGGAGTGCGCGTGGAGGTTCACCACCATGAGGTTGGGACCGCCGGCCAGACGGAGATCGATCTGCGTTTCGATACGCTCACCAAGATGGCGGACAACATGCTGACCTACAAGTACGTCATCAAAAACACGGCGCGGAAGCACGGCAAGACCGTCACCTTCATGCCGAAGCCAATCTTTATGGATAACGGTTCCGGCATGCACGTTCACCAAAGCCTATGGACCGACAGCAAGAATCTGTTTTACTCGAAGGGCGGCTACGCGGATTTGAGTCCGTCCGCCGTCCACTATATTGGCGGCATCCTGACCCACGCTCCCGCCATCCTGGCCTTTGCGGCGCCGACCACTAACTCTTACCGCCGCTTGGTGCCGGGCTATGAGGCTCCCATCAACTTGATGTATTCGCAGCGCAACCGTAGCGCCTGCATACGTATTCCTATGTACTCGCGCAGCGAAAAGGCCAAGCGGATTGAATTCCGCTGCCCGGACCCCTCCGCCAATCCTTACCTGGCGCTAAGCGCGATGCTGATGGCAGGGCTCGACGGGATCGAGAAGAAGCTCGTTCCGCCGAACCCGATCGACAAAGACCTATACGATCTCAGTCCCGAAGAAAAGGCCAAGGTGAAATCCACCCCAGGAAGCTTGGCGGAGGTTCTGGAAGCGCTTGAAAAGGACCACGCGTTCCTTTTGAAAGGTGGCGTGTTCACCGAGGACCTGATCGAGACTTGGATTGGGTACAAACGGAAGAAGGAGCTGGAGCCGGTGCAGTTGCGGCCTCACTCTTACGAGTTCGCGCTGTACTTCGACATCTAAAGTGCAGTGACGAGTGGGAAAATTGAATCATTGAGCCATTGAATCATTGGGTCTTTGGCGTACCGGCTACATCTGCGCATCGCGGCTAATGGTTCAATGAAACGATGATGCAATCACCAGTTATGCGGGCTCCCGGCTTGGGAACAACCCCAAACCAACCCCACGACCAGCACCCAGGCCGAGCCCGCACCAATTCTCATGACCCGGGCGGTCCGGCGGCGGGCGCGTTTAGCGGCGCGCCTGCCTCGGGCCGCATGACGGGTACGCGTCGTGCTGGCTTGGTCCCCCGTTGTCTTTCCCTTTCATGTGGCCTGCGGCTTCCCGGCTCAGCCTGATCGAGCGCTGCGAAGAATAATCACCCGGAACCAGACGCTTCAGGCAATCGCTCCGCCTATCACCGCTCCGAGCAGCAGCGGTCCGACGTGCGCCACGGAAAGCCAAAAGCCGCCTAACGCGGCGAAAAATCCGATCAAGGGAATGCCGGTAAGCGCCGAGGCGAGAAAAAAGAGCAGCACCGCGGCTGCAAGTGCGGGCAAGAGGGCCGCGAATATTGCCGCTCCCACGCCTCCCGCCTTTTTGCCTCCGACCACTCCAGCGATCATCGGTCCTGCTACGGGCAGCCAAAAAAGCAAGACGGAAATGACGAACATCCAAAGGACTGCCTTTGCAATGCTGCCGTGCTCTGTGCCGGACACGCTGCCTTCTCCTGTCGTGAGGTGTGATGGAGTTAGTTGTATCACGACTGGACCGATTTTGCGGTATTGAATCCGCCAACCGGCGATCTGGGGAACCACGAATGGGCCGAGGCATGCCCCCCTCAGCCGTCTCCTCTCGCTGGGAGAAGAAGGGCAACCGCGAAGCGGCTACTTGGGAGGTCTTTCGCACAAAACAAACCAGAAACAAAGCGGGGAGAGTCTAATAACTAATTTGTTTTCTATCACATGCTGAGATTTTCTGGCAAAAGCACATTATCTCATTGCGAATCAATGGATTACGCCGATCTTTCAGGTTTGATTTTTAGCTTTGTTCCGGTTTGTTCCTCTAATTTTCCTATGTTTTCAACAAGATTCAGGTTCGGGTGCTTCAACAATCTTTTTTCGGTTTCGCTCCCTCCCCGGAAAGGGTTTTCCGGGCACTGGAGACCCTCCATTCCGAGGCTCGCGGGCCCTGTTTTTCTACCGAATCCGGGAACTTTGAGACGTTATATGAGTGCATCGTGTTCTTCTGTTGTCTTAGAGATAGCGTAGTATACTACGCTATCTCAAGGCGGTTCAAGGGAAGGAACGAGCGGGTAGTGGGTCAATTTGATCTTTATAGCGGAGGTCTGTAAGCGGCGACATGGTTGAAAGGCCACGGTCGCCGGTCATAGACCGGGGCTGTCCAAATTAACCGCACCTTCCGGTGTGGGAAGCGGCTGTGCCGCCCCGCTGTGCGGAAAGCCTATGGCTTTCCGGGGGCGAAAACGCGTTCATTAAGGTTTTCCTTGGGCGCGAAGGCTGAGCCTTCGCGCCCAAGGAAAACTGAGTTGGGAGGATTGCCGGGTGCCGGAAAGGCGAAGCCTTTCCGCACAGCAAGCGGCGGAGCCGCAGAACACTTCGCCAAAGGCAGACCGTGATTTGGACAAGCCTGGTCATAGGCCGCCGCTACAACAACCAAACTGACCCACTACCGACGAGCGGGCACAGGCTGGATGTTTGGGCTTTGGTATCTCTATAGCTAATAGTCGTGCTGAGACTTGACGGCTGTGGGCGCGATGGATATCATGCGCTCAAGTGCTATATTTTCCAGGGAAGACAAGGTTTCGCAGATGATCCGTTGAGATTATCTAGAAGGCAAGGCCGGACTACGCGCCACGAGCCGGGACGCTTTAAGGGAGAGTGACGAGTTGCTTAAGAAGTTGAATAGACATAGGTTACATCCGCTGGGCAGGCAGTCACGCCTGACGGAGAATCTTGAGGCAGCAGGATAAACTCACTCCCGGCAGCACTTAGCTGGGGGGAGCGAAACGAAAATCAAAGGAGGAAACAAATGCATACGATTCAGAAAGCGTTATGTCTGTTAGTGCTCGCGAGCGGGAGTTCGCTAATGGCCGCACCGATCCTATGTCCAACCATCGGCGCTACCTCATTTGAAGGACCGTCGAACAGCCCTTACCTTACTGCTGGAGGCGGTTGCAACACTGAGATTACCATTGCTGCGAACGGTAGCATCTCAACGGCAGTGGTGAACGCAAATCCTTATGATGGCGTCGAAGACACGATAGTGGGCGTGATCAACAATAGTTCCGCTCCGGTCGCTTCGCTGAATATCACCGGGAGCAACATCTTTGGTTTCGATGGTGATGGTATTTGCCTATTCGCCTCGGGCGGCGGCGCGGGTGATACCTGGACTGCCGGGAGTAGCTCTTATTGCTCGGCCAGTCAATTAGCCGGCACTGATCCGGGCGACTACCAAGGTCCAACCTCGACGTTTTCGTTCTCGAACAGTGACTCGGGTACGGTCTTTTTCAGCGGCGGCATTGCCGGAAGTGGTGGAACATCGTTCTTCAGTCTGGAAGAGGCGCCAACCGCAAATTTGATTGTCACATCAGGAACCCCGGAGCCGGGCAGTCTACTTCTGTTCGGGACCGGGCTAATTGGTCTCTTGGTATTCCGCAGGAAGATGGTTGCGGCATGCAGTAGCAGTACGTAACGCAGTGGATTTGGTCTTTTCAGACCCTGCGTTTTTTCGCTTCAGACAAACTACAGACCGCGGAGTTCCTGGTTTCTCAGGAACTCCGCGTTTTCTTTCTGCCTGCCTATTTGCGGGCGATGAAGGGATGCGATCCATCGTCAGGAGGGAGAAGTCTTGCAGGCCATGGAACCTGAAGCTCGACCAAGGCCGGTTCTTAGGTGAGTTGTTCTCTGCGCCGCACACATGCCATACTGCGGCGGCATGTATGCGCCACCCACCGACCCGGAAAGGGTCAGCAATCATGCGAACAAGTAGGTAGTGGGTCAGTTTGGTTGTTGTAGCGGCGGCCAGAGGCCGCTGCACCAGCAAACTGACCCATTACCTACAAGTACAGCGTATTGCCGTAGCTTTCAAACCCGGCTAGAATAGCCATGTGTTAAGTTTTAGAGAGCGTTTAAGCTGGCGGCGCTCCAGCAAATGGCTGTGCCTGGCTTATGACGTTTATGTATAGTGAAGTCTAGCGCACGGTTTCCCCAGCGCGGCAGGGCGCAAGGATCGAGATTAAGGTGATTGTGTTGAGGTCGAAGCGGTGGCGTTCAAACCCGGCGACCCGATGTCTGAGAGGAGCAGCCATAGTGATGCTGCTCCTCTCTCAGCTTCAGCTCGTGTGGTTAGCCGAGCAACACGACCACGGAACCCCGTTTATCGCCACGGGCGGCGGAAGAGTTATCTCCTCAGCGGCTCCTCGTTCCCATCCCCTCAGTCCAAACAGTAATACGCCCTGCGTAGTTTGCCAGATTGTGAAGCAGAGCGCGGCCCGTCCTTCACGGGGCACGATACCCCTCGAGCCTCAGGTTGGAGTTCTTTTTCATCCGGTCGCGGCTGTTGCCCGCTTTTTAAGCTCTCCGGTCCTCATTTCCTCCGTTCGTGCGCCTCCGCTTTCCTAAAGTCTTCTGCCTTTAGCTGCGTTTAGATGCGGTCCAAAAATAATCAAGGAGGTACGTCCTTGACTTCAAATGTCGGCTTGTATACTGCGCCATTTTGCCCGTTAAACCGCCCCGGCGCCAATCACTCACCATGGGAGCGCCGCCAACATCCCGCTAACTGCGGGAATGGTGTCCGTTTCTACCGCGTCCTAAAGCAGGCCGGGAGCGCCTTGGCCCTGCTCGGGCTATTTGCCACCGCCACCGCTACCGCCCAGACACAGCCCCAAGTGCGGATTGATCTCAATCAAGCCATTCAGATGGCGCTGCTCCACAACCACCAATTGAATGCCGACCGGACACTAATTCAACAGGCTCAAGCTAACCAAACCACCGCATCGCTTCGCCCTAACCCCGTCTTCACGACGGACGCGCTCTTTGTGCCCTTTTTCAGCCCCAACGCGCTCAACAGTTCAACTCTCAATAACATCACCGAATTCGACGCCGGCGTGGCCTACACCATCGAGCGCGGCCACAAGCGCCAGGCGCGCATGCATGCAGCGCGAGACCAGACTACTCTAACCACCACGCAGGTAGCGGATGAAGAACGAGTGCTCACCTTCAATGTTGCGCAGCAGTTCATCCAAGTGCTGCTCGCCAAGTCCACTCTGCAGTTCGCCCAGCGGGACCTACAGAGCTTCCAAAACACACTGAATATCAGCCAGGAGCAATACAAGGCGGGCCAGATCAGCGAAGGCGACTATTTGAAGACCAAGCTCCAGCTTCTGCAATTCCAGACGGACGTTTCCGCGACAAAGGTGCAACTGGTGCAGGCATTGCACGATCTGCGGCAACTGATTGGATTTAACGCGCTGCCGGCTAACTACGACGTAATCGGGAAGTTTTCCTATGCTTCCAGCAACTACAACCTTCAGGACCTCGAGGCGCAGGCTTTGCAAAGGCGGCGAGACCTGCTGGCCGCCAAGCAAGGCGTCACGGCCGCTCAAAGCCAATACGCCCTGGCCAGAGCCAACGGCAAGCGGAACCTGACCGCGCAGATGAATTACACCCACGTTTCTGCGCTGAATAACGCCAGCCTTTTTGCCACTATCGAAATCCCCGTCTTCGATCGCAACCAGGGCGAAATTGCACGCACTCACTATGCCATCACGCAATCGCAGGAAATACAGCACGCAGTCGGGGATCAAGTAATGACAGACGTACAAAACGCTTACGCCGCCGTGCAGACTAACTCCCAAGTGGTTCAACTTTATGACTCCGGATATATAAAGGAAGCACAGGAGTCACGCGACATCAGCGAGTACGCCTACCGTCGTGGCGCGGCCAGCCTGCTGGACTTTCTTGATGCCGAGCGCAGTTACCGGTCCACCCAACTTGCTTACCGCCAGGCGCTGGCCGCTTACATGGTGGCGCTCGAACAACTTAAGGAGGCGGTAGGCGCCCGCCATTTACGATGAGGAACAACATGAGAAACAATGATGAACTCCCCACAACAAAACGGCTCCTGCTGAAAGCGAGGCAGAGACTGCAAGTCAAGCGGAACGACGCCAGCACCACAATCTGGGCAATGCTGGCAATCGCTTGCCTGGTTGCTCTCGGTTCGTCCGGGTGCGGCCGGCAAACCTCCTCTGCAGACGCTGAGACTCCGGCGGCAGCCCAAACAACATCGAGCCAAACGCCGAGCCTCTTCACGGTTGCCCCGTCCCAAATGTCCCATATACAAGTTGAACCAGCCCAAATCACCCGGCTGCCACAAGTGCTGCGGCTCACTGGATCGGTAGCCTACAACGCCTTCGAAACCACTCCCGTCATCACTCAGGTGAGCGGCCCGGTGACGCGCGTTTTGGTCTATCCCGGCGAGATGGTACGCGCCGGGCAGCCGCTCCTTGAAGTGAGCAGCCCTGACTACGCACAGTCGCGCTCAAATTACCTGAAAGCCAGCGACGCTTTGTCCCTGGCGGAACGGACCTATGCACGCTCGAAGGATCTTTATTCCCACCATGCCATCGCCACTCAAGATTTGGAACAGGCCGAATCCGCTCGCAATCAGGCTGAGGCGGATTTCAACGCGGCGTGGCAGGCGCTTAAAGTTCTCGGCTTTTCAACCGCTCAGCAGGTACTCCAGGATCCTGTTTCGCCGGAAATTCCGCTTCTCGCGCCGCTCTCGGGAGAGGTGGTAGAACGTCTGGTTTCCCCTGGCCAAGTAGTGCAGGGCGGATCGACGCAATGCTTTACGATTTCCAACCTGAGCACGGTTTGGGTTCTTGCCAACGTCTATCAGCACGACCTGGCCTGCGTTCACATGGGTGATCTGGTTGAGATCGAGACCGATGCCTATCCCATGGTCTTTCATGGCAGGGTCTCCTACATCGCCCCTGCTCTGGACCCTGTCTCGCGCACGCTCCAAGTCCGCATTAACACTCAAAACCCGGGCCAGAAATTGAAAAAGGATATGTATGTTACGGTCATCCTGAATGCCGGAGCCATTTCGCGGGCGCTTACCGTACCGGACGCTGCGGTGCTTCGCAACAGCGAAAATCAACCTTTCGTTTACGTCGAGGCAAGCCAGAGACAATTCGCCGAACGCCTCGTCAATGTTGGATCAAGTGAGAACGGCAGAACACAAATACTCTCCGGCTTGCAATCTGGCGAACCGGTTGTGGCCGACGGGAGCTTGTTCCTTCAGTTCGCTAATTCATTTCAACACTGAGGAAGGAATATCCAAGGGTTCGCCGCGAGTTTCCTAACACCGTTAGCCGCGCCCGGCCCACGGAACCCAAAATGATTCATCGCATCGTTCACTTCGCCCTGAAGCAGCGATTTCTCATCCTCCTGTTGGCTGTTGCCACAGCCATTCTCGGTGTGATTTCGTTCATCCACATGCCGATTGAAGCCTATCCCGACCTTTCGCCGCCCCTGGTGGAAATCATTACTCAGTGGCCCGGTCATGCGGCGGAGGAAGTGGAACGCCTGATCACGGTTCCGGTTGAAGTTGAAATGAACGGCATTCCCAATTTAACGTACATGCGGTCCATTTCCCTCTATGGCCTCTCGGACGTCATTCTAACCTTTGGTTACGGCACGAATGACTACTTCTGCCGCGACCGGGCGTTTGAACGGTTGAGCCAGCTAAGCCTGCCCGCCGGAGTAACACCGGTCCTTGCGCCCCTATCCAGCCCTAGCGACTTGATCTACCGTTACGTACTGCAAAGCCCGGATTGGACTCCCATGCAGTTGAAGACGCTCGAGGATTGGGTTGTGGAACGGGCTTACCGCTCCGTGCCCGGAGTAGCGGACGATTCGGGTTTTGGCGGCACGGTGATGCAATACCAAGTCTTGCTCGACCCGGCGCGGCTCTACAATTTTCATCTCACCGTGCCGCAAGTGATGCAATCTCTTGCTTCCAATAACGCTAACACGGGCGGCGGCTTCTACTCGCAGGGCGGCCAGTTTTATTATGTGCGCGGCCTCGGGCTGGTGCGGGACACCCAGGACATCAGCAGGATTGTCGTGGCTAGCCAGAATGGCGCTCCTGTGCGCGTCGGAGACATCAGCAAGGTGGTTATCGGCCATGCGCCGCGACTCGGCGAATTCGGCTACATGCATCAGGATGACGCGGTGGAAGGCGTAATCCTGATGCGAACAGGAGAGAAGACCCAGTACGTGCTTCAACGGGTGGAGAAGATGACGGAACATCTGAATCGTTCGGTTCTGCCTCCGGACGTCAAGATCATTCCGTATTACGACCGCATGGATTTGGTGAAGCTCACGACCGGCACCGTGGAATCCAATTTGCTCCGCGGCATGGCCTTGGTTTTGATCGTCCTAATCCTGTTCCTGGTGAGCTTTCGCGCCGCCGTCATTGTGGCGATCACGATCCCATTGTCGCTCCTGTTTGCTTTCATCCTGATGCACGCTAAGGGCGTGGACGCCAACCTGCTTTCAATTGGCGCCATCGATTTCGGCATCCTGGTTGAAGGCGCCGTGATGATGATGGAGAACATCTATCGCGAGATGGGAGTGCGCCACGGCCAGCAGTACGATCTCCACGAGCTCATTGTGGCAGCCGCGCATGAGGTGGACCGGCCCATCTTCTATTCCGTCGCAGTGATCATTGCCGGCTACCTGCCGATCTATGCGTTGCAGGGCGCCTCCGGCAGACTGTTTCACCCGATGGCCGATACGATGTCCTTCGCGCTCATCGGCTCCTTGATCCTTGCCCTAACGCTGGTTCCGGTGCTCACTTCCTATTGGTTTAAAAAGGGCGTGCGCGAAAAGATCAACAGACCGTATGAATGGATCAAGAGAATCTACCGGCGGCAACTGGAACGCTGCCTGGAATATCCCAAACTCACCGTTGTCGTTTTCACGCTTATATTCGGGGTTAGCCTCCTGCTGGTTCCCTATATTGGCGGAGAGTTCATGCCCCACCTGGATGAGGGAGCTATTTGGGTCCGGGCCACGATGCCTTATACCATCTCCTGGCAGGAAGCTGCCAAGATTTCGCCGCAGATTCGGGATGTTCTGATGTCCTTCCCGCAGGTCACAACCGTTGCTTCAGAGCTTGGACGGCCAGACGACGGAACTGATCCGACAGGATTTTTCAACGATGAGTTCTATGTGGGTTTGCACCCTTACCGCGACGCGGTCTGGAAGACCGGGCGGATTCACACCAAGGGGGAGCTGCTCGCCGCGATCAACACCAAGCTACAAACCTATCCTGGAATTATTTTCAACTACACTCAGCCCGCCGAAGACGCGGTCGATGAAGCGTTGACCGGCTTAAAGAGCGCTCTGGCGGTGAAAATCTATGGACCCGACCTGCAGGTGCTCCAGGACAAGGCGATTCAGGTGAAAAGGGCCCTGCAGCAGGTGCCTGGATTTGGAGATCTTGTCGTGGTGCGTGAACTCGGCCAGCCTAGTCTCTTGATGAATGTGAACCGCGCCGAATGCGCACGTTACGGAATCAATGTGAGTGATGTTGAAGCGGTAGTGCAGGCGGCAGTGGGTGGCCAAGCCGTCACTCAGGTGATTCAAGGCGAAAAGCTGTTTGACTTGGTCGTGCGCATGGAGCCGCAGTACCGGAGCAACGAGCACGAGATTTCCAACTTGCTGGTGGGAGACCCCGCCGGCCAGCAGATTCCGCTCAGTCAGGTTGCGAATATTAGCGTCGGCAACGGCGCCGCATTCATTTATCGCGAGAATAATTCCAGATACATCGGCGTACAGTACGCTATTCAGGGCCGCGATCTGGCTACCGCCGTAGCAGCCGGGCAGCGGGCTGTCGAGAAAGCAGTCCATCTGCCGCCGGGCTATCACATGGCGTGGGGAGGCGAATACAGCGAGTACCTGACCGCGAAACGGCAGCTCAAAGTGATCGGGCCTCTAACCATTTTTTTGATTTTCCTGATCTTGTTCGCCCTTTACGGCAACATCAAATTCCCTCTCGTCACGGCCATCGGCGTGTTGATGACGGAACCGGTGGGAGCTCTGGTAGCGCTAAAGTTAACGCATACGCCTTTCAGCGTCTCGTCCGTCCTGGGATTGATCGCTCTGATGGGCGTCGCCGTGGAAACCGCCGTCATCCTGTACTCGTACGTCAACAAGCTGCGTCTCGAGGGAAAAGACATTCACTCCGCGACCTTGGAGGCGTCTGTCGTGCGCTTGCGCCCGATCATGATGACCGCTCTTGTAGCCTGCTTAGGCTTGCTCCCTGCGGCGCTTTCGCACGGTATCGGATCAGATACGCAAAGGCCCTTTGCGATCGTCATCGTGGCGGGACTCATTTCCCGTCTGTTCTTGGGAATTTACCTTGTCCCGGTGCTTTACAAGCTCGTCGCCCGCGATGGTGATACGCTACAGGTGTAACCATGGAGAGACAATATCCCGTGCAAATGCCGGATGAAAAAGCCAATCTTTTCGGCCTGAGCGGAAACGATCTCGATCAAATCGCCAGCGAATGCGGTGAGCCGGCTTACCGGGGGCGGCAGATTTTCCGCGCCCTTTACCGCCGGCGAGCAAACAATTTTGAAGCCATGACGGACCTCGGAGCGCCGCTGCGGGAGCGCCTCGCTTCCCAATTCCGAATCGCCTACCCGGAAATTCAGGAGCAACGCGTTTCGCGCGATGGGAGCGTGCGGTACGTCATAGGTTTTAGCGATGGCGAGGCGGCCGAGGCGGTTTACATGCCGGGGCCGGGGCGCGTGACGCTGTGCCTATCAAGCCAGGCGGGATGCGCGGTGGACTGCCGGTTCTGCTTTACGGCGCTTATGGGTTTGAGACGCAACCTGGACATAGGAGAAATCCTCGGGCAAGTCTACCGTATTGTGCTGAATCAAAACATAGACCTGCAAACACGGTTGAATCTGGTCTTCATGGGCATGGGAGAACCCTTGCTCAACTACGATGCCGTGCTCAATTCAGTGCGCATTCTGGCGGATCGGGATGGTTTGCACATTCCGCCGCGGCGCATCACGCTCTCGACCTCCGGCATCACGCCCCGCATTCAAGATCTCGCCCGCGAAGAAGTCCGCCCGAAGCTGGCCGTTTCTCTGAATGCCTCAAGCGACGAGCAACGCAGCGCGCTGATGCCTATCAACCGTAAATATCCCCTAAGCGAGCTGATGGCCGCCTGCCGCGCCTACCCGCTGCGCCCGCGCGAACGGCTCACTTTTGAGTATGTCATGCTGGACCGCGTGAATGATACGCTCGAAGACGCGCGCCGGGTGGCAACTTTGCTTAAGGGGCTGCGTGCCAAGGTGAACCTGATTCCCTACAATTCCGGCGACCAACTTTCTTACCGCGCCCCATCAATCGAGCGCGTGATGACTTTCGAGGAAACTCTCCGGAAAGCAGGCGTCCCCGCCTTCATCCGAATCTCGCGTGGCCGGGACGTCCGTGCCGCCTGTGGTCAGTTGCTGGTGGAAGGCGCACGCAAGCCAATCACGCCCATCATGCGGCCCGCCGCGCTTCCTTCTTTGCGATAAGAAAAGAACAAATCGGTGCGGCACGCAGTGCAAAACTCCGCCACCTGGACGCGGGACTTCCGGACGCCAGCGTTTTCCAGTTGGTCGAGTGCGACGGCGGCCAAGTCCAGGTTCAACCCTGAGCCCGCTGGCCGGGCGTGGCCGGGCGGCATCATGGAAAGAAAACTGATTCCCGGCGGAGCCAATGTGAATTGTGTGGACTTACGAAAGAATTTTTCCGCCTGCGGAAAGCGGCCTCGAAACGCATCCACGACTTCCATGCCAACCTCGTAGCAGCAGCCGCGGATTGATGGTCCGAGGGCGGCGAAAAGTTCGCGCGGTTCACAGCCGAAGATACGGCGCATCTCACCAACCGTCTTTTCGACGATGCGCTTCAGCGAGCCGCGCCAGCCCGCGTGCACGGCGGCGATCACACGCCGCTTAGGGTCAGCAATCAAGACCGGAAGGCAGTCCGCGGCGCGCACGGTGAGCAGAATGCCAGGCTGGTTGGTGAGCAAGGCGTCGCCTGCGTGTTCTGCCCGGCCTATTCCAAGTGGAAGCCGGTAACCCGCTATGCGGTATTCCATTCGGCCGCTCGGGCCGCGTTGCACCTGCCAGACCTCCGCCGAATGCACTTGTTTGAGCGAGGCTGCCGGAAAATCTTCAACTCCCAATTGGCTAAAAAACCGGCGGCGGTTTTCGAGCACGCCAACGGGCTGGCGAGCGCTGTGAGTGCCAAGGTCCAGCCCCGGCGAAACAACCCGCCGGGCGCTGCTTTTTGGAGCTGCTGGCCCCACGCGGGTGCTGAAGCCGTGCACAACCCAAGGGATTCGCTTCAGATGCGAAGCCTCAAGCCAAGCGATGTCCGCACGAGATTTGATCGGGAAGAAGTCCTTTTCCAAATCGCTCCTTGCGCCTCTGCATGAGATTTATCAGGAAGGAAGGAAACACATCACGGATGCAGCAATATCTTGCCGAAAAAGTCGCGGCTCTCCATCTTTTTCTGTGCGGCCGCAGCTTCACGAAGTGGAAATACTGAATCAATCACAGCCTTCAACCTGCCCGCTGCGACATGCCGAAGCGCCTCCACCAGTTCTCCCTTACCTCCCATAAAAGACCCATAAAGAGCCCGCTGCCGTCCAAACAATGCCTGTAAATTCAGCTTAACTTCGCCGCCGGAGGTCACGCCGCAGGTCACAAAACGCCCATAAGTAGCCAGAGACTCGAAGCAGTCCTCCCAAACGGCCGCCCCGACGTGATCGAACACCACGTCGACTCCGCGCCTGCCGGTGAGCCGTCTCACTTCATCCCGGATGGATTGCCGGGTGTGGTTGATGGTTTCATCTGCGCCCAGCGCCCGCGCCTTTTCTAGCTTAGCGTCCGTACCGGCCACAGCAATCACACGCGCTCCCAAGAGTTTAGCTACTTGGATCGCCGCGCTACCCGCACCGGACCCGGCCCCGATGATCAGCACATCCTCTCCCGGCTTCAGCGCAGCACGCGTCACCAGCATGTGCCAGGCGGTGAGAAATACCAGTGGAACCGCAGCAGCCTCGTCAAAGCTTAAATCGCCAGGAAGCGGCAGAACATTTGCCTCGGGAGACTTCACAAACTCCGCATAACCTCCATCCACTTTTAGGCCAAACACCGTGTAGTCACGGCAGGCGCTATCCAATCCCTTGAAGCAGGCCTCGCAATGGCCGCAACTTATGCCGGGGCAAAGCAAAACCCGGTCGCCCGATTTGAACCTCCCGGCGAGAGAACCCGCCCGTACAACGATCCCGGAAATATCGCTGCCCAGAATGTGCGGAAAATTCAGTGTCCAACCACGAACACCCTCGCGCAGCCAGAGATCTAGGTGATTCAGCGCGCAGGCTTTCACCTGGATCAAGACCTCATCTTCGCGAATCAGAGGCTCGGGAGCTTCCTCGTAACGCAAAACCTCAGGCCCTCCGTGCTCGTGGAAGCGCACAGCTTTCATTGGCTATATTCCTCTCACTTGAGGTTGCCACTACCTGGAGGCGCGGACTTCAACTGTACCGGCGCCCAGGTGAAACTCTTCCACTCCTTTTCGAGCGCCATGCACTGCCGGCAGTCAAAACGCTTCAAAGCCTCAGCTCGCCCTACAATCCTTCCGGCGGACACGTCAGAAATCTCGGTTCGCGTAACGATATGGCACCAGTTGGAGTAGGGCTTCCCGTGTCCGCTCCCGGTCTCGCAGCGCAAAAAGCTCCTCGTGGAGCCAACCCATCTCTTGCCTACACGATGGCACTCCGTACGAATATAGGCTCCGCGCTGAGCTTCCGCCTTCGGGACGTTTACCCAGTCTGCCAGCAACGCATTTCCTTTCACCTGAACCCGGTAGACATTATGTGTGGTTGCGGACAACCAGTAAGGAGGCAGATTCGGCGGCGCTTTCTGAGGTTTTTGACCGGCGCCAGCCCCGAGGGCGGCGTTTCCCCACCCGGCGCCGCAGAAGATCAGTCCGCCCAAGAGAATCGCTGTAAGCCTGCTCGAATGAGTCATGAATTCCTCCGCGCTTTCGGGAGTCTGTGTGAAAACAGCGGCTGGTGCGGCGGTCTGTGACCGCCGGTCTTGATTTTTCAAGTGCTTCGGCGCTCATAGAGCGCCGCACCAACTCAAATATGGCAGTTTTCACACA
>NFUN01000143.1 GCA_002197525.1 Acidobacteria subdivision 13 bacterium RH2 MAG17b | reverse complement strand
GAGTCATCACCTTTTTCCCTGGGTGCATATTACCTTGTCCAACCTCAAACGCTTCTTGTTGGGTACTCATCATAAGGTTGAACCCCGCCACCTGAAACGCTATGTCGCCGAGTTTGCTTATCGTCTTAATCGTCGCACCATGGAGGTCAATCTCTTCCATCGCCTGGCCCGGGCTTGTCTGGCTACCAACACCATTATCTATAAAGACTTAATTGCCAGGCCGGATCAAACTTGAGATTCATCACGTTAGTAATTGACGCTTGCGGCACGCCTGCGCAAGCTCAGGAGGCACAGCGCAGCCAGCCCGGTTCCCAGCAGGAGCGCTGCGCCCGGCTCCGGCACCGTAGAACCGCTCGACTGCGGCGTTCCGTCGATTTCAAACGCCGGCCGGGGGATGCCGGTTATCTCGTTCCATGGATCCAACGGGCTCGGGATCGTGTTGTAAGCCAGATCGCTCTTCGTGCCTGCAATCACGCCCGCCCCCACATCGCACCCCACAAACGCCCCCGCGATTGGATCAAAAGTGCAGTTCGGATTCCAACTCCACGCCGCGACCGTGCCCGCATCAGGAGCGTTCACAACCAGCCAGTAGGGCGCGCCCCCGGTGAGCGCCGGATTGCCTGACGAGCCGGAGATTAGCGTCACTCCAGCAAACGCGCTCCCCACTTGAACGACGCCGGGAGAGGAAGTCAATACGTTGGTCAGCTCAAACCCCGCGATAATCGAGCCCGGCGCTCCGCTGCTGTCCGATTCCAAATAGACATCGAGTACGTTCGGATCGGTATTGAAGGAAGTCAGAAATAGCGGAAGCTGGGCCTGAGTAAACGTAGCATTCACCGATGACTCGAACTGCACCGCAATGGTTTCCGGCGGAGCTGTCACCGTCAATCCCGTGCAAGGACTGGGCGTTTGCACAAACGAACTTTGATTGATGAAATACGCGTGGCAAGCGTTGGTATCGAAGCTCAGGCCGCTGCCGAAATTACTGTATAGGACGTCCGCCGCCGCCCAGCCTGCGCTCAAAGCCACGACCAGAGGAACCGCCACCCACAATGTCACGATCTTTTTCATAAGCTATAATCCTTTCAGGCGCCGATGGCAGCCTGCTATACATAACGGCATAAGTCGGCGACGGCCATTTGCTGTAGCGCCGCTCTATGAGCGGCGAAATCCGCCGGTCGCAGACCGGCGCACTAGTTTTGGAGCGTCGCCGGCTTATGTCACTCTGTATTGCATTTCTCTGACTCTTCAATTTGCCTGGCAAGTTCGCTCCGCCAGGCGGTTTCGCGCGCCCGTACTCAGTCAGCGCGAACGAATCGATAATCCAAAATCGTTGCCGCCACCCGGAACCCTCCGGGATCGCCCGCCGGTTCTTCCACACGCACAACCCGGCCACGACATTCCACTTCCGCTCCGGCAGACCCCACGACCTCAACCGGCAGCAAAAAATCCATTTGAACTTCCGCGTTGGGGTTTACCGCGCAGCCGCTTCGGAACAGCACTCCGGACCGGCTCACGTTCTCCGTCACGCCTTCGTGCCAGTCTAGCTCGCCCACTCCGCGGTAGCGGACCAGCATTTCCACGGGAAAGCGCGCGGCGCGCGCGCCAGCCGCAACCCGGTTTCCCCGGCTGCGCCGCTCACGATCTGCTATCATTATGTCCGTTCCCCCGGCTCCCATAACATGCTTTGGCCACCGCTCCAGCATACTCGAAACAAGCATTCGTGCAATAGCCCTAACCAGTCATTAACCAGCCTTCTATCTACCACTTCGGTTACCACCCCGATGGTCTGCTCTACTGATGTTTATAAATTATAGTGACATCATTTGCTGGTGCGGCGCTGTCCTCAGCGCCGAAAACGCCGGTGGGGACACCGGCGCTACAGTTGTAGCGGCGCTCGAAGCCTGCCCCGACGCTGTCGGGGAGCGCCGAGGCACTTGAAAAATAAAGGCCGACGGTCGCAGACCGCCGCACCAGCCATACAGTTGCATTACCAGATCAGTTTCAATGCAAACTGGATCTCGCGAGAGGGCGTTTGCGTGAATGTGATCAGCCCCGCGCTGGGGACAGGATTCCCATTCTGGTCAAACACCGCAAGATTGCTGGTCGGCGAGGAGAAATTTGTGCGGTTGAGGATGTTGAAAAACTCGGCCCGGAACTGCAAGTTAAAATTTTCGGAGATCAACCGGATGGGGCTGTTCTTGATGAGCGAAAAATCCAGGTTAGACATTCCCGGCCCGATCAGTACGTTCCTGCCCATGTTGCCGAATAGATTGCTGGGCGACGGGAAAGCCAGGCACTGCGTCTTGATGTAGTGATTGGGGTTTCCCGAATTGGTAAGCGTGCCGCAGCCCGAGGCTACCAGCCGGTTCGGCAGCTCATTGGTCTGATCCAGCTTCATGCCCGCAGGATCGCCGCCCAGGAGAGGTGTAAACGGTTGTCCGCTGCTGGCTCTGTATACGCCGCCCATCTGCCAGCCTCCGAGCGCCCAGTTCATAAAATGCGGTCCGACCCTCAGACCCGGCACGAGCCACGTAAAATTAACCACGAAGTTCTGACTCACGTTGAAGTCGGAAAGCCCTCGGGTGGTTCGCTGGTCGAAGAAGAGAGGGTTGAGCAACGAATTGGGATAAGCGTTGTCGGCGACGGTAGATGAAAGAGTGTCGATGCTCTTGCCCCAGGTGTAAGCGGCATGAAACACGACGCCATGGGTCATTCGCTTCGCCAGGGCTACTTCCAAGGCGTCATAAAACGAGTTCGCCTGCCAGAGCATAGCGGTGATGCGGCCGTAGTTCGGGTTGAGCGTCTGGCTGGTTGCCGCCGGAGGGAAAAGGTAACCCGTAGGCGTCAGAGACGGCAACACCATGTCGAGGCTCTCCACCTTATAAGGTTCATGCACGCCCCGTGATCCCACGTAGCCGACCGTGGCGACCAGAGTGGGCGAAAGCTCCCGCGCCACGTTGAAATTCCATTGCAGCACGTAGTTGCGTTTCGGATTATATTCAACGTAACTCCCGCGGTCCGATGTGGAGGTCCCAACAAATTGCTGATAGGCGCCCGTAGGAAACGAATCCGCTGGAAGCACCTCTCCGAATATCTGCCGCGTAAACGGGGCCGCGTAAGGAGTGATGAGCGTGAATTCATAGGGCAAGGGCAAAACATCGAACACGCCAAACCCTCCGCGGAACACCGTCTTGCCGTTATCTTGTGGATTCCAGGCAAAGCCCAGGCGCGGCTCGAAGTTGTGGAGCGTCGGGTTCTGAAAATACGGAGAGCCAATGTGCGGTTGAGCGTCCGTCAGATTACGCAGGTTTGAGATTCTGTTGTAAGCTTCTGTCGGCACGGTCACCATCTCGTAGCGCAAGCCGCCGTTGAGTGTCAAGTTCCGCCGCAAGTGGATGTCATCCTGCACGTAAGCCCCGAACCTTGTCTCGCGAATTCCAAAGTCGGGCACCGGCACCGGCACCAAGCCGGTAAAACTTTGCGGACGGTTCGTCAAAAGATCAGCAAGCGAACTGAAGTTGAATCTTCCGTCGCTATTGACTACTAGAAGTTGATTGTCCTGCATGCGCTCCACGACTACGCCGAATTGCAGCGCGTGGATGCCCTTGGTAAGAAACGCGTCATCGCCCGCCTGAAACGAGTTCCATGCAATGGACTTGCTAGTGCTCAGCGTGCCAGGAACCAGGGCGCTCGGTCCGCCCGTAAAGTCGGTTAGCCCCGGAACAGCCTGTATTCCTCCCACGTTCTGCCCAGGAATGAAGCCGAAGGCGGGATCCGCGACCAGAGGGTTGTTGACCTTGGAAAGCCCATCTTCCACGGCCACGGCCCGGTTGAAGCCGAAGCGAGCCACATTCAGAAACTTGGGGCCAAACGTGTGCTGCTCGTGCAGAGTCACCAGTTGGCGCCGCGATACAAGGTTTGAAAGCAGGTTGTTAAAGGCATCCGGCTGGATCGTCTCCGAATTGTCTCGCATGTAGGTGCCGTAGACGCCATCCTTCTCCGAAAACTTCCTGTCGATTCGGGTGGTGAAGTAATTTTCGGTTGTCACCTGCTGCCCGGCAAACGTGAAAATCCCCGTGTCTCCGGCTCCCAGCAACGGCCCGTTCGGCAACGGATAAAACGCCGCCAGGTATCGCGCCATCTGCGGGTTTACCTGCACCGTCCCCGTTGAAAGTTGCCCGCTTCGCGCTGCCGCCGACGGCACCGTATCCACCTGCGTCACGCCCAACGACTGACGCAACCCTTCATAATCCGCAAAGACGAAGAAGCGGTCTTTCTGGATCGGTCCTCCTGCTGACCCTCCAAATTGATTGCGCCGGAAAGGCGGAAGATTGATGTCGAAAAAGTTCCGCGCGTCGAGTGAGCTGTTGCGAAGAAATTCGTAGGCGTCGCCGTGAAAGGCGTTGGTCCCCGAGCGCGTGACGGCGTTGATGATACCGCCGGAGGTCCTCCCGTACTGGGCAGGGTAGTTGCTTCCGAGGACAGAGAGCTGTTGGATGGCGTCCACGCCCAGGTTGCTCCCCAGCACGCTGCCCGGCGCACCGTTTGAATAATCATTGATCGAGATGCCATCCACCAGATAATCGTTCTGGTCAGGCCTTCCGCCTGAGACGCTGATGGGAGACCCAAAACCCCGCACCGGCGTGGTCCCACCCGCCGAGTTTCCCGTCTGGACGCCCGTGACGCCGACCTGAAGCGTGGCAAGCTGAGTCCAGTCACGCCCGTTCAGCGGCGTGTTGCGAACGGTGGCGGAGTTGACGTTTCCGTTCATCGCCGAAGAGCTTTGGCTCGCAGTGGCCGCGGCCATCTGCACGACTTTCCGCGAACTTCCCGGTTGCATCCCGGCGTTGAGCGTCACTTTTGCTCCGACGGCCACCGTGATGCCCGTCCGTACCTGGGTCACGAATCCGCGAGATGAAACCGTCATCTCATAAGTTCCAGGCGCCACGCTCGGTATCGTGTAGAAGCCCCGGCTATCCGTCGTGACCGCTGTGACAATCCCGGTCGCAACGTTCCTCAAGGAAATGTGCACGCGGGGCATGGCGGCGCCTGATGGGCCCGTAATGCTGCCGGTGACAGTTCCGCCTGAAACCTGCGCGCTGGCCCGAACAGCGGTGAAAATTAGCGTCGCGAGCAGCGCCGCGATCGCGAATAAGAGCACCCTAGCCTTCCGGGTTCCATCCGACGCCGTGGCGCGTGTAATGCCGTTCGACAATTGCCCCTTCCCACAACAACCGCCGGATTCGCAGCGCTGTTCCTGCACTAGTGTCAGAGCGGCTTTCTTCGTGGACACGTCATTTCCCCGGCAATCTGAGTTCGTTTGATTAAGAACAGAGAGCGTGCGGCTTTTTATTGCGGGTCGGCGACTCTCCGAGCAGGAAAATCAGTATAACACAGAGCAATTCGGGCATTGCGCGGAAGGGGCGAGGGCTGCGCCGGCCATCATGGGCGCGCGGATTTATCCTTTGCTGCACGCCTTCGGGCCCGCGCACGCCGGCCCTCAAAGACAGGTACGACGTTCTTGAGCGGAGTGGGCGCGTGAAGCGATTCGTGCATGGCGTAGGTCAATTGGTTTTGGCACGTGTCCAGGTCGGTCTGGATCATGCTCACGTTATCAGAGGCGTGCTGCAGGATTGCGCCGACGTAAGGCATCAGGGCGTGCAGGCTCGCTTCGAGGTCGTTGGCCCGGCGGCGATAAGGTTCACCCATGCTGGCGCCTTGATACCGTATGACCTCGCGGCTAAAAACCCGCAGCGGGTGAAACACCCCGTCTACCGAGCGGAAAACCTGGAAGGCGTCATACATATTTCCCGGATCCTGGTTTAACCGCGCGCGCCACATTTCGAGCGTCGCAAGCTGCGAAAGCAGCGTTTGCCGCGCCTGGCTCACGAGCGCCTGCTCAGCCGGAGGCGCTTTCCACTGTTCCGGGCGCTCCTGACCCAGCAGGTCGCGGATGCGAAATTCCGAAATATATATTTTGTAAAGGATCGCCTTCACCTGAGCGGGAGTCATGGGCGGCTTAAAAATCACAACAGACTTGAGCGGAGCCGCAGGCGGCGGGGGGGCTGCAATCCGTTCGGTTTCGAGCTCGACGTGGCCCGGCAGGCCCACCGGCCGCGCCGCCAATTGCTGCTGGATTTTCTGCTGTAGGTAGGCGGAATAGGAATCGAGCTTCTCTTCAGCCGCCGCGAGTTCTCCCGCGGGCTGGTTGAGCTGATCTGCCTCCGCCGCGCTCCCATATTGGCCCACCGAGGTGGCGATTACACGGATCGCGGGTACGGCAGCGCTGAGCGCCGCGGCGGCCTGGCGCGCCAGCACCGGGTCTTGCGGATTATAAAAGAGCTGGTAGCGGGCCCGTTCGAGCGCTTTCATTTGCGATTGCAAGGAATCCAGCTTTTCCTCCAGCAAGGCCCGGTCTGCGTTGTTCATCTTCCATTTGTCCGGCTGCACTAATCCGAGCAGGTCATTGACGCGCGCCGTAGCCAAAAAAACCTTGGTAAGCAAATCCTTCACCTGGTTCGGATCGAGCGGCGCGGCCAGCGGAGCCGCAGCCGCGGCAGAGGATGAAGCTGCCATGGCAACGGGCGATGACGAAGGAGAAGCAGCGGGCGGCGAGGATGGAGTGGACGCTGCTGTGCGAGCCTCCTGCGGCCGAGGGGCAGCGGCTGTTGCCGTGGAAGCGGGAGCCGGTGCGCTGGTGGCCGTGCTCGGCGATTTAGCCATCGCCACGGCAGGATGAGCGGCGGGAGGCGCCGCTGACGGCGCAGTAGATGGTGCACTGCCGGGCGCCACTGCCGCAGCAGCGCCAGCAACCGGTTGCGGCGGCGTGAACTGGCCTGGGTACAGAGCGGCGAGTTCCGCCTGAAGCTTGCCCCGCACATTTTCCAAATCATTCGCAGGTTCACGCAGGGAAGCCGCCGCCGGAGCCATCCCTTTTCGGCTTACAGCGTCTTCGGCCGCGCGCAGTTGTTGAATCACTACGCCCACCGTTTCAACGGTCTTCTGTCCGAAATCTGGATTTCCGGGGTTATAAAACCAGTCATACCACCACTTTTCAAGGGTGTGGAGCTGGCCACGCAGCGTGGTGACCTGTTGTTCAAGGGCGGCGCGTTCGGCATCCGTCATTTTCAATTGGCCGGGCTGAATGAGACTGAGTAGATCGTGGGCGCGCGCCGCGTCCAGAAAAACTTGCTGCAATAAGCGCTGCAAATCAGAAATTTGTGCGGCCGTCATCTGTTTTTTCGCCGCGCCGGAGGGCGAATCTCCAGTTGGGCTGGGCGGTTGAGTTGCTGAGCCCTGATTCCACCGGGGAACGCCTGGCGCGCCGCCGGCATTCCACGCACACGCGGCCAAGGCGCCTGCCAGAAGAACAGACAGCGTTACCTGCTTCATCGCAAAACCTCCGCGCAGAACATGAAAATCCGCCAGCCCCCTCAGTTGAGTTTGTCCACAAAACTTTTCAGCGTCCAGCGAGTCTCATCGCTAACATCGAGGAACTCAATTCCAACTCCTCTTCCGTCGATGGAGTAAACCACCCGGCACCGGCAGGCTAGCGGCAGGTTCCCTGGGCTTAGTTGGAATGAGATGAACCCCTGCGCCGAAACCGGCAGCTCGCTTTCAGCCTCGGCTCGCATGCCGCCTTCGCTCACGTCGCGCGCCGTCAAAATGAACTCCTGACCGGAACAGCGCAGGATCGCCTCGCCATCCCAGCCGGCACGCGGGTGCCGCCGTTGATCGCTTTCCGTCCAAACCGAGCCGGGATCCGTCACGCTCATCGCCCTTTCCACACGCCGCTGCACGAATCAATCGCCAGCCACAACGGCGTGCGATACGCTACTCATTAGGTCTGCCTCCGCGATGACCCCTGTGAACCCGCGGGTCTCGCGCGTTCCGGCTTGCGGCGCGACCGCATCAGGTTCCGCACCCAGTACTGCAACAGCAGCACGAAGAGAACAAAATACGCGCCAGCAATCCCGTACACGAACATTTCCGCCAGAAAGTCATACATGATGATCCGTGCTCAATCATACGGTCATAGAACACCCGGTTTCAATTCTTTCTTCGCGGCGCTAGCCGCCGGAAAAACCTTGCCTCATTGGTCTCGTCTGTTTTCACCCGGCCTGGAACTTCTGTTAAGCTTGGAGCGAACGGCGGGAGAGGCACAGCGCAGAGCTTAGGAGGTATGACGTGTTTCTGTAGAGGCTGCCTCTGCCTGGCAGGGCATGACCGCCACGCCAATCTATAAATTGTGTGAAACCCGGCCCGTGTGGTTCAGTGCAGTGCGAGGCACATTCGATGGCGACTGACGAGGTTTACGTACGGTTTTCCCATGTCTGGAAGTCATTCGGTGATGAGCCGGTGCTTCAGGATGTGACGTTCGACGTGCGGCGTGGTGAAACGGTGGTTGTACTTGGGCGCAGCGGGGTGGGCAAGAGCGTCACGCTGAAGCACATCATGGGCTTTCTCACGCCGGACCAAGGCGAGGTTTACGTTGCGGGCGCTAACGTCCCGCAATTAACCGAAGCCGAGCTGACGGAAATGCGCCGGCGCGTGACTATGGTTTTCCAATCCGGAGCTTTGTTTGATTCGCTCACGGTAGGAGAAAACGCCGCCTATCCTCTGCGTGAGCGCGCCTTGTACGATCCGGGAACGTGGGACGAGGAGAAAATCCTGGCGAAGGTGGAAGAACTGCTCGGGCTCGTGGAGCTTACGGAGATGCGGGATCTCATGCCCTCCGATTTGAGCACCGGCATGAAGCGGGCGGTGGCAATCGCCCGTGCGCTCGCGGCCGCTCCGGAAGCCATCCTGTACGACGAGCCGACCACCATGGTCGATCCGCTTATGGCTCACACGGTGGGAGACTTGATCCTGAAGTTAAAGCGACAGAAAGGCCTCACTTCCGTGGTCGTCACTCATGACATGAGGCTTGCGCGTAAGCTGGCAGACCGCGTGGTGTTTCTCGTAGATGGGCGCGTGGCGTTCTTCGGCACAACCAGCGATATGGACCGCTCGCCGGAACCCGTCATTCAGGAATTCATTCAGCTTGACGAGGTCTCGTTGCTGCCCACTAGCGCGGGCTCCTAAGCAGGCACGTAACAGTTTCACGCTGAGGCGCAGAGCCGCAAAGAACGCTTTAGGGCCGCTCATGAAACCGAAATCCGCCATCACCCTGGACCGCATTCTTTCCCGTTTCGGCCTCGCTTCGCGGACCGAAGCCCGCAACGCCATCCTGGAAGGGCGGCTCAAGGTAAACGGCCGCGTAATTCGCGATCCCTCCGTGTGGGTGCGGCCCGGCGAAGACGCGATCCACCTGGACAGCCAGCGCCTGAAAGCCGCGCGGCCCATCGCCCTGCTCTACTACAAACCGAAAGGCGTCATCACGAGCCACGGCGACCCCCAGGGCCGCCCTACCGTCTACCAGAACCTCGGCGATCTCGGGCGGTGGGTGTTCCCAGTCGGGCGGCTGGATATGGACAGTTATGGACTGCTTTTGCTCACAAATGATACGGCTTTAGCCGACTTTGTCACGAAGCCGGAATCCGGCGTCCCGAAGACTTATCGCGTGAAGACGAACGGCCTGCTGCCGGATGAAACCATTGCCCGCCTCGAGGCTGGCGTTCGGATGGAGCGCGGGGACTGGGCGCGGCCTTTGAGCGTGCGGCGTCTGGAAGATCGGGGCAAATACACCTGGCTCGAAGTGGTCCTGACCGAAGGTAAGAACCGCGAGGTGCGCCGCATGATCGAGGCGGTGGGGTTCAAAGTGCTTAAGCTCGTGCGCACCGGAATCGGCGGACTGACGCTCGAAGGGCTGGAAGTAGGCGGGTGGCGCAAACTTTCGCCGCAGGAGGTTGCAGCGCTGCGGGGATGTCGGAGGCCGCGAAAGCGCCCCGAACCGGCGCCCGCTGCCTCGCGCTCATGACGCCTCAAATAGCGAGGCCACGAATTCTTTTGCGTTGAACGGAAGGAGATCGTCGATCTTCTCGCCGATGCCAACGAAGAGGATCGGTAGGCCGAGTTCGCGCGCGATGGCCACCACCACCCCGCCCTTGGCCGTGCCGTCGAGTTTGGTGAGGATGATGCCCGTGGCCCCGGCGCGCTCGGTGAATTGCCGCGCCTGGCTGAGACCGTTCTGTCCGGTGGTGGCGTCAATCACGAGCAGCACCTGATGCGGCGCGTGGGTGACTTCGCGGGCGGCGATGCGGCACATCTTCTCGAGTTCGGACATAAGGTTGAATTTCGTGTGCAGGCGCCCGGCGGTATCGACGATCACGAGATCGTCGTGGCGTCTCTTGGCGGCGGCGAGCGCGTCATAGATCACAGCGGAAGGGTCTGCGCCGGGCTTCAGCTTGATCATTTCGATGCCCAGCCGCTCCGCCCAGATTTCGAGCTGCTCGATGGCCGCGGCGCGGAAAGTATCCGCCGCGCAGAGCAAAGGACGGCGGCCTTGCGCCACGTAATAGGCCGCGAGTTTGGCGATGCTGGTGGTCTTCCCTACCCCGTTCACGCCAACCATGAAGATCACTTCCGGCAGTCCGGCGGGAGGTTGCTTGGGCGCTGGACGCCGCGCTCCAACCGGGTTTTCAAGAAGCGTGAGCAGTTCCTGCTCCACCGCGCCGCGCAACTGCCGCGGCTCCGTCAACTGGCGGCGGCCGATTTGCAGGCGCAGGCGGGCCAGGATTTCCTGAGTCGTCTTCACTCCAAGATCGGCCGCGATGAGCGTGGCTTCAAGCTCATCGAACACGCTCGCGTCGATCGTCTCCTTGCCCTCGACGATGCCTTCGATCCGCTCGACGAGTTGCGCCTTGGTGGAAGCGACGGCGTTCTTCAACCGGTCAAAGAGGCCGGGCTTCTTCTCTTCTTGAGAACCGAACAGAGTTTGAACCATAAATTTGATTCTATCCTGTTTACCGCGGCGGTGGAAAACATTGCCGGGTTTAGCGGCCTTCAGAGCGCCTTTCGGGCCGCGCCTCCGCTTTCTAGGCTAGACACCCTCTGTGCCACAAGCGTTGTGCCCTAACCAGCATTTGGGTTTGCCGCCCTTGCCCACACGCATTATCAACAACTTGGCAGATTTTGCAATGGCTTTGTTAATGGCTTTGTTTTGTCGTAAGTAACAGATTCCAAAGGAAAGTAATGGCTTTGATCACTCATTTTGGGCATTTTCCACGATGGCTGCTCCTCGGCTGGACTCAAGCTCACGGTGGAGACGATCCCGGGAATGGAGCATGCCACCACGTCCAGGAGTGCGGTGAGCGTTCTGGCAAGTATTGTCATAATCCTTTTTTGTCTGGCGGTGCGTTGTGTGACACAGCCGCGCCGACCTTCAGGTTACCCCACCGGGCTTGAGACAGTGGAGACAAATGGGACAAATGAGACTGTTTTTTAGCAGGTGGCGGCCAGCCGAGCCCTCACCGACCGCTGCGCGGTCCCCTCTCTCGCGGGAGAGGAAATGGGATTGAGGGGGGCGTCGTGGGACCCTGCGTTTTTTCGTTGCGCGTAAGCCAGGATGGAAGAGCCGCAGCGTTAGACAGCGAACGCTGCGCTACAAATCCTGCCCTCCTGCTGGGGCCGCGACCCAACGTGGCTCAGGAGGGTGTCATTGCGTTCACGTCTATTCCCCGAAGAGGCTTTCAATATCGCGGGCGCCGTGGAGCACTCTAACGATTTCGATCCCGTTTTCAAGTGCGCGGGAAAAGACCAGGTGATTGGAAAACGTTTTGACTGGAAACATTCTCATGCCAGTCAGGAAGGAGCTTCGATATTCGGTGACTCGGCCCATATCGGGCTGGCTTGCAAGGAGCCGGAAGGTTTCTTCGGCGGCGCGATAGAAACGCACGGCCGTTTCCACGTCGCGATGGGCGGCAAGGTATTCGGCCTGCTCATCAAGATCACGGCCGCCGGCCGGTCGAACCAGGATTCGGCGCTTCACCCAGCCGCCCTTACGGGCTTATGCCTCTGCCGCAGTTCTCTCCGCTTGTGCGCCCAATAGTCAGGGCTAGCTTCGATAGCCGGACCCGAATTGAGACCTTCCAAGAGCGCCGACTCGAGTTTTTCCTGGGCTCGCCGTTTCTGGTCTTCACGGATGAGTTCCCGGATGTATTCGCTCGGGGTGCTATACGTTCCTCCGGCAACCCGGACCTCGACGTATTCCTTAAGGGCCTTCGGCAAGGAAATATTGAGAGAAGTCATGTTCATGGACCTTATTGTACTTTGACTGACAGTTAGTGTCAATAACTGTCATGCCTGTGTAGTGGGTCATTTTGGTTTTGTAGCGCCGGGCTTCAGCCCGGCACAGCCTTCAAAATGCCGACCTGAAGGTCGGCGCTACGGCAAACTGAGACACTACCTCTGGTTGGTAATTCAACAGGGACGCGCAACAAGCGCGCCAGCCTCCGGACTGAAAATTCAAACAGCAGTATGCAAGTGGCAACCCCAGGCGGGCCAGCCGAGCCCTCACCCACCGCTACGCGGTTCCCCCTCTCCCGGCGGGAGAGGGAATGGGATCGAGGGGGCGTCTCATGCGGCATGGCTAAAGCCATGCCCTCCCGCAACAGCCACAAGTAAGGTGTGGCAAAAGGACGTGATTTTAGCTCACCCGAAAGCCTAATCACTCCCTGAACCTCTCGCCGCATCAGTCAATTAACCCTTCCCGCTGGGGCTCAGAATCCCCCAAGCCCTGTGCTTCAGCCCGTGGGCGAGGGTCAACGGGATGTAAAGTGAAAGCTGTGCTTCGCTCAGCGAGACGTTGCGCTTATAATAAGAAGTACCCGGTGTGTTTGTCGCGCACTGGAATCCAGTTCTTACGGAGAAAAACGAATGAGCATGTATCCCGAAGAGATGATCCGCCCCATGCGGGAGGAATTAACCAGTATCGGCATTCGCGAGATGCGGACGCCGGAGGAGGTGGACTCCATCCTTAAACAGGCCAAGGGCGCCACGCTCGTGGTCGTGAACTCCATTTGCGGCTGCGCCGCGGGCAAGGCCCGGCCCGGAGTTGCACTGGCTCTGAATCATCGCCTGCGTCCGGATAACCTGACCACGGTCTTCGCCGGCCAAGACCAGGATGCCACCGCCAGGGCGCGCGCCTATTTCCCGCAGTATGAACCGTCTTCGCCGTCAGTCGGCTTGCTGCGCGATGGGAAGGCCGTGTTTATGCTCGAGCGGCGCCAAATCGAAGGACGCCTGCCGGAAGAGATTGCCGCTGACCTGGTTCAGGCCTTTGACCAGTTCTGTGCTCCGCAGACGGCTTCTGCGAGCCGGTAGCCAAAACCGGCGGCGAGACGCCGGTTTTGGCTTTTCAATAGCTTCGGCGATCATAGATCGCCGCTACAACTCAAAAACGGTAGTTGTCACACAAACTCTGAAGCCCGTCTCTACGGCAAGGAACGCTTGTGTGAAATAGCCATGCCCGACGAACAAGCAAGCCCCGGAATTTCCACTCAGCTTCGCGTGCGCTACGCGGAAACCGACCAGATGGGCGTGGTTTACCACGCCAACTATTTGGTGTGGTTTGAAATCGGGCGAACGGATTTTTGCCGGGCGCGCGGTTTTGCCTATCGAGAGATGGAACAGCAAGACGGCCTGTATATCATGGTGGCTGAGGCAAAGTGCCGTTATAAGGCGCCAGCCCGTTATGACGATGATATCCGGGTGCTGACCCGCCTGCGCGACATGCGCAAGCGCGTGCTCGTCTTTGATTATGAGGTTTACCGCCTGCCGGACGAGGAGCTGCTCGCCGAAGGCGAGACCGTGCACGTTATCACGGACCGCGAAGGCCGGCCGCGCGTGCTCCCGGAAAAATACCACGACCTCTTCCTGGCGGGAATTCACACGCACGAAACCTAACCCGGGTTATTCATGAACACGCCGGAGAAACCAGAAGGGCAGGGTTTTAACCCTGCCGCAGACGCGCTCTTTTGTTAAT
>NFUN01000142.1 GCA_002197525.1 Acidobacteria subdivision 13 bacterium RH2 MAG17b | reverse complement strand
CGTAGCGCCGACCTTCAGGTCGGCATTTTGAAGGCTGTGCCGGGCTGAAGCCCGGCGCTACAAAACCAAAATGAGTCACTACCCACGCCAAGAACGACTTGACTAAGTTAGCCTAGCGTGCTAGACTAAGTGCATTGTGATGAACCGGTTTCGACAGGACGCGAAGTGCAAAATGCGCATTCCGCAGACTGTGTGGTGCGACATGAGCCATAATGCATTGAAAATATGGGTATTAGGCGTACGTAAAGGCGCATGCGAGCTCAACAACGACCCAAGAGGCACTAAAAGATTGCTTTTTTGGATAGATTAACGCCACAACTTATTGAAAACAAATCAGTAACTTGAATTTATCAATAAAATCCACCTATCTGTCCTAGAATCAATCAGATACAACCACCACTGAAATTGGTTTTCCGATTTTGCGCCGAATCAGCGTAATCTGTGTTTTGTCCTTCAATCAGGCGAATCGCGCGGGGGGACAGCCACGCGCATTTCAGCATGCCTCCGTACCGTGTCAACGTTGAAACTCGTTGATCCGCTCGCTGCCCGTCTCCGCGGTGCTCCTGGAGTGCGGGCTTCCGGGCTCGCCATAAGTCCGCTACAATCACAAAAGCCCAACTGAGGTGCGCTATGAACGCCAAAAAAAGGTTTGCCACGCTTGCCGTTCACGCTGGAGAAAGTCCATGTCCGGTGACCGGAGCGTTGGACACGCCGATCTATCAGTCAACCACGTTCGTTTCCGCCAGCGCCGACGAAATGGCCGCGGTATACGGCGAAGAGAAATTCGGCTACATGTACACGCGTTACGGCAACCCCACCATCCGCGCTTTGGAATTGAAAGTCGCGGCGCTTGAAGGCGGTGAAGCCGCCGTAGCCGCGGCTTCGGGAATGGCCGCGATTTCCTCGGCGATCTTGGGATACGTCAAGGCTGGAGACCACGTGGTTGCCGCGCGCTCACTTTATGGCGCAGCGTACGATTTCCTCAACCGCAAGCTTCCGGCCTTCGGCGCGGCGACCACCTTCGTGGATTCAACGCGAGTCGAGGACTTTGAGCGCGCCATCCGGCCAAACACCCGGCTGATCTATTTTGAAACCCCCAGCAACCCGGTACTCGATATTCTGGATATTGGCGGCCTCGCTGGCCTTGCGCGGTCCCGCAAGCTTCCGCTGATGATCGACAACACCTTTGCCTCTCCCGTGCTGCAGCAGCCGATCCCGCTCGGCGTGACTGTGGTGGTGCATTCGGCCACCAAATACCTCTGCGGCCACGGTGACGCCATGGGAGGCGTCGTCGTGGGCTCTGAAGATTACATCACCGGCCTTAGCCGGGAAATCATTCGTGATTTCGGAGGCGTGATCAGCCCATTCAACGCCTGGCTCATTCTGCGCGGCATTCACACCCTGCACCTGCGCGTGCCGGCGCAGTGCGCGAGCGCGCAGCGTATCGCGGAGTTCTTGGCGGCGCACCCGAAGGTGGAGCGCGTCAACTATCCGGGGCTGCCTGGGCATCCGGGCCACGCGCTCGCCCGCAAGCAGATGCAAGCTTTTGGCGCGATGATTAGTTTTGAGGCCAAAGAGGGGCTAGATGGAGGCAAGAAGGTGATGGATCGCGTCCAGATTTTTGCGCGAGCAGCGAGCTTGGGGGACACGCGCTCGCTCATTGTCCATTCTGCTTCCACCAGCCATCGCGCCATGCCCCGTGAAAAGCGGCTGGCGGCTGGAATTAGCGATGGGCTTGTGCGGCTCTCGATCGGCGTAGAGGCGGTGGAGGATTTGATCGCCGATCTCGATCAGGCCTTGGACTTTTGACCTCATCAGTTCACACCAGAGCTTTTCGACAAATTCTAAGCGGTAGGCTCGGTCGAGGTGGGCGTGGTTTCGGAGTGCCATTGCAGCGAGCCGTCCGGGCTTTGGCCCGCCATGATTTGCCAAAGGAGACATTCAAGGAGCATGGCTGAGTCCTTCCAGGAGGACTTGATGGCCAGGTCCGCTGTGCGCACAAGCCGCAGCGCCCCGGTGAGTTCTTCCCGCTTGTAAGTGCGCAGCGCGCGGGGAGCGATTTCGAAGGTCGAATAGGGATTCGCAGGCCGGGACCAGCCGCCGTAGGAGCGCGCGGGCGACCCGATGCTCTTGAGCGCTTGGCGGAAGAGGTCGCCGATGCACCACAGAATCAGCGTTTCCGGTTCTTTGCCGGCGAGCAGGTTGCGGCGCAGCGGAAGCGCCTCCGGCAGGCGGCGGTCCGCGATGGCGCCCACCAGTTTGCCGATTTCATGCTCTTCGCGGAAAGGCGCGATCAGATCAAGGTCCGCCGCTTCAATGCGGTGTTTTTCCGGATGAATCAGCAGGAGTTTTTCGGTCTCGGTGCGCAGCCAGAGCAGGTTTACTCCGGCGGCTCGCTCCCGGCCGGAGGATTCGCTCCGACCTTCGAACAGCGCTACGAGCGCTTCGGCTAGCGTTGGTTCGATCTCGACGCCGTTCCGGTGAAGGAACTTGTTCAGCCACGCCGTAGCTTCGCGGCGAGCCAGCGGCAGCAGCTCCACCATTTCCATCTTTTTTTCCAGAAGCTTGATGAATCGGCGGCGGCGGTCCGGCTCACCGGCTGCGAAAACGACGGTGGCAAAGCCCGGCGGACTCTTGAGGAAATGCTCAAGAATTTCGATATCCTCGTCGCTCGCGTGGCCGAAGTCTTCTGTGTCTGTCAAATAAAGGAAACTGTGATCGCCTAGCATGGGCATTTGGCGGGCGTGATCCAGCTCGCGCCGGAGTTCACCGGGCTTGAATTCGGCTTCCGTGAAGCACCACTCGCGCGACTCAGCCGGCAGAGCGGAAAGGATCGCCGCGCGGCATTCCTCATGCAGGAAGCGGTCTGGCCCGCACAGAAAATAGGCTGGACCCGGCCGGCCCTTTTCAAGCATTGCGCAGAATTCGATGGGACGCATGTTTGGCTTGGGCGCCTTATTCGAGATTGATTCGGCGGGCTTCCACGACACCCTGCGGATTCAGCGAGCCATCGACGCGGATTTGCGCTCCGACTTTCAGGTCCCCGGCGGACCCGGCGGAGCCGTCTTTGCGATAGATTTTGGTCTGCTGATCGTAGCTTACGTGGAAGATCATATTATCCTGCGAGCTTACTGTGAGTTTTCCGGGGGCTTGCCTGGTGATCTTTCCTTCCAGGCCGAAATTCGCGCCCCCTTGCTGGGCGGCTCGCGCGGAGGAAACAACACCTGGCAGGCTGACGAACAAACTCATCGCGATAACCAGTGTGGTGCTGCGAATTATTGATCCTCGCAAAATATAGTGACGAGTTTTCTCTGTAGCGGCGCTCTCTGAGCGCCGAAAGACCGGCGGCCGGATGCCGCCGCTACAGCGCTTGTGGTCACTATATTTTGCGATCCTCAATAGGTTGCGCCTCATCGGTGACGCTCCTTGCAATACCGGAGTGATTGTAACCCATTTGCGGGTGGATTTGCTCGCGGGCCGGAAACGCGGCGCAAGGCGCGCGGATTAGTAATCTTTCGACTCATTCTTGATCTTCTTAGCGAGCTTTTCGATCTTGGTTGCGCTCTGAACGATATGGAGGGAGAGCACGTTTGGATTGGAGCTGTCCACTTCCTTTTCGAGCGATTCAGCGAGTTTGCGCAGCTTCGCCACATCCTGCTTCGCCTTCCTAAAGTTCGTGGTGACGATGGCGGTCTTCTGTTTTTGAGAAAGAGCGTCTTCGGCATCGGGAGGAGGCGGGGGCATCTGAATGCGGGTGGGAACAGAGGGAGAACCGAGGATCGGCGCAGGGAATCGTTGTGTCTGCTGCGCGGTCTGGGCTATGCAATGGTCCGGCAAAACCCAATTGGCCGCGAGCAAGACGAGGCCCGCCAGCACGATTACTATGGAGCGTCCCGCTTCGAAGTTATGCAGCACGGCTTCACCTCGATTTGTTTGATGGGTAGACTCGCCCTTCGGCGCGCCGAAGAGCGCGGTTCACTACGATTCTAGACCACAAACCGGTCTTCGCCAATCGGGTGTACTCGTCCAGTAGATTAGTGACACTCAGGTTCCTTTCGAGGAGATGAGGATTGAGCCAAGAACTGCTGGGGAGTGAGATAGCCCAAGGCTTGAT
>NFUN01000141.1 GCA_002197525.1 Acidobacteria subdivision 13 bacterium RH2 MAG17b | reverse complement strand
GAAGGTTACGCCCAGCAAACCGCCCGGGACGGGATTCTCGAGATTCTGGTGGTGGATGATGGCTCTGTAGATGAGACTAGAGACTTTGTTTCCGAATTTGCCAAGACGTGCTCCATTCCGATTCGCTATCTGTATCAGAAGAACAGCGGCCTCGCGGCAGCAAGGAATCACGGTATTCGGGAAGCACGCGGGGAGCTTGTACTATTAACTGACGACGACGTGATACCGACCCCGAACTCAGTGGCTGAACACCTCGCCTGGCATCAGAAATATCCCGATCCCAAAATCGGGGTCGTGGGAAGCGTACCTTATTCGCCCGAGGTCAAACCAACCCCATTTCAGCAATGGTGGGGCCTTGACGGAGTACGGTACCGGCCCCCGTGTCTCTTTCCTGGACAAGGTGTGGCCTTTTACCTCATGCAATTCTGCAATACCAGTCTGAAGCGCGAGTTTGTTTACGAAGTGGGACTCTTCGATGAGAATTTTCGCACGTTCGGGTATGAAGACGTGGACTTTGCCTATCGGCTGCTGAAGGCAGGAGGGAAGGTGCTGTTCAACCCGCAAGCCGTCGGTTACCACCACAAGCGAGTGACTTTTTCTGAGGCGTGCCGGCTGTACGAAAAGTCTACTGCTTCACGCCGCTATTTCGCCGCGAAAGAAGGGGGAGCGAAGCTTGGAGAGTTGGAGGAAATGTGGGCAAACGCCCGGCGTCAGCGAATTAAGGCCTTCCTGGCCCGGTCCTTTGTGCCAATTCTCTCGCCTTTGAAGCCGCTCCTGGATTCACAGATTCCGCTTCCAAGCCGGTTGTATGACGTATTTTATCTCTATTACGGCGAATCCAGACGCGAACCTTTGAAGGCCAAGGGAGCCTCATGATGATTCTCTAGCTAGTCTGAGTCTCGCATCGGCTTCCGCAAGCGCCTCGTCTAGACGCGGAGAGAGCTGGTTTCAATGCGAGCGAATGACGGCGCAGAGATTCCCGCAGAAAATGGAGATATGCCCCAGGTGAAGCTCAGTGTGATCATTCCAACCTACAACCGCAAAGCCATCCTCAAGAAGGCGCTCGAAGCTTACATCGGGCAGACAGCTCGAGACGAGATCCTGGAGATTTTGGTGGTGGATGATGGCTCTGCGGATGGGACGGAGGAAGTTGTTTCGGAGTTCGCGCGGAGAGCTCCTGTCCCGATCCGGCGCCTGCAGCAGGAAAATAGCGGCCTTGCGGCGGCCCGAAACCACGGAATTCGAGAGGCGCGCGGCGAGCTGGTTTTGTTCACAGATGACGACATTATCCCGGCCCCGAACATGGTGGCGGAACACCTTGCCTGGCATCAAAAATATCCGGATCCCAAGACAGGCGTCCTCGGAAACGTTCCCTATTCTCCGGAAGTGAACCCGACGCCTTTCCAGCAGTGGTGGGGTCTGGACGGGATGCGGTTTCATCCTCCGCACATGTACCCTGGGAAGGGCCTGTCTTTCTGGCTTATGCTCTTTTGTAATACCAGCCTGAAACGAGAGTTCTTAGGAGAGGTAGGATTTTTTGATGAGAACTTCCGTACCTTTGGGTTTGAAGACCTGGACTTTGGCTATGAAGTTGTGAAAAGAGGCGGGCGAGTTCTGTTCAACCCTGACGCGGTGGCTTACCACCACAAGCGGGTAACATTTTCCGATGCCGTCCGATTGCACCAGAAAAATGCTATCTCATACCGCCATTTCTTAACCAAGGAATCCGGCGCCACGCTAGCGGAATTGGAGGAAAAATGGGAAAAGTTTCCGCGCCACCGGATTAAGGTGATCCTGGCGCGGTGTATTGTTCCCGTTCTATCCCCCCTGAAACCCATCCTTGATTCTCAAATTCCGCTGCCAGGACAGCTCTATGACTTGTTCTATCAGCATTACGCCCTCACCAAGCGCGAGCAGTCTAAGCTCAAGAGGATTTCGGGATGACTTCTTTATTGCGCGCGCCGTCTAACCGGATGAGGTGCGGTGGATCCATGCTGCGATGTGGGGAAGGCGGCTCTTGGGACCAGTGAGGGGCAGCAAGGCCGAAAACAGAATGTGTGAAGGAAGGCAGAGGATGCCGTCAGCCCGGATATCAGTAATGATTCCCACCTATAACCGTTCGGCGGTCCTCAAGAGAGCGCTGGAGGCTTACGCACAGCAGACCGCTCTGGACGCCATCCTGGAAATTCTGGTGGTTGACGACGGCTCTACGGACGAAACTGCGCACGTTGTCGCGGAATTCGCGCGGACCTCTCCGGTTCCGGTCCGGCACCTGCGCCACGAGAACAGCGGCCAATCGGTGACGCGAAACCGCGGAATCCGCGAGGCGCGCGGTGAGCTGATTTTATTCGGCGATGACGACATCATTCCCACGCCCAATTTAGTGGCAGAACACCTTTCCTGGCACCAAAAGCATCCAGAGCGCCATGTGGGCGTGATGGGCTACGTTCCGTGGTCGCCGGAGGTCAGGCCAACACCTTTAATGCAGGAAATTATCAAGCGTGGGCCGCAGTTTTCTTACGGCCATATGACCGCAGGGAAAGCCGTTGGAGCTCTCGGTTGTTATTTCAACAATGCCAGCCTCAAGCTGGAATTTTTGAGAGAGAATGGCTCATTCGATGAGAGTTTCCGCACATGGGGATTCGAAGACATTGATTTGGGCTATCGCCTCGTGCAAAGAGGCATGGTTCTGCTCTATAACCCCGGCGCTGTTGGTTATCACTACAAGAGAGTGACCTTCGCAGAACTCTGCCAGAACCCCCAGAAGATAGCAGCAGCGCTGAGCGTTCTTGAAACGAAAGAAGCTGGACGGGCGTATCTCGCCGCCGAGAACCGCCGCAAGAGTACGCGCAAGTACCGGCTTCAAATGCGCTTCGTACGTCTGTTCGTTCCGCTCCTTTTTCCCTTAAGACCCTTGCTCGATTCCAGGATTCCACTGCCCGGAGCGATTTATAGGGCCTTCTATGCCTACGACGTCTATTTCACCAAAAAACCGCATCCCAAGTTGTAGCGGCGCTCTATGAGCGCCGGAACGCGGCTGTCTCACCGTCACGGGATCGCGACATCCTGAATAAAACTCTTGGCGCCGTGGGCGTGACGGCGGTAATCCCCCCGGGCGAGGGACCAGAGCGCGGCGGGTAGCCTGGCGGCGCGCGGGCGATTCTTCATTTTCTCTCGCAGCCGGGCGAAGCGAAGGCAATCTTCAGATTCTCGCAAGAGTTCATCCAAGCGGTTATGGGCGGGCAAAGGCAAACCACCGGCTTTGATCTCCTGAAGGCGTTTTAGCATGGTGTCAAAGCGCCGCGAGCGATGCGCGTATTGCTTGACTTCCGATTTCTTCGCGGCTACGCGCCAGTGATGCAGGATGCTTCCGTCCAGGTCCGCGTCTGCGCCCAGGTTCTGTCCGTGCCGCCGGTAGCAAACCAAGGGACGGTCAATCCACCTGACTTCTCCGACCGCATAGGCAATGAATCCGATCCAGTGGTCGTGCGCCCATTGATTGGAAATGGGCAGAATAAAGGGCTTCAGCCTGCGATGAAATGCCATCATCGGGCCGTTGAAACCTACTCCGCGGCCGAGTTGGTCCGCCGTAGGAGTTGCGCCGAGCTGCATATCTTTCCTGCGGCTAAAAAAAGTTCCGCCGGACGGCCGCAAGGCAGCGTCCGTGACCTCGGCATCACAGTACGCAAGGACCACATCGGAGCTTTCCGAGAAGAGGGGAATCATGGCAGAGAACTTTTCCGGAAGCCAATAGTCGTCCTGATCGCTCAGGAAGATGATGTCGCCTGTAGTCTTCGCAATGGCCTTCTCGAAGTTTTTGATGAAACCCACGTTCTGAGCGCTTTGAAGAATGCGAACCGGAAACTTGCAGCCGCCGGTGACCCGCCGCGCGACCTCAACGGTGCGGTCCGAAGAGCCGTCGTCCGAGATCACCAATTCGTCCGGCGGTCTGGTCTGGTGCAAGATGCTTTCAAGCTGCTGATCGAGGAATGCCTCGCCGTTATAAGTGCACAACGCGACGGAAATCTTCAAATTGGGTTCGCTCGACATTGACCAAGCCTTTCCAGACTATTCGAGTTGCGAAGACCATTGATGTAATTTAAGACAAGTTCTTTCTGGCCCGGAAGGGCGCGCTGCGCACAGGGAGAGGTGCCGTTTGGATGCTGTAGCGCCGGGCTTCAGCCCGGCACAGCCTTCAAATGCCGACCTAAAGGTCGGCGCTACGATAAACTGAGTCACTCCGGCCTTCCTTGACAGGAAGCACGATACGCTCCAGAATTATGATTTTAGCGCCGCGGTAGCTCAGGTGGTAGAGCGCAGCCCTGAAAAGGCTGGCGTCGGCGGTTCAACTCCGTCCCGCGGCACCACTTTTCAATCAGTTGCGAGTGCCTCCAAACCCGAATTGATTTCAACACAAGATTTAAGCTCGCCGAAGTTTTTCTCAAAGTCGCGGCGTGAAACGATGAAGAATTCACTCGTTTTCAACCAATTGGGTGGCACAGATCCAGCTTGTACGAAGTTTGATTTTAACAAGACAGCTCATTGTAGTAAAATGACTTAAGTGGTTTTTAGATTTCCGGACTTCCGATGCCGGATTGAATCCATTCAGAAGGCAAAATGAAGTATTCAACTTACCAATTCGGGCTAAATGGCCTGACAGGACATCTGTTATAATCACGCCGGACCCGCTGCCTACGGAGGATTACAAATTATAGTGACATCAATAACTGTGGCGGCGCTGTCCTCAGCGCCGGAATACGCCGGTGGGGACACCGGCGCACCAGTAGCGGCCGTCACTATAATTTGTAATCCTCAATAGAGCCTTTATCGCGGCGAACGGCGGATTGGAAAGTTCTCCGGATGCTTTATAAGACCTTCAGCGCTGCCGTTTTCGGCATCGACGCGTATCTTGTGGAAGTGGAAGTTGATATTTCCGCAGGCAACCCGAATTTCATGACCGTAGGCCTGCCCGACGCGGCGGTGCGGGAAAGCCGGGAGCGCATCAAGTCCGCCATCCGTAACTGCGGCCTGGATTTCCCTTTTCAAAACGTCACCGTCAACCTGGCCCCCGCCGATGTGAAAAAGGAAGGGTCGGGTTTCGATCTCGCCATAGCGCTCGGCATTCTCGGCACTACCGGTGTGTTGCTGAAGGCGGATTTGAAGCCTTATATCTTTCTGGGCGAACTGTCGCTCGACGGTGGCTTGCGCCCCATCAAGGGTGCGCTTTCTATCGCGGCAATGGCCCGGCAGAAGGGCATTCGCCGCCTGGTGCTGCCCGTGGAAAACGCGCCTGAAGCGGCGGTGGTGCAAGACGTGGCCGTCTATGGTCTGCGTTCGTTGCCGGAAGTGCTGGATTTTGTTAACGAGACCCGCGAATTCACGCCGGTGCGCGCAAACGTGGCGGAGATGCTCGCGGGATCGAGCCAATACGCGGTGGATTTCCGCGACGTCAAAGGCCAGCTTCATGCCAAGCGCGCCATCGAAGTGGCAAGCGCAGGCGGCCACAACATATTGATGATCGGCCCGCCCGGCGCCGGCAAGACGATGCTCGCCAAGCGCATCCCCACGATTCTGCCGCCGCTCACCTTCGAAGAGGCTATTCAAACCACCAAGATTCACAGCGTGGCCGGCATGCTGGACTCGGGCATAGGGCTGCTCGGCGCGCGGCCGTTTCGCTCGCCGCACCACACCATTTCCGACGCCGGCCTAATCGGCGGCGGTGCTGTGCCGCGACCCGGCGAGGTGAGCCTGGCCCACAATGGCCTGCTGTTTCTCGACGAGCTGCCGGAGTTCCAGCGCAACGTGCTCGAAGTGCTCCGCCAGCCGCTCGAAGACGGCACAGTCACCATCGCGCGCGCCTCCATGTCCCTCACCTTTCCGGCGAGATTCATGCTGGCTGCGGCCATGAATCCTTGTCCATGCGGTTTCTTCAACGACCCTTCGCGTGAGTGCACCTGCACGCCACCCATAATTCAGCGCTACGTCTCCAAGATTTCCGGACCGCTGCTCGACCGCATCGACATTCACATCGATATGCCGGCCGTCAAATACCGTGAGCTGCGCGAGGACACAGGAGGCGAAACTTCGGACGAAATCCGCCGCCGCGTCGTCGCGGCGCGGGAGCGCCAACTCCGCCGCTTTCAGGGTGAAAAAATCTATTGCAACGCGCAGATGAGCTCGAGACTGATTCGCCACTACTGCGGCATTTCAGCCGAGTCTGAACGGCTGCTCGAAAGCGCCGTGCAACGCCTGGGTCTCTCCGCCAGAGCCCACGACCGTATTCTGAAAGTTGCGCACACCATCGCGGACCTCGAAGGCGCGGAATCCATCGGTTCCGCCCACATCTCCGAAGCCATCCAATACCGCTCGCTCGACCGTAATTACTGGGCGTGAGGCTGTTGTGACCGGGAGGCGGGAGCGAAGAGCAGCCAGATCACGGTGACAGCCGCAAGCGCCCCGAGCAAGACGCCGTTCCAACGGAAGAAAGGCGCCGGTTGGGAAAGCAACGCCACGAGCGGCGGAACAACGGCAGAGCAGAAAGCCGCCAGGACGTAGGCCAGCGGATTGTTGCGGAAAAATACGGCGATCAATGCCACGGCTGCTAATAAAGGCACGAAACGCATCACCCAGCCGGCTCCCCATTCCGCTAGGGAATGTGCGCCCGTCGGGCCAAGCGCCACAATCAGCAACAGGCCGCCAAACCAGAACCACCAGGCGCAGCGGCGCCAGCCCAGCCGCACTCCGTAAATGAGGACGGCGAGCGCGGCAGCCTCTCCTACTCCATAAACCAAGCTGCGCACGAAAACGCCGAGGCCGGGCGAAAGCGCATCAAACTCCTGCGGCGGCGCCGGGAAACCCACCGTGCCGTAAGCGTGTGCGTAATAGGCGAACAGCGCCAGGAGTTTTTCCACTCCGGCGGAAACTGCCAGGCTCACAATCAGCGCGATGACGGCGTCCCGCCGCCAGATGCGGCGCGCCTCCGCCCGGCGCGCCTGCCACGCCTCCGGATAAAGGCTCGTGGCCAGCCCTACCACCAGCCACAGAGCCACCCCGGCTAAGATAAACGACACCGCCAGGCCGACAGCCACCTGCAACTTGAAATTCAGGGACGAAATCGAAGTGTTGTAAGCGCGATCGACGGCGGGAAGCTGATTCAACCCGGCGAGACCGAGCAGAATGGCCATAAAGATCGCCATCTTCAGCGCTTCTCCCCAGCGAATAGCTCCCTGCCGTACTTGCCTCACAAACAGCCACACAGCGCCCGCCACAAAGCCGGAGCCCAAGAGGATCGCAATTCCCAGCAATGCCGAGTTGGCGAGTTTTGTTGATTCCTGCTGCCGCACCCATTGTTCGGGGAGTTTGAAGTAGCGGGAAAAGCCGACCACCTGGTCCCCGGCAATATCGGCCACTAAGCGGTAGCGGGCGCCGGCTACGTTGCGCGGGTCGCCGGGCTTGGCCTGCCAAACGAGCGTGTAATCCTCCCGAGCCTTACGTTTGTGGGCATCAGCGTCCTGCAAGACGAAACCAGCCAGATCATAGCCGTAGCCTGTGACCGCCTTTTCGCCGAGCGTCTGCGCCTGCGAGGGCGTGAGGCTTGCACCGGGAGCCGTCTCATCCAACAAATGGCGGGAGCCAAAAACTTTCCCCGTCGCCGGGTCGATGAAGATTTGGTACTCCTCCTTTTCGAGCGGCCGGAAAAAGCGCACTTCCCAAAGCCAGGGTTTCGAAGCCTGGCGGATAATCCGATCCGCCTGGCGAACCGGAAGACGCTCTGTGAGGTAGCTCACGGCGAGCGGGTCTACGTTCCCACGCAACCAGGCAACCCACCGGTAACGGGCGGGTTCCACGCGCCGAGTGGCGAGAAATTGTTCCGCGGCGTGGGCGGCCTGAGCACGCGTCGTCTCGATCTTAAGTCCGTGTCCCAGCCGGTAAACCTTGACGAAAGCCAAGGCGCCGAAGATGACGATCAGCGCCGCACCTGCGCCCAGCGTTCGCCGCGAAAGCGGCGAGTAAACCACCTGCGTCTCCTGCTGACCGGCCACCGGCCGCGGCGGCCGGGAAATCCCTTCGGCGGCGTTGGTGATGGAATCTTCTTCCGTGAAAGTACCCGTCGAGAGGTACGCCACGGCAGAGACGAGTAAAGGGATCAGCATAATGCCGGCGGAGAGTCCGCCGGAAATCATCAAGTAGTGGTCCGGCGACCGCAGGAGCACGAAGGCGGTGTAGAGCGCGTCCACGGAATAATGCCACATCAGGGTGGCGAGAATCCCGAAGCGCAGCATGATGATCCCCACGATGATCCCGCCCAGGCCCACTTCCACCCCGCGAATAAAAAATGGTTCATTCGGGTACGCCGAGTGCAGAAATCCCCAGTTGAAGGCCGCCAGCGCCACCGCAAGAGGCCATGAGCGCGTCAACTTTTTCAGAAACGGAATAGCGAAGGCGCGAAACTGCATCTCTTCCGAGACGGCTGGGAAGAAGCCGCCGAAGAGAACTGCGACCCAGGGAATGTGAGTGTTCAAGTCGTTCGAGAAAGGAATATCCGAAGGCGCCCAGGCTCCCAAGCGGTTGGCGGCAAGGTAAAACACAGTTTGGTAGGCGAAGAAGAAAAACGTCAGCGCGATTCCCACGGCGTTGGCCATGAAGAAGGATCGCGACCGCAGACCGCTCCAACTGAAATACCGCCGGACCGAAACGAGCCCCGGAAGGCTTTCCCGGTAGACCGGCTCCGAGCAAGCGACCACTAAGAAGATGAGCACGCCCAGCCCAATCGCGCCTGTGAGCGCCTGAAAGACATAGCTGGAGATGAAACTCGAAAACGTATCCGTCGTGAGGTAGGAAAACTCGGCGAGCGGGAAGGTATTCAACCGGCTCAGGAAGGCCAGCGCCGCTGCCGCCACGCCGAAGCCCAAGGAAAGTCTCAGTGGAACGTCGCGGTCGCGGAGCCGCTCCACCAGAATCACCAGCATCGCGAGGCTAAGCAGCACCCAGAAAACCTCGTCCACGATCTGGGCGGCGGTATTACGCGAGCGAAGCCTCTCATAGCCACGAAGCCATTCCTCGGGAATCTTGACGTATTCCTGATAGCCCGCGATTTGATCGCCGTCTACGCTTACCGCGACGCGCAGGCTTCCGGCGCCCAAATCCACGCTCTTACGCTTCCAGGTGAAGGTGTAATCCGTGCGCGCCGGGCGCTTCAGGCTCTCAGCGTCTACAAACGCGAGGTCATTCAAATCAAGCTTCATCACTCCGGTCAAAAAAGCTTCCGCAAGGCCTCGAGCCTGGTCCTGGTTGAGATTTGCGCCGGGCGCATCCTCGCGGATTTCGTGATCGAAACCCACCACCTGGCCGGAGGGTGTAACGTCTACGAGGAATTCTTGCTTGTGTTGCGGTTTGAACCACCGGTGCGACCAGCGCCAAAGGTGCACAGGGCCGCGCGTGAGCTGGTCCATGCGCTTGAGCCCCTGCGTGCGCTCGATGTAGAGTTTGACCGTGTCGTCATAGTCAAACACGGCGGCGTGACGGTATCCGCTAAGCTGAAAGCCCCGCTGTGTAAGAAACTGGCTCGCGATTTGCCCGGAGCCGCTGCGGTTGACGCGAAAGCGGATGGTGGCTTCTGGAAAGGCGTGCGAAAAATACTTAACCCCGATCAACAGCGAGACCGCTGCCACGGCGAAGGCGATGGCAAGAACACGGTACTGCTTGGACGTCAGCTTTACCGGCATGGCTCACTCACCCCAGCCGCTTCCCCATCACCCACGCCGCGGAACCGCGGCCATAGTAATCGTTCACACGGCCTAGCTTCTGGTATCCACGCCGCCGGTAAAAGGCCTGTGCTGCGGTGTTGTTCTCCGCCGTTTCAAGGGAGGCGAATTTCAGTCTTTGCGCCCGCGCCCAGGCTTCCGCTGCGTCCATCAAGGCGTTCCCTACGCCGCGCCGCCGCCATGCTTCCTTCACATCAATCGTAATGACGTGCAGGACCTCTCTCGAAAGCTTCTGCGCCACCAGGAAGCCCGCGATTTCATCGCCTTCGTGCGCTACCCACGTTCTGGAGTTGCGATGGCGGATGAAGGATTCGAGTTCGTCACGCGAATAGGCCACTCCGGCGGGGAAACATGTCGCATCGAGTTGGTACAACGCGTCAAGGTCCTCGGACTTAAAGGAACGAAGCTGCATGGATCTGGTCTTGGTCGCGCTACGCACTTCGCGGTCACCGCTCAGCAAGCGCCCCGCCCGGCTTCGAGGAGCGATACAGGATCACGTGGACCTTCTCGAGCGTAATCAGCCCCCCGCCCACCATTTCATCCAGCTTGGGAAGGATGCCCTTGATCCGATCCTCAGACTCCACAACCTCGATGACGATGGGTAAGTCCTGCGATAGCCTCAAAATCTTTTCGGTGTGGTAACGGCTTGACGAGCCATAGCCTCCGATCCCCCGGTAGACGGTTGCCCCGTAAAACCCTTCGCGGCGGAATAACCCTACAATTGCCTCGTAAAGCAGTTTTCCATGCCAGCGGTCCGACTCCCCAATGTGAATGCGCATCAGGGTCCGGTCGCCTTCAAATCGCTCGTGTACCACAATACCTCCGCACAATAATCGCTCGCGCCCGCCCGCAACGGTAACGCTGCGGATCGTTTCCAACGCCACTTATATCACAGGTCGGGCTTGCCGGCAGTCCGGTTTCAAAGAAAGCATGTTAATCCGAATGAAGGGCTGGGAAGAGAGGATCAGTGAAGATAAATCACGCAAGACTTCCTCAGGACACTCCCCAAATCCGTTGGATTAAGGATTTGGGTTTGGCGGCCTGCTTCGCAACCGGAAGCGCGGCAAGAAGCCCGTCGACGACATCACCCGGAACGGCTTTCGCCGCCTGACGCCAATAAGAAATTTCACGCAGCGCCGTCCAGCATTCGAGGCACGGCAAACATTCGGCCAAGTGCCTCTCGACGGGCTCTTTGTCATTCCAACCTGCCTGGCCATCCAAAACGCGAACCAACAGCCGGATCGCGGGGCACGATTCCTTGCGCGCTGCGCGCAATTCACCTTGCAGTTTCAACCAGGCGTGGGGCAGCAGGCACTCGTCAGCGGTTTTTTCGAGCGCAGCCGCATAATCTCCCTGCAACCGTTCAAGGCTCTTGGCGGCGACGCCCGGCGCGATTCTATAAATCTGCTCCAGCGTGGAATCAGAATAGCCGGCGAGCTTAAGGAACAGAACTTCCTGATGGTGAAGGGGCAGTCCGTGAACCAATTCGCCTATTCCTTCAACCGTGGGTTGCGGGAAGTCCGCGAAATCCTTGCTGGGATCGAGCGCCGCACGTCCGCGGGCGAAGAGGAAAGCGCGCAGCTCCAGTAGAAACTCCCGCTCCGACTGGTGGGAAAAGCTGCGAAGCGTCTTAAAGTCGCCGCCGCATAGATCGGCCAGCGATTCCCGCCAAAACCTTCGCGGGTCGGCAAGGCCCGGCATGTAAATGCGCGCCAAGCTCAAAACTACAGGCGTGTAGTCCTCGATAAACGCGCGCCAGTTCTCTTCCCGGCCCGCTTCACAACCAGTGATGATCTTATGGAAAGTCAGCAATGTAAAATCCTGCTATCGATCTGAATTGAAAAAATCTACCGGCGCTCGGTTTTCAAGATGCTCTCTCGAAGATGGGCCACGATCAGATTTGCCGTCTTGTTGACGGCCACCGACAGCGAGGGCGGCTGGTAAGGCTCATGAATAATATCCTGCCAGATGGCCTTGCCGTTTTTTCCGGTCAAATAAACCTCCGAATGGACATCCTTGAGGTGCGGCAAATCAAAGCACGACCCATCCAGTATGGCGTCTGCCTGGCTGCGGTCAGTCACGACCCGAAAAGGCCCCTCGTTGGCGAAGTCCTTGATCAGCTTGGCGCTCAGAGAATTGTCCATTGTCTCGACATAAATCCTTCTCACCGCGCCTAGCGCGCGCGGGTCCATAATCTTGGATGAGCCTGGTCCCTGGAGCGACGGCGCCTCGCCCAACGTAGGTCTGTTGGTTTGCGGAGAATTGCCCAGCGTCGGCCGCGGTTGGTTGGTGTTCTGCTGGCCGGCCGTTGCAGCGCCCGAAAAGGCTAGCAGAAACAGAAAGAAGCTCAGGCCCTTCACGGCGATCCTCCGCAACGGGAAGTAGCCTTATTCTACCAGAAAATCCGCTGGCCGGAGGCCGTCTTCGGGCTGAGAGTTCACCGGATCATCGTCCCGCCCGACCACAGGTGCTGCCCCTGAGACTTCCACATCTTAATTTGATCTTTGGTGCGTTGGAGTTGTTCCTTCTGACGCAGGCGCAACTCATTCATCTGGCGGTCAAACTGGTGCTTCATTTGGAGTACTTGGACGTGTGGGATCTGCTGGCCGCGCAGGCTGCTCTTCCACATTTTTTCCTCAGTCTTAAGTTGCTTTTTTTCGATTTTTTGCTGCGCCTTGAGCTGTTTCAGAATGTTCATCGGTCCTCTTGGAGCACCCAGAGCATCGCCCGCCAGGCACGCGCCAAGCAGGAGCAAGAGCAATGAGATTTCGCTCTTTTTTATCATGGTTGCCTCCTTCGAGATGCGGCATTCAGGGACTCTTCCATCGGCCGCTTCACCTCAGCCCTGCGAGCCGGCAGAATGATTTGATTCCCAAATGATAGTACCAAAACAGATATTATCCAAGCATAGACTTCCGGTAGTCAGACGATCCCCCCATCGGCCAGAGACGGGATCGCTGCGGGTCTTGATATACTGGTGTTGGGTTCCGGCCTGCCTTTGCATAATTTTATCGGCCTTCTCGCGGCTGAGCCGTTTGTAGAGCTTTTCGATTCTTTGCGGCTTCGCGCCTCTGCGCGAGGTTTTTGAATTGAACGAACCATTGAGTTTCAAAGAGTCTGTGTGAAAACAGCCGTATTTGAGTTGGTGCGGCGCTCTATGAGCGCCGAAGCACTTGAAAAATCAAGACCGGCGGTCACAGACCGTCGCACCAGCCGCGGTTTCCACACAGACTCTCAAAACCGCAGCTTTTCCCGGAGGCAAAATTTTTGACTCCCGAAGCCATTAAGACGCTGCTTGAAGAGGTCCACCGCGGCAAACTCGGCGTGAACGATGCCTTGGAGCGCCTGCGCGATCTGCCTTACGAAGACCTCGGTTACGCCAAGATTGACCATCACCGCGCCCTGCGCCAGGGATTCCCCGAAGTCATCTTCGGGCGCGGCAAGAGCGCCGAGCAGGTGGAAGGGGTCGTGCGGCGAATGCTGGCTCGCCGCCACAACATACTGATTACGCGCGGCAGCGAGGATCTGTTCGAGCGTATCCGGAAGCTCGCGCCAAAGGCTGCATTCCACCCGCTTTCAGGCGCCATCGCCATTCGCGCCGACCGCACCGTGCGCGGCAAAGGCAAAATCCTGATTGTCTCTGCCGGCACCTCGGATATTCCTGTGGCCGAGGAAGCGCAGATCACCGCCGGGATCATGGGCAACCGTGTGCAAACGCTTTACGACGTAGGAGTGGCCGGCATCCACCGGCTGCTCGGCGAAAGCCGCCTGCTGCGCGGCGCGCGCGTGATTGTTTGCGTGGCGGGCATGGAAGGCGCGCTGCCGAGCGTGGTGGCGGGTCTGGTGGCCGTTCCGGTGATCGCCGTTCCCACGAGCGTCGGCTATGGCGCAAGCTTTTCGGGCTTGGCGGCGCTGCTCGGCATGTTGAATAGTTGCGCGTCAAACGTCGCCGTCGTCAACATAGATAACGGTTTCGGCGCCGGGTATCTGGCCAGCGTCATCAACCGCTTATGAAGCCATCGCCCCATGCATGGCGCGCCCTGCGAGCTTTGCGCCTTAGCGGCTTTGCGTGAGGCCGATTTTCAATCGCAAGACTTTCATTCGACTCTTATAATGGACCCCATGGATGACCGTACTCGTTTAACGGCGATGGTGAAGGCCGCGGGTTGAGCAGCCAAGTTGAGTCCAAGTATTTTGGACTCGGTCTTGTCGCGTTTGCCTCGCCAGTCTGATCCGAATGTCCTGGTCGGCTTTGACACAGCCGACGACGCCGGAGTGTATCTATTGCCGGCTGACCTTGCGCCGAACCTGGCTCTGGTGCAGACCGTCGATTTCTTCACTCCCATCGTGGACGATCCCATGACCTTTGGCCGGATCGCCGCCGCCAACTCCTTGAGTGACATTTACGCCATGGGTGGCCGGCCGCTGACGGCGCTTGCCATCGTTGGCTTTCCGAATTCCGGCGTGGATGAGAGCGTGCTCGATCTCATCCTTCGCGGTGGCCTCGAAAAGATGCAGGAAGCGGGCTGCACCGTCATCGGCGGCCACAGCATCAGCGATGAAGAGATCAAATTCGGCTACGCCGTTACGGGCCTGATCAATCCTCACCGCGTGCTCTCAAACGCTGCGGCGCAGCCGGGCGACCGCCTGGTTTTGACTAAACGCATCGGCACGGGGATCATCGGGACTGCGCTTAAGAAGGGCGTGGCGAGCGAAGCCTCCGTGCGCGCCGCCGTCGAATCCATGTGCGCGCTGAATCGGGCCGCAGGTGAAGCCGCGCTGAATCATGAAGTGCACTCTGCAACGGACGTCACTGGATTCGGGCTGCTCGGCCACGCGCGCGAAATGGCAGTCGGAAGTAAAGTGAGTTTGGAGATCAATTCGTCTCAGGTCGATCTACTCCCCGGCGCTTTCGAATATGCCGCACAAGGTTGCATTCCCGGCGGCCTGAAAAGAAACGTAGAGTTTGTCTCCGGCTGCGTGGAATTCGCCGAAAGCGTCCCCGAACCTTTGCGCAATCTGCTCTTCGACCCGCAAACTTCCGGCGGCCTGCTATTGTCCGTTTCCCCCGCCGATGCGCCCTCGCTCCTTCGCGATCTCACCGGGCGCGGAGTGCCCGCAAAAGAAATCGGCGAAGTGATCGAAAAGCGCTCTCCGCCCATCTTCGTTCGCTAAGCGCTGCCGTTCGTAAATACGGTTACATATCGAGCAGGCTGGTACATCCCCGCGCCCTCATGCAAGAGGGGTTTGCGCGAGGGCCGTCACGGGCTGGCTGCCTGGATGAAGGTTTTGACTCAGCAAGAGACGGAGCGAGGAACGGGGGTCGAGCTTGATGAGGCTGATTTGGGTGCTGAAACGCATAGCAAAGCCACTTTGGTTTTGCATCTTATTGATTTAATGATAGATAGGTGGGTCCGTTGGCAAATTCCATGTTGGTTGTTTGTTTTCAATAAGTTAAGAGTTTTGCAGTGGCTTCGTTAAGTGGCTTTGAATGGCTTTGCTTTTCTAATGATTATTTGTTTTCAATAAGTTGTGGCTCTAATGTTCCTAAAAAAAGGAATCCTTTATTTTCTTGGCGTTGTTCTTTCTCGCTCATGCGCCTTTCCGTGCGCCTAATACTCATATTTTCAATGCATTATGGCCCACAGCGTACCGCGCAGCCTGCGAAACGTGCATTTTACTGCAATGCGCGGTTGGTCGAGACTGGTTCATCACAATGCGCTTAGTCTAGCACACTAGGCTAAATCAGTCAAGGCGGTGTACTCGTCCAGTAGATTAGTGACACTCAGGTTCCTTTCGAGGAGATGAGGATTGAGCCAAGAACTGCTGGGGAGTGAGATAGCCCAAGGCTTGAT
>NFUN01000140.1 GCA_002197525.1 Acidobacteria subdivision 13 bacterium RH2 MAG17b | reverse complement strand
CCCGTCCCGCACCGCGGGCCACCCTCTCCCCCCAAGGGGGCGAGGGCTGGGGGCAGGATCGGCGGCTTGCTTTATACGTCACCGTAATTGCGAACATCAATACTAAGTTTCTATAATGAACCGATGAATCAATCGATCAATGAATCAATCAAACTCGTTGGCGTTGCGGGCGCCGGGACGATGGGCCGCGGGATAACCCAAACGCTGCTGCGCAGCGGCTATGCGGTGATCCTGGCCGACTCGTCCGAAACTGCGCTGGGGGCGGCGCGCGAAAGCATCATTCGCGGCTTAGTTCGCGACGCGGAAAAAGGCCGGCTTACTGCAGCAACGGCGGAGCAGGCGCTGGCGCGGCTCAGCACTTCACCGCAAATTGAATCACTGACTCCGGCAGGCTTCGTGATCGAAGCCGTGAGCGAGAAATTCGAGGTGAAGGCGGAAATCTTCCAACGCCTCGAAGCCTGCTGCTCCCCGGAGGTGATTTTCACCACCAACACTTCTTCGATTTCGGTGACTCGCCTTGCGGCCGCCACGCGCCGCGCGCCGCGCTTTGCCGGGCTGCACTTCTTCAATCCCGTGCCCGTGATGGCCCTCGTGGAAGTAGTGGCTGGCGCGGACACAGCGCCGGAAACGATCGAGAAGGCTTCGGCTCTGGCGGCCTCGCTCGGCAAGACGCCGGTTCGCGTGAACGATTTTCCAGGCTTCGTCTCAAACCGTGTCCTGATGCCGATGATTAATGAGGCCGTCTACGCGGTGATGGAGGGCGTGGCGGAGCCGGAAGCCGTTGATCGCGTGATGAAGCTGGGCATGAACCATCCGATGGGGCCGCTGGAGCTTGCGGACCTGATCGGGCTGGATGTTTGCCTGGACGTCATGAAGGTGCTCTACGAAGGCTTTCACGACTCGAAGTACCGCCCTTGCCCGCTGCTTGAGAAAATGGTTTACGCTGGCCGCCTGGGCAGAAAAACGGGAAGGGGATTTTATGAGTATGCCGGGTAGGGCGGGGTCAGACCGCAACCAGAATACGGTGGGCTTTAACCCCGCCGTTAGCATCCTCACCCACCGCTCCGCGGTCTCCCCTCTCCCGCGATGGCGGGAGAGGGGATGGGGGTGAGGGGTTCGCGGTCGCGGCGCTGCCCTCTACATCGAAAGACGCCGGTGGGGACACCGGCGCACCAGACGACTGTAGCGTCGAGCTATGCTCGACGGACGAATCTCGGCGATCATAGCTCGCCGCACCAAAATGCATTTGGAGTAGAAATCGCAACCGGTCTGGCCTTATAGTGATGAGAACCTGTGTTGTCCTGCGCCGAAGCGTGCGGCGCGGCAGGCTGGGCGGCGAGCCGCCCGGCGCGAGGAAGGATAGACTTTATGGCTGAGGACCGGACCGAACGCAACAAAGCGATCGATCTGACGATGGCCCAGATTGAGAAGCAGTTTGGCAAAGGCTCGATCATCCGCCTGGGTTCAACCGACGCCCTGGTGCCGGTTGAAGTGATTCCCACGGGCGCATTGTCGCTCGATGCCGCCCTGGGGATAGGCGGCATGCCGCGCGGGCGCGTGGTGGAAGTCTACGGCCCGGAATCAAGCGGCAAGACGACGATTGCCCTGCACGTGATCGCTGAGGCGCAGCGCAGGGGCGGCTGGGCGGCGTTTGTGGACGCCGAGCACGCGCTCGATGCCGCTTATGCCAAGCGCCTGGGCGTGGACGTGGACAATCTGCTTGTCTCGCAACCGGATTACGGCGAGCAGGCGCTCGAAATCACCGAAGCCCTTGTCCGCTCCAACGCCGTGGACGTGCTGGTAATCGATTCGGTGGCGGCGCTTGTGCCCAAGGCCGAGCTTGACGGCGACATGGGCGACTCCATGCCGGGCCTGCACGCCCGGCTAATGTCCCAGGCGCTGCGCAAGCTTACCGGAGTGGTTTCAAAGTCCAAGACCTGCCTCATCTTCATCAATCAAATTCGCGAAAAGATCGGCGTCATGTTCGGCAGCCCGGAAACCACCACCGGAGGCCGCGCGCTGAAGTTTTATTCTTCGGTGCGTGTGGACATTCGCCGCATCGCTTCCATCAAGGACGGCGACCGCGCCGTGGGGAACCGCGTGAAGGTGAAAGTGGTTAAAAACAAGATGGCTGCTCCCTTCCGCGAGGCCGAGTTTGATATACTTTACGGTGAAGGGATTTCCAAGGAGGGAGATTTAATCGACCTTGCGGCCAACCTTAACATTCTTGAAAAGAGCGGTTCCTGGTTCTCTTTTGCCGGGGAGCGCGTCGGGCAGGGCCGTGAAAATGTCCGCCAGTTTCTAAAGGAAAATGCCGATATCCGTAAGAAGCTGGAAACTGAGGTTCGCAAGGCTCTGAACCTTCCTGTGCAGCAGCCCGAAGCGCCTACAGTGGAAAGCGCTGTGGCCGCTCGCGGCAAGAAGTGAGCCGGACTTTCAAAACGGTTCAATCGTTATCTTTAGCAGGCTGTTTCCGGCTTGCGCCAGGGCCGGGCAGCGCATTTCCCATAGGAGTCTGTGTGAAAACTGCCGTTTTTGAGTTGGTGCGGCGCTCTATGATCGCCGAGGCACTTGAAAAATAAAGACCGGCGGTCACAGACCGCCGCACCAGCCGCAGTTTTCACACAGACTCCGTAGGAACCCGGAGGGGAAGGTGACCGTGAAGAAAAGCGCCACTCTGGCCGTGGCAGTGTGCATTTTGTTTGTATCCGATTTGTGCTTGTCTGCGACTCCTGGTTTAGGGGCCGGCGCGGCGGCCCAAACTTCGGGCGCTGGAACGGCGCCGCCACCCTCCTCTTCCGCAGCACACCCGGCGGTTACCAAGAAAACGCGTCACATTGTTCGCAGGCGCCGCATCGTCCACAAGCGACGCATTGTCCGGCGCCGCACCACGCGGATGGCCCGGCGGCGAATCGTGCATCACAAGGTGATCCGGCGGCGCGTTGCCGTGCGGCGTTCCACGGTTCATCACGCCTACCGCCGCGTCAGTTACACGCGCCCAACTCATCACGCCGTCTACCACCATGCGATCTATCATCGCTACTTCTGGAGCCCCTGGAGCGTCAGCTCCTATAGCGACCCGGCGCTCGGTGACAACGCGGAGGGCGAAGATCCTGCCATCCGGGAAGCGGCAATCAAGGCTCTCGGCCGTTGGAACGGATCGGTTGTGGTGGTGAATCCCAACAACGGGCGAATCCTTTCCATCGTCAACCAGAAGCTGGCGCTCGCTCGCGGCTTCATCCCGTGTTCCACGGTGAAGCCGATGGTTGCCCTTGCGGGCTTGAGGGAAGGTGTTGTCACGCTGGACACGAAGCTCAGAGGCATGAGCGGCGCGCCCATCAACATGACGGAAGCGCTCGCTCATTCGGACAACGAATACTTCGCGCGGCTCGGGGAGATGCTTGGTTTCGACCGCGTCGAACGCTACGCTCATGAACTCGGCTACGGGCAGAGAGCGGCGCTCGACATTCCCGGAGAGTCGCCGGGCGTGTTCCCCTCGCAGCCGCCTTCCGCCAAGGAAGGTGGCGTGGGCAAGCTGACCAGCTTCGGCACGGACATCGACCAGACGCCTATACAGATGGCGGCTCTGGTGTCTGCCATCGCCAACGGCGGGACGCTCTATTATCTTCAGTATCCGCGCACTCCCGAAGAGATTGCGCAGTTTCAGCCCAAAGTCCGGCGCCACCTGACGGACCTGGCTCCTTACATCCCCGACGTACGCGAGGGAATGGCGGCTGCCGTGCTTTATGGAACCGCGCGGCTTGCATACAACCCCGAGGAGGATATCTTCGGCAAGACGGGTACTTGCAGCGAAGACGGCGGGCGGATGGGCTGGTTCGTTTCTTATTCAGACGCGCAAAAGCCGCGTTATGTCGTCATTGTGATGCTGCGAGGCGGCCGGCCGATGTTCGGCCCGCACGCAGCCCAGATCGGCGGCGTGCTTTACCGGTCGCTGCTGCCGTCTAAAATTGAAGCCGAAGCCGAGGGAGGCTCGCTGAAAGCTCCGGTGCTGCTCGCGCGTCCCGGCGGAGAGTAATAAGGGTAGCCACGGCGCGATTTGTGCGCCGTGGGCTTTTGGTCATTCCGGATTTTGGACGTAGCGGCCACCGGCCGTTCGGCGCTCCCCACAGCATTGCACCAGAAGAATCCCGTTACACTATTTTGTGAAGATCAGTAGAGGCGCGCGGCGTTCTGAATCCGCCGCACGCCATCGCATCCGTTATCATGCATTCACGGGGTTCGCCATATGCAGCCCGCACTCCTTCTTGGTGGCATCCTCCCACCACCAGCGCCCTTCACGCTCATGCTGGCCGGGCAGCACGGGCCGCGTGCAGGGTTCGCAGCCAATCGAGACAAATCCTCGCTCGTGCAGCGGATTGTAGGGCACATTGTGCTCGTGAATGTAATTCCAGACCTGCTGGGAGGTCCAATTCGCCACCGGGTTGAACTTTACGAGCGGGGCGCTGCCGGACGAACTGAATGCGGCATCAATTTCCGCCACAGGCACGCGAGCCCGTGTGGATGGGCTCTGGTCGCGCCGCTGCCCGGTGACCCAGGCGTCAAGGCTTGCCAGCGCCCGGCGCAGCGGCTCAACCTTCCTCACGCCGCAGCATTCCTTGTGACCGTCGCGCAAGAAGGAATACAGGCCTTTTTCACGCACCAATCGTTCCACTGCTTCCGGGCGCGGGGAAAAGACATCGACCGCAATTCCATAGTGCTCCCGTACCGTTTCGAGAAAGCGGTAAGTCTCCGGGTGAAGACGGCCTGTATCCAGCGAAAACACCTGGAAACGCCCGCCCAGTTTCACCGCCATGTCCACCAACACTACGTCCTCGGCCCCGCTGAAGCTAATGCCGATTCGCGGCGAGAATTCCTCGATTGCGGCGGCGAGAATTTCGCGCGGATGAAGGTCCGCGCTGGCCTCAGCCCAGTTTGAAATATCGGAAATGTGAAAACTCATCGTTTACGTCGCCTTCCTTGCTTGGATTTCTTCACGGAGCGTCCGCGCTGCCCTGGGGGTATAAAAACAAAAACGCCCGCTAACGAGCGTTTCGTCAGCGGGCGTTCGCGAAGATAAACTTGTGATGAGTAGCGCTACAAAGCAGTCATCTCAAGGGAACGACAGCCGCTGGCGGAGGCACGACAACAACACGCCGCGCACCGGGCAATGTTCCTTCTCGAGATGGAGCCTGCTCTTCTCATCTATTGTTCCAAAAGTCTACATTCATTCGGGCGGAAAGATCAAGCAAAAACTTGAGCACAGGACATGTACCCGTTCACCTCTCACCATCCGGAAGGGCCTCTTACTGGAACCGGGCAGGTCAAAAATCAGCTTGGGGAGCGGAACATACAGAAAATAAAGTGCTTGTGCTTTTTTTTAAATCTTGTTAGAATCACGCAACTTTCTGGTACCCGCAATCATCTGAGACAAGGGTAAAAGAGAACGAGAGAACTTTTAAGAATTCTAAACAAGGATAATAATCCATGCCCACCATGGTAAAGGCCCGCAAGGGTTCGTATCGCACGTTGTTGCTGAAGAAGCGTAATGAGCTGCTGGCTGAGGTAAAGCGCGGACCCGAAGCGTTGGCCACCAGCGTTCAAAGTCCTGACGCCGTCGAATTCGCAGTACAGGCTGCAGAGCAAGACCTTACAGCAAGGACGGCTGACCTGCGCAGCCGGGTACTCAAAGAAATTGACCGAGCCCTTGAGCGTGTCGTGAGAGGGAATTACGGTGTTTGCGAGTCCTGCGAAGAGGAAATTTCTCCTGCCCGCTTGAATGCGATTCCGTGGGCGCGCTATTGCATCCGTTGCCAGGATCTATTGTCGAGAAACTGATTCCCATCGGCGGGGCGCTGCTGGATTTCGCGCCCCGCTACCTCCTCCCTTTTGATCTAATACAAACGCATTGGTTGATGTGACGCCACTCTGGTGCGCCGGTGTTCCCACCGGCGAAAAACCGGCGATGACGACATCGCCGCACCAGCAGACATCACGCCACTTAATGCGTTTGTATGAGTAGTCGTTATTAACTTTTTTAGAATATTGAAAACCTGAGCTTGGCGCCGCCATCAAGACGGGGGCCTTCCTGGGGGGTCGCACACCGGAGTGTTTATCGTGCCCTTGCGCGACAGGCGGAACGATTCGGGGAGTTAGGGTTACCGTGGCGTGGCGTCAGGCAGGCCGCCATCGACGGGGATGGTAGCCCCCGTGGTCGGACTTTGGCGGGTTGCGAAGAACAGTACGGCATTAGCGACATGCTGTCCAGTGACTTGGACCTTCAGTAAGTTGCGGTTGCGGTAATAGTCCTCCAGCTCGTTTTCTTTCAGGCCCCGGGCCCGCATGCGGTCTGGCCCGACAGCAGCCCAGAGGCCGGATTTACGCTCCCCGTGAGAAAAAACCGCGTCGGGAGCCACCATGTTCACGCGCACCCCGATTTCAGCAAACTCCAAGCTGGCGATCCGCGCAAGTTGATGCGCTGCCGCTTTCGTCGCGCTGTACGCGCCAAAGCGTGCACCGGGCGAGAATACGTTCTTAGTGGAGATTAGCACCACATCTCCGCCCGTGCCCTGGAGTTTGAAGTGCCGTCCGGCCTCTGCGAAAACCAGCAGAGAACCCTCTACGTTGATTTGTTCAAGGCGGCGAAAGGCATCAAGAGTCATTTCTGTGAGTGAAGAAACCATAGCCGCGCCGGCGTTCACCACTACGAGGTCAATGCCGCCCCAGGTATGGATTACTTTTCCGAACCCTGCCGCCACGGAATCCGGGTCCGTGACATCGAGTGTCACGCCCAGCACGCGCTCTCCATAAACCGCACTGAGCTCGCTCGTGAGGCGCTCCAGAGGCTGGCCTGCCAAGTCCGTGACTGCCACATGGCAGCCTTCCTGCAGCAGCGCGCCCGCCACCGCGGAACCGATGGCCCCTGCAGCGCCGGTAACGACAGCCACCTCTCCTGACAGCGCGGCAGCTTGCGCACGGTTGAGCTTGGCATGCTGGAGCAGGTGATACTCCATGTCAAACAATTCAGGTTCAGAGAGTCCCTGGTACGTTCCTGCCGCGTCTACGAGCGCCTTGACTGCCAGAGTGTGCTCGGTGATGTCTCGGGCGACCATGGCCGCTGCAGCATCCGCTCCGGCGCACGCCGCGCCGAGTCCGGGCAGCAGGATGACGCTTGGCAGCGCGTCAAAAGGACGCACACCCGTGGGCATTCGTTCCACATTGCGCTCTACATAGGCTCTATATTCGGAGGAATAGGTTTTGACAGTTTCCCGAAGGCGCTCGCCGAGCGTGAGAGCGTCGTCGTAACCTGGAAGCCGGACCCACAACGGGAAGGCGCGGGTTTGGATGAGATGGTCTGAGGTCAACGGCGGCGTTCGCGCCAGCGCCTCGCCTTGTTCCGAGTCAACGAAGTCCAAAACTTCGCGGGTGATCAGTGGCTGAAGAATGACGCGGCGGTAGGGCCGGTTTGGGTCACCCGAAGGTTGAGCCAAGAGCCCTCTGAGGATGGGCGCTACCTTGCTCCAGCGATTTTCCGCCACGGTTATCGGAGTTGAGACTTGAATGTGGAGCGGACTCTTTGCGCGAGTGGCGAGATAATCCTCTGCGCGAGAGACGAGTTCGATGGTTCGCTCGTATGCCTGCTGTGCTGTTTCACCCCAGGACACCAGGCCATGCCGCATCCACACCATGCCTTTGCGTCCGGGGTTTGCGTCATACGCGGCGGCTGAGGCCTTCGCGAGTTTGAAGCCCGAGGTGACGTAGCCGGCGATCACCACGCTGGCGCCCAAAGCATCCTCAATCCGGCGCTCTCCGTCCGGCTGATTGGTGAGCGCCAGGATGGCATCAGCGTGCGTGTGGTCGATGAATTTCCAGGGAATAAAGGCGTGGGCCAAGGTTTCGATGGAGGGGGCGAAGGGTTGGGCGCGAAGCATGTGGACGCGAAATTCATCCAGCATCGCCTGATCATAAAGCTCCGGCAAGGCTCGCAGCTTTTTGAGAGCTTCCAGATCCAGGGCCGGAAAGCAGCCGGGATCGATCTGCGCCATATCGTAACCCGAAGCCTTCACGAAGATTGCTGGAACTGCTTCACCCAAAATATTCGTGAGTGTGCTCTTGACGGAGCTGTTCCCGCCTCCGTGTAGTACCAACGAGCCTTCGGCGCCCAGTAGCCGGGCCGTATAGGTGCGTAGGGCGAGATCTTCCCCCCAGACGGGCGCGTAACGCTCGACAAACTCACCTGCCTCGCGATCAGACCAGCGGTTTTCCATCCGTCAATTCCTCAGCTTCGTCTGGTCTTCGCCCGCGTTGGGCGCGCATGGCCTCAAGCATGAGGCGTGCGTTCGACTCTGGCGACTTGCCATCGAACACGGCGCTGCCAGCCACGATCAAATCCACCCCCGTTTGCGCTACCTCGGAGAGATTGTCACACGTAACGCCGCCGTCCACCCCGAGCAGGATCTCTTTTCCGGCGCTCTCGATCATGCCCTGTGCGCGCCGGATTCGGTCAAATGTCGAGGGAATGAAGCGTTGTCCGAACCATGTAGTGACTCAGTTTGCCGTAGCGCCGACCTTCAGAGTCTGTGTGACAACTCGGAGGTCGAACGAGGAATCAACAACTTACGGACAAAAACATTCCCGTAACTTATTGATTTCTGGTTGGCGAAGCCAGTTATCACGCAGACTCTTCAGGTCGGCATTTTGAAGGCTGTGCCGTGCTGAATCCCGGCGCTACAAAACCAAAATGAGTCACTACCCCGGACCAGCCTGGATTGACCGCCAGGAGCAGAATCAGATCCACCTCGCCAAGCAGCGGTTCGGCGGCTTCGAGAGGAGTGCCGGGATTCAAGGCCAAGCCCCTTACCAGCCCTCTTTCCGGATCGTTGGCGTTCGTTAGGCTTCCAAGCATCTGCAATGCGCGGTGGGGATGACTGCACGACTCCACGTGTATGGTCATGATGTCTGCACCGGCGGCCACGAAATCTTGCAGCTTGCCAATGAGGTCCGCGGTCAGCAGGTGGACGTCTTTGAGCAGACTTGTTTTTACGGCCTTGATGACGGGCGCGCCAAACGTCATCATCGGGCAGAAGCAGCCGTCCATTACGTCGAAATGCACGAGGTTCGCCCTGCTCGCTCGAGCGTGGTCACCTCAGAACCGAGCTCGCTTAGATCTGCGGTCAGAATCCCGATACTAACGTGGGGGCTAGTCCTCGAAGGAGTTGAAGTGTCCGAGGGGCAGTCATATCTACGCGCCGGAGTGGGCAAGAGCCTCCTTACGATCGTGCTTGAGCGTCTGATAGAGCTCGAAGGCGTCCTCCGGCTTCATCATCTCATGCACCACGCGCCGAACCGCCTGGATCATGGCCGCCGGGGCTTCGGATTGGAAAATGTTGCGCCCCATATCGACGCCCGCCGCACCCTCCTGAACGGCATGGTAGGCGAGCTTCAGGGCCTCGGGTTCAGAGACCTTTTTGCCGCCGGCCATAACCACTGGAACAGGGCAGGACGCCGTGACGGTTTCAAACCCTTCGGCAACATAGTATGTTTTTACAAAGTGCGCCCCCAACTCGGCGCAGATCCGGCAGGCCAGCCGCAGGTATTTGGCATCCCGAGTCATGGCGCGGCCCACGGCGGTGACGCCCAGCACGGGAATTCCGTAACGGTTGCCGAGGTCCACCAGGTCCGTCAGGTTGCGGACGGTTTGGGTCTCAAATTCACCGCCGATGAATACCTGAACTGCCAGCGCAGAAGCGTTCAGGCGAATCGCATCTTCAATGTCCACGGCGATCCGCTCGTTCGAAAGCTCTTTGAGGACGCTCGGACCGCCGCTCGCGCGCAATACGAATGGCTTGCCTGAGGAAGATGGAATAGTGGAACGCAAGATGCCGCGCGTGAGCATCAATGCGTCGGCATAAGGGACCAAGGGAACAATGGTCACGTCCACACGCTCCAGCCCCGAAGTCGGCCCCTGAAAGTAGCCGTGGTCGATGGCGAGCATTACCGTGCGCCCTGATTGCGGCTGAAAGATGCGCGCTAGGCGATCTTGCATGCCCCAATCCAAAGCGTTCGAGCCTTTCAGGAAAAAGGCGTCTCTCCGCGCCGGCGCGTCCAAATAGAATTCCTTCGTTTCACCGGCATGATCTACGTCCGCCATGGTGAGTCTCCTTTTTGTCGGAAAGGGAAATGATACTGAACTTTGTGGGTAATTGTCGATGGTAGTGACTCACTTTGGTTTTGTAGCGCCGACCTTCAGCCCGGCACAGCCTTCAAAATGCCGACCTGAAGGTCGGCGCTACGACAAACTGAGTCACTACCTTGTCGGTGGAGCGCTTTCGTAAATGCGCGACTTCAAGTTAGTCTAATCGCTATGAAATTTTAAGAGTTGAGGCTGAGTGGCAGGCCGTCTGGCCGGGACGGCTCTGTACGAAAGAGTGAGGGCAGGGTAGAGCAAGAAATAATGGGCGGCGAGAGTTAGAAAGCCACGCCGCCCACGGATGGTGAACTTACCTGCTACGCCTGTCCGCGCTTACGGGCAAGTAAAGCCCGTAGGCGGAATGTATGGGCTGGGGTTGCCTAGGCCATTGGCTGTAGTATTCAGGGCACAGCCAGCCTCATTCGCATTGATTCCTGCTGCGGTTGCCGCTGCCGTCGCCGCATTCGCTGCCGACGTCGCCGCATTCGCTGCCGATGTGGCTGACTGCAAGACAGCATTGTCAAAATTGGACGAACTTCTGGCCTCAGCCGCATTGTCTAGCGCAAGACCTCCCAGGATGCCCGCGACAGCAAGTGTAGTGACAGTTGCCACTGGAAGAACCGCACTTCCTCCACCCGCGAGTTTCTGTGTACCGCCGGTCTTGGGCATTGCGGCCGTTTTCGGAACGAGGGTGATGGTCTTGCCTTGAGCGACATCAAGGGTGCGTCCGTTGCCTTGAACGTGCAGCGAGCCTTCTTTTGCCGTCACGATCACCGTCCCGTTCAGCATCGCCACTTCGCCGACGCTCTTGTAGCCTTGACCCGAAGTAATCGACCACTTCCGGACGTTTACCGCCAGGTTCGATCCCTTTGCCGGGTGGTACATGGAAACATTGCCTTTGGCCAAGGTGACCGAGACTCCGTCAGACTGCTTGAAGAACTGAGCCTGAGTTTCGCTGCCCAGTGTCATGCGGCTGCCGTTAGCCAGGGCAATGACGGCCGCGCCGTCTGTGACCTGCAATTGGTCGCCGTTGAAAACCGTGCTGTTGGGTAGAAGGGCTTGCCCGCTGACGCTCGCGTTCAGGCTGCCCGCCACTGTGCCCAGAGCGGCAGAACCCCCGAAGATTGGAGCCGCGCTCACAATCCCCATCAGGAGTAAGAATAGCGCTACCCGCATTTTCATCATCATGTGGTCAACTCCTTTTGGCTAAAGGTCAGGAATAAAATACTCCCCACCGAGTCATGTAGCTCAGACAAGAAAAAATATCCCCACTACTATAAGAAGGTCTGCCTTTATCGTCAACTACTTTCTGTGAAAATTACACATCTCCAGCTAAAACGTAACCAATTCTCAGGTTTCGCTTCCAGAGTCATTACTCAACCAGTCTGGATAACACTGCTGAACACTGGATCAGTTATCGCCCGCTTGATGTGAGTGTGATGCCCTTCTGCGGGAGGATTGCGAACCGAAGGGTGATAAAACAGTAAGGCGGCAGCACTCGTTAGAGCCCTGCCGCCAAGCTAGAAACCCACTACTTGCTGCCTATCCATCACGGGAGGGGCAAGAGCGCTTACGGGCAAGTAAAGCCCGTAGGCGGAATGTATGGGCTGGGGTTGCCTAGGCCATTGGCTGTAGTATTCAGGGCACAGCCAGTCTCATTCGCATTGATTCCTGCTGCGGTTGCCGCTGCCGTCGCCGCATTCGCTGCCGACGTCGCCGCATTCGCTGCCGATGTGGCTGCTTGAGCGGAGGAATTGGCTGCGTTGGCTGCATCTCTTGCATTCCCTGCGCGGGACATAGCAATGCCGGCCAGGATGGCCCCAGCCCCAGCTACGCCGAGAGTTGCGGCTTCCAGGCCCGTATTTCCACCCACGAGCTTCTGTGAGGTGCCGGCCTGAGGCATTGCGGCCGTTTTTGGAAGGAGGGTGATGGTCTTGCCTTGAGCGACATCGAGGGCGCGTCCGTTGCCCTGAACGTGCAGCGAGCCTTCTTTTGCCGTCACGATCACCGCCCCGTTCAGCATCGCCACTTCGCCGACGCTCTTGTAGCCTTTACTTGGAGTGATCGACCACTTCTGGACGTTCACTGCCAAGCTGGATCCCTTTGCCGGGTGGTACATGGAAACATTGCCTTTGGCCAAGGTGACCGAGACTCCGTCAGACTGCTTGAAGAACTGAGCCTGCGTTTCGCTGCCCAGTGTCATGCGGCTGCCGTTAGCCAGGGCAATGACGGCCGCGCCATCGTTGACCTGTAACTGATCGCCGTTGAAAACCGTGCTGTTGGGAAGAAGAGCTTGCCCGCTGACGCTCGCATTTAGACTGCCCGCCACTGTGCCCAGAGCGGCAGAACCCGCGAAGATTGGAGCCGCGCTCACAATCCCCAACAGCATTAAGAATAGCATTACCCGCATTTTCATCATTTTCATCATCATGTGGTCAACTCCTTTTGGCTAAAGGTCAGGAGAAACTCGCTCCTTACCCATGTTGTCATTAATCCAAGACCTTGAACGTTCCCCCTCAATATAGAGAATCTCTTTCCTAGTTGTCAACTACTTTCTAGCAAAATATCGCCCCGCGGTGATTCAGCTAACGTGACGGCCTCGTTGGGGGAGAAACTGAGACCGTTGCCACCCTATTCGTGTCATTTATGACTTTGGCTGCTGGTTTCAAAGCGAACTTATCGCATGTTAATTGATATGTCAACCACTTTGTTATAAAATATTTTCTATCACCCTAATCAAGGAGACGTTCCAAATACTATATATATATTGACGGAACGCCGCCCCCATGCCAACCTCCGGGGCAGGTCACGTCAACATGTTTTGTTGCAGCGCGTAGGGTAATTCTCGATCTTGTTTCTGATACACTTTCGAGCGCGCTACTATGAGTTTAGCTTTCCCTGGTTTGAGCGTTGACCCGCTGCATAACGCGCTCGCCGCATTAATTTTTTAACGTCTTCGGCAAACCAATTGGGTCCAGGCAACCGCCCTTGGGTCTCGTGTCCAGGTCACTCAAGCCTGGCAATTTCCATCGCCCTGCGGACGCCAGGTTTGGCTTAAACGAAAGCCAAAGGAACTTCGGATGACCTCAAATGAGAAAGCAGACCATTCGAACCACGGAGCGGACGAACCTGGATTTGTGCGAGGCCTCAATCTGTTCGACTCCGTCATGGTCGTGTCGGGCGCCATGATCGGTTCGGGAATTTTCATCGTTTCGGCGGGTATGGCGCGCAAGGGCGGCAGCCCCGGCTGGTTGCTCGTGGCCTGGGTTATCGCGGGGGTGCTGACGATCGCTGCGGCGCTGTCCTACGGCGAACTTTCTTCGATGATGCCGGCGGCTGGCGGCATGTACGTCTACCTGCGGGAGGCTTATTCGCCCTTGTTCGGCTTCCTATACGGATGGACGCTTTTTACAGTGATTCAGACCGGCACCATCGCCGCCGTGGCGGTTGCCTTCGCGCGCTTTTCCGGCGTTCTCTGGCCCTGGATCTCAGAGACGCACTATTTGATCGCGCCCATTCATCTTTCCCCACGCTACGCAATCTCCCTTTCGAGCGCCCAGTTGGCGGGGATTTTGGTGATTGTTCTTCTCACGTGGACCAACAACCTGGGCCTGGAATACGGCAAGATCGTGCAGAATTTCTTCACAGTGGCGAAAGCGGGAGCGCTACTGGGGATCATAACCGTCGGACTACTGCTAGCCCGCAATGGGGAAGCTCTGAGGGCAAACCTGGCGAATTTCTGGAAGGCTCGCGGCTGTGCGCCGCTTGCTTCTGGATTGGATGCTACGACCGCCTTGGGCTTGTTTGTGGCGCTGTGTGTTTCGCAGTCTGGCTCGCTTTTTGCGGCCGACGCGTGGCATGACGTAACCTTCGCGGCCGGTGAAGTGAAGGATCCTCGCAGGACGCTGCCTCGGGCGCTGGTTTTGGGAACTGTGTTGGTGATCGCCCTATACCTCCTAGTTAATCTGGCCTACCTATGTGTGCTCCCTTTTCCGGCAATCCAGCACGCTCCGGAGGATCGAGTCGCCACCGCCATGCTGGCTGCCGCCTATCCCGGCGTGGGGAAGATGGCGATGGCGCTTGCCATCATGATCTCAACCTTTGGGTGCATCAATAGCTTGGTGTTGGCCGGGTCGCGCGCCTACTACGCGATGGCGCGCGATGGCTTGTTCTTCGCTCCGGCTTCCAAGCTGAACCGGGCCAGCGTCCCTGGGTGGTCCTTGGTGGTGCAGGGCGTGTGGGCTAGCCTGCTGGTGCTGCCTAGAACGTATAGTCCCATCACCCGGCATTACGGCAACCTCTACAGCAATTTGCTTGATTACGTCATCTCAGCCGCGTTGATCTTCTATATCCTTACTATCGCAGGGCTCATGCGGCTGCGCCGGAGCCGGCCGCGGGCCGACAGGCCCTATAAAGCTCCCGGCTACCCCGTCGTGCCGGCTGTTTATGTTGGGGGGGCGGCCATCATCCTGGCCGCGCTCTTTGGCTACCGCCCCTCTACTACTTGGCCGGGTCTGGTGATCGTGCTGTGCGGCTTGCCGGTTTACGGTGCACTCTATGTGGTTCGGCGCATCCGGACATGATGCGGCGGCAGTGGAGTCGCGGCTGAACTGAGGCTGCGCCGTTCTTAAGCCTTTTCCTTGTTTTAACTTGTTGGTTATGTTACGGTTTGATCGTTGGTGGAATTTTTTAAGGAAAGACCGTCCCGGGCAGGTTTTTGCTCGTCTGCGTGGCGGACGAGCTTGGTTTCGCTGCGTATTCGCGCACTCGCCATCCGGCCCCGGACATGCAATTTGAAAAATGGAAGCTCGCTTCCCGGAAGAACCACGATTTCCCGCCTGGAAAATTCCGTTCCTTCAATATCTAATCGCCGCAATACTTATCGCGTTGCTCGCCGGCTATTGGCGGTTGCAGATCACCGAACACCGCCATTACCTTGAGGAATCGGAGCGCAACCGCATTCGCAATCTGCCCATCATTGCGCCGCGGGGCCGGATTCTGGATCGCAAAGGGCGCGTCTTAGTGGATAACTTCCCTGCGTTCAGCGTACTGCTTTCGCGCGACGGGCCGCGGAAACTCGCACCGGCGACAATCGGCGGCATCGCTCAGGGCCTGGGCCTTGCCCCTGCCGCTTTGGAAAGCGAGCTTGCAGCCGTGGCGCGGCTCCCCCGTTTTCAGCCTATTGTGATCAAGAAATCCGCGGACATGCAGGACGTCGCGTTTGTCGAGTCGCACCGCATCGAATACCCTGAATTGGACCTGATCCAGGACCAACAGCGTTTCTATCCCAAGCACGAGGTTGCGGCCTCGGTGCTAGGCTACGTGGGAGATGTTTCCGCAGAGACTATCGCGAAGACGGGGACCCGTTACCTGCCGGGCGACGTGGTGGGAAAAAGCGGAATCGAGCGGCAGTACAACGCCATCCTTTCCGGCGTGGACGGAATGAGGCGGGTGATTGTCAATAGCAGGGGCCAGGAAGCGGGGTCGATGACCGCCATCCGCCCACACGCGGGCCGCGACTTGCGCCTCACGCTCGATCTTGACCTTCAGCTTACTGCCGAACAGGCTCTCGGCAACCGCGCCGGGGCAGTGGTCGCGATGGACCCGCGCACGGGCCAAATTCTTGCCATGGTCAGCCACCCGGCGTTCGATCCGAACGATTTTACCCACGGTATTGGGCGCCAGCAGTGGCAGCAGATCGTTAAAGATCCGCAAAACCCGCTCATGAACAAGGCGATCCAAGCTCAACTGGCTCCTGGATCGGTATTCAAGCTGGTCACCGCAACGGCGGCGCTCGAAACGGGAGCGATTCGTCCGGATTTCACGGTATATTGCCCTGGCTACGTGACTTTCTACGGCCACACCTACCATGATTGGAGCTGGGTGCACCATCAAGGTCACGGTCAGGTCGATCTGCATCGCGCGATTGTGATTTCCTGCGACGTTTATTTCTACACGCTGGGCAAGATGCTCGGCATCGACAAAATCGCCTATTTCGCCAAACACCTTGGCCTTGGATCGCGAACCGGCATCGACCTGCCGGGCGAGGAGCCCGGCCTCATTCCAACGCCGGAATGGGTGGAGAAGTATTACCGCCACAAATGGTATCCGGGAGAGACGGTTTCGGTTGCGATCGGCCAGGGCGCGGTGGCGGTCACGCCATTACAACTAGCCTACATGATGTCCGGGATAACCTCCGGCGGCGTTTTCCACCAGCCTCATCTCGCCTTTGATGGCGAGCTCGCACAAGCCGGAATGGATCCTCCGGCGGTGAAGCCGCGGCAGTTTCCTCTGAGTCCCGGAACCGTGCAATCGGTATGCAGCGGCATGTGGGGAGTGGTGAACGAAGGGGGCACCGGCGCGGGAGCCCGCGAGCCGGGACTGCAAATTGCCGGAAAGACCGGCACCGCCCAGGTCGTCAGCATCGCGTTGCGGCATTCGGCGCACAACGCCGACTATCGTAACAACGCATGGTTCGTAGGCTACGCTCCCTTCGACAACCCGCAGATCGTCGTCGCGGCGCTCGTAATGCACGGCGGTGAATCCTCAGTGGCCGCGCCAATGGCGGGACAGGTGATGAAGGCTTATTTTGACGAGGAAAACCCGCATCCTGCTTCACCGGGCGCTTCGCCGCACCAGCCGGAGCTTGCGAGAAGCAATCAGGCTGGAGCGCCGGCCGATGCTGGAAAGGCGGACTTGCTCCCTAGCGATTTGAGATAGGCGGCCGTAGCTCCTGAGAGAGACATGAGAAAAGGCTTCAGTTTTCGCGATCTGGATTGGCTGCTCATCCTCACGGCCTTGGTCTTGGCCGTGCTGGGCGTGGTTGAGATTTACAGCACCACGATGCATTCCGCGCTTTCGGGCCAGTATAAAAAGCAGATCGATTGGATTCTGGCTGGGACGGTCTTGGCATTCATCATGAGCCAGATAGACTACCATCTAGTGGTGGATCACATCGTGGCGCTCTACTTCCTCACGGTGCTCGGCCTCGCCGCGTTGTTGGTTGCAGGGCATCGGGTGGCTGGAGCGCGCCGATGGCTGACTTTTGGCGGGCTCACTTTCCAGGTGTCGGAAATGGCCAAGTTGGTTATAATTATATCCGTCGCAGCTTATTTTGCCGGGCGTAAGAGCAAGCCGGTCACGTGGAAGGATCTGGGCGCGCTGGGCGTAATGGTTGGAATCCCAGCCGTGTTGGTGGCGCTCGAACCGGATTTGGGCACGGCGCTTACGCTTTTTCCCGCCATTGCGGCGGGTGTATTTCTGGCCGGCATCCGCTTCCGCCAGTTGGCCATTCTGGGACTGGCAGGCGTTCTGATGCTTCCCGTAGGATGGCATCTGATGCGTCCTTACCAGCGCGAGCGCCTCATGACTTTTATCCATCCATCGCAGAATACCCGGAGCGCCAGCTACCAAGTAACCCAATCCAAAATCGCCGTCGGCTCAGGCGGGTTGTGGGGCAAGGGAATCGGTAATGGAACACAGAGCCGGCTGGGCTTCATCCCTGTATCGCACGCAGATTTCATTTTTGCCGCTTTTGCGGAAGAGCAAGGTTTTGTCGGCGCTCTTTTCGTCCTGCTTCTGTACTTCGTTCTGCTGATTCGCTTGCTGGATGGAGCGCAGTTCGCCGGAGATCGCGCCGGTGCATTTTTAATTGTTGGTTTGGCGTCGGTTTTGTTCTTTCAGGTCGCCGTGAACGTGGGAATGATGATCGGTTTTCTTCCTGTCACCGGAGTTCCACTGCCTTTGATGAGCCAGGGCGGATCCTCCGTTCTATTCACTTTTATGGGATTGGGCCTGGTCATGAGCGTCAGAAAACGGCGGTTCGTGAATTGAGCAGAGCTGGCGAGCTTCGAAAAAAATTGAGTCGAATGCGGACACCTTTACAGGCTGCTTCATGCCTTGCGAAAGCCCCTGATCGCCCGGACCACCATGGGCGCCAGCGGCAGCGGGGAATGAGCGGTGCGCCGGAGGCGGGTGCTTAATGAATGGGCATCTGGAGGCCGCATGGGTCCCGACGGGAGTTGATCCCTGCGTAGCAGGTCGATCCTCTCGCGGTTTCCCGGAGAGGAGTTTCCATGACGAAGGAGTTGTTGATTGCCTCGTCTCCTCACGAGACGAAGGTGGCGGTTCTTGAAGACGATCAACTGGTTGAAGTTTATTTTCAGCGGGACACCGATGTGGGGTTGGTTGGCGGTATATACAAGGGAAGGGTCAATCGTGTTCTGCCGGGAATGCAGTCTGCTTTCGTTAATATCGGGTTGGAACGGGACGCCTTCCTTTACGTTTCCGATTTCTTCGAAGATTCGGAAGAATACGATCGCGTTTTCACCGAAGCTGAAAACCGGGTCGCCCGGCTGGGCAGAGACGGAGGCGCCGCCGCGCCGCCCGTCCAGGCTGGCGAGCCGGCTAGCCCCGAGACTGTCACCGCGCCATCGGCCGGCGTGACGCCGCAGCCTCCCGCCGCCGAAACATTGCAACCGGCGGAACGGGCGGAACCAGCCGCGCGCGACCTGCCGCCACCGCCAGCTTCCGTGCATCCCGCCGTAACCAAAGAGTTCGCGCCTGCCGCAAACGCTCCGGGCGCGGAACGCCCTGAGCACAGACGGCATGGTTTTGCAGGCCGCCACCACAGGAGTGGCCGGCGCTTCCGCGATAGCCGTATTCCCGAACGTCGTGAAACTGAAGAACACAGCGAACAGACGGTTTCAACTTCCCAGGGGCTTCAGTTGTTGCCCGGCGAGTCGCTGGCCAAATACGGCCACCGCCCTGAAGGTGAAGTGGAGGAGTCAAAATCCACCCCCGAATCGGGAACCGAATTCGGCGGAGCGGAGCAGGTGCCTGCCGGCGAGTCAGGGGCCAACCTGGATGCGGTTGCCAAACCTTCTTTTGCGGAAGCTTACGATTCCGGTCTCGCGGCTGAGCCGCCTTCCGTGACGGAAGCGATCACTGAAATTTCTCCGGTTGAAGAGCCCGTAGCGGCTGAACCGGCTTTCCCAAGTGAATCGTTTGCTTCAATCCAAACCTCGACGTTTGAGGAAGAGGAAACCCTGCCCGGACATGAAGACCGCGAAACTTTCGATGCGGAGCCGGTGGCCGATGGCGTCTCTGGCGGTCTGGCTGCATCTGAAGAGGGCATGAACGCCGCGTCCCAAGACGAAGCGGCGCAGACTGCGGCCGGGTCAGAAACCCAGCCGGCAACGGTAGCGGAGCCCGCCGGGCAATCGTATACGCTGCGCGACTCCGAACGCCGCCCGCGCGTCGCTCCCCAGCGGCGGGGCCGCAGCAGAGGACGTGGACGTTTCCGGCCCGATCAGCGCCGCAGCCCCGAAGCGGGGCCTCAACCGCAGCAGGAAGGATCGCGCTCCGGGAATCATCATCCAACCCCGATCAGCGAACTGCTCAAGGAAGGGCAGGAGATTCTCGTCCAGATCGCTAAGGAACCGCTCGGCGCCAAGGGAGCGCGCATCACTTCGCACATCGCGCTGCCCGGCCGCTATCTCGTCTACATGCCGACCATCGATCACATCGGGGTCTCGCGCAAGATCGGTTCGGAAGAAGAGCGCCTGCGGTTGCGCAGCATCATCCTGCAGCACAAAGGCGCGCTCGGTGGAGGCTTCATCGTGCGGACCGCCGGAGCGGGCCGGAGCGAAGACGAAATCAAGGCCGATCTCGCCTTCCTGACCAACTTGTGGAACGACATTCGCGCTAAAGCCGAGCACACCAAGGCGCCTGCTCTTCTGCACCGCGATCTGACGCTGGTTGAGCGCATTCTCCGCGATCTCCTTTCACCCGAGTTCAAGTCCGTGCGCATAGATAACGAGATGGAGTACGAGCATGTCCTCGAATTCGTGCACCGCTTTCAGCCCTCGCTCATCGGCCAGGTGAAACTTTACACGCGCGACACGCCGCTGTTTGAAGAGTTTGGCGTTCAGGCGGAGATCGACAAGGCGCTTAAGCCCAAGGTGTGGCTAAAATCGGGCGGCTACATCGTGATTAATCAGACTGAAGCTCTGGTGGCGATTGACGTGAACACCGGCAAGTACGTAGGCAAGACCAATCGCCTGGAAGACACCATCGTCAAGACCAATATCGATGCGGTGAATGAGATCGTGCGGCAGATCCGGCTGCGCGACCTCGGCGGAATCATTGTGATCGACTTCATCGATATGGACGAGCGGCGCAACCGCATGAAAGTGGTTCAGGCGCTCGAAGAAGCTCTGCGCTATGACCGGGCGCCCACCAAGATTCTCGCCTTCAATGAATTTGGGTTGGTCGCCTTGACGCGCAAGCGCGTGAAGCAGTCGCTCGAGCGCACGTTGTGCGAGCCGTGCCCGCATTGCACAGGCGCCGGGTGGATCAAGTCCGTGGCCACCGTCAGCTATGATATTGTTGCGGAAGCGCGCAAAATGGCGGCGGAGATCGACGGCAAAGTTATGAACCTGCGCGTTCATCCAAGCGTAGCGGCGGCGCTGAAGTCGCGAAGCGGAGTTCTGATCAGTGAGATTGAAGCCGCCACGGGGAAAGAAGTCGTCATCAAAAGCGATCCCGAAGTGCACCAGGAGCGGTTTGAGATATTTTAGCGCGCTATGCCACCCTCACCCACCGCTTCGCGGTCTCCGCTCTCCACAGGGTTCGCGCTTGTGATTTAGCGCTGCTGTTCGTAAATATCGAGCAGCCTAGCCCCTCCCCTCTCCCCCTTCAAGGGGGAGAGGGTGGCGCGAAGCGCCGGGTGAGGAGGGCAAGAATACGGTGCCGTAATTCCGAACAGCGGCACTTAGCGGGTAACGGGTGGCCATGGGCTACGAGCCTGTGGTAAGAACCACTCGAAACCGCGCCTTGCCGCTCATCATGCGCTCGTAGGCCTCAGCCGCCCGCTCCAAAGGAAAGACTTCGTTCATGGACCGCACGCCGGCCAGCACGCTGAAGGACATCGTGTCCTGCGAGTCGATGGCCGTCCCGGATGGCCAGCCGGTAATCGATTTGCGTCCGGCGAGAAGCTGAAGCGCGGATACTTCGAGTGGGTCCATCGCAGCGCCCAGGACGATGAGCTTTCCATCCACGCCCAGACCTCCGATGACGGCGCTCATGGCTTTGCCGCTCGTCGCCGTCGCCAGGATCACCTTGGCGCCGCCCAGTTTGGTCAGTTCCTCCGCCACATTCTGAGCCTGGCTGTCGATGTAGCGCCGCGCGCCCAGCTTCCGGGCCAGCGGCTCTTTGTCCTTCCCGCGCGCGATGGCTACGGTATTAAAACCCATTTTGGCCGCGAACTGGACGCCCAAGTGTCCGAGTCCGCCCACTCCGAGAATGGCTACCAGGTCGCCTGCCCTCGCGCCGCTATTGCGCAGCGAGTTGTACGTGGTGATGCCGGAGCAGAGCAGCGGTCCGGCCTCGGCAGCGGAGAGTTCTTGGGGGATCAGCGCCAGCGCCTGCGCGGGAGCGAGCATGGCGTCCGCGTAGCCGCCATCGTATGAAATGCCGGCTATCAGACCGTTGCGGCAAGAGATAAAGTCGCCGCGACGGCACGGTTCACAGGCGCCGCAGTGGCCGCCATACCAACCCACTCCCACCCGCTGGCCGGGTTTCCAACCAACCACCCCGGCGCCGATTGCGTCAATAATTCCAGCGGCTTCGTGTCCCGGCACTCGCGGATACTCGATGCCCGGCCAATGGCCCTCTTTTACAAGCGAGTCGCTATGGCAAATGCCGCACGCTTGAACCTTGATTCGCACCCATCCCGCGCCGGGCTCGGGAATCTCGCGCTCAACCAATTCAAAGGGTCCGCCCGCGCGCGGCACTTGCACGGCACGCATCTTCGACATAGCTTCCTCCAATCTGATTTTCGTGAAGAATTATACTACTTAAGGAGAGCAATTAAATGGTGGTGGCCAACTTGGGCGTCTGAGGAGTGAATGCAAAAATTCACATCGGCGGCGAAAAGGCTGCCAATATTAAGACGAGCAGGAAAGGAGAGCGCATGACACCCCCAAAAAGCAGGCAAGAAGACGCGGAATCTTCAGGACACGGACCGGCGAAAACGGCGGCAGGCACAAGGCGCGTGCTTGGCGTCGTCGGCGCGCTGAAAGCCGCACGCATTACGGCGAAACCTGGCCAGGTGGCATACCCAGGATTTATCTATAACGGCGGGCCGGTCATCACTGCGCCGCTAGTGTACACAAGCTTCTGGGGGGCGCTTTGGAGCGGCTCTGGCCACCAGACTGCGGCCCAGCGTCTCAGCCAATTCACGCAGGATCTGTTGAACAGCAACTTCATGAACGTGCTCAGCCAGTATGGCGTGGGCACAGGGAAGGGCAGCGGACGCTTTGGAAAGGCTTCTTTCGTGGGAACCGTCCCTGCCCAACTCAGCGATAGCGGCATTCACAACGTGATCCAGTCGAGCATCAACGCGGGCGCAATTCCTGAGCCGCCCAAAAACAACGCTTCGGAAGCGCTCATTATCTTTCTCGACGAAAACACCGAGGTGAAGGACCCCACCTTGGGCGTGGTGATGTGCGAGCCGTCGGGCGACACGGCGTTCGGTTATCACAATGCGTTCACGACGGCAGCGAGAAATCCTTTCTATTACGCTGTAATCCCGGCCCTGGACGACGCCTGCATTAAGAATTCGTGCGGCACTGGCTCTGGCTGTTCGATTCAGCTTACCCAGCCCCAGGAACAACGGCGGACTCAGGTGGCAAGCCACGAGTTTGCCGAAATGGTCACCGATCCCAATCCGCCCACCGGCTGGTACGACCAAAGCGACCCAAACAGCGGGGAGTGCGGCGACATCTGCAACGGAGAAGCGGACACCATCACTGCCGGGACCAACGTCTGGACCGTGCAACGGACTTACAGCAAGTACGACGATCAACAAACCAGCGGCGCGAATTATTGCTTGAGCCAGGCGGCCAGTCCGGAGCCGCTTCTGGCGGGCGCGCCAGCCGGAATCTCCCCACAAGGCTAGAGCGGGGTAGATTCTCTCTTGAATTTCAAGAGAGAATCTACCTTAGTACTGATGTTCGCAATTACGGTGACGTATAAATCAAGCCGCCGATCCTGCCCCCAGCCCTCGCCCCCTTGGGGGGAGAGGGTGGCCCGCGGTGCGGGACGGGTGAGGGTCGCTTCAGCTACGTCACCGTAATTACGAATAGGAGCACTTAGCTACAACTCAAATACGACTGTTTTCACACAAACTTTTTTAGCTCCGCCGCAGCTTCCCCCTCAATCCCATCCCCTCTCCCTCAGGGAGAGGGCGGACCGCAAAGCGGCGGGTGAGGGTGACGATGGGGTTAAAATTCCGCCCTTCCCAGTACGGACAAAATGAGCCGCGGTGTTGCTTTAATCCCTAAACTTGTCATAGTATGGCGCGGAATGGAAGCGAGGGGACGTGGACTGGAAAAATACACTCTACTTTGGCGATAACCTGGAAGTGCTGCGGGCCAACGTGCCCAACGAGTCCGTCGATCTTATCTATCTCGACCCGCCTTTTAACTCCAACGCCAGCCATAACGTGCTGTTCCAGGAAAAAAACGGGGAAGAATCGGCCGATAGAGGCGAGTCCGGGCATGGTCACTCCAGGGAGAAATTATGTGGATAGTACGGCTCGCCCGCAGAGGACCGGCCTGGTTTTCGGTGGTAGTAGATCGGACGCGAGAGGCCGCCGAGCAGAAGGCTGCGGAGCAGATAAAGGCCTGGGATGCGGAATTCAGTCGATTATGGCAGGGCGTGGAGGCGGCAGCGGATGCGGCAGGGCAGGGGTCGGAGGCCTATCGGAAGGCCTTGAAACGAATTCCGGACCCGGAAAACGAGCGAGGAGAGGTGGCAAAACAGTTGACGGCCCAAGTGCAGGAAGAGCTGGCGGCCCTCGGTTCCCTCCTCCGGAGTGGAATGCTAATGGAGATTTCGAGCACGCGGCCCCAAGACTGTTCTTCCCCATACCCGGTACCGCCTCCATCGCCCTACTGCCCAGAGCCAACGCCACTCGAGCCGGTGTGCGAATCCTTCCTGCCGCACCTTGGTTTTACCGCCGGCCTAATCCCACCGCTCCGGAAACGGGCAGAAGAGCGATTCAGCGCCGCGCACACTGACTGGGAGCGATTGAAACTTGACATCGAGACAAGAAACCGCGAAGGCACGGAGAAGTACGAGCGCGACCTGGCCGACTGGGAGGTGCAGAGGCGAGGTTGGCTTGACGACCAAGCTCGGCGGAACGCGGCCATTGACCAGCAACTGGCGGCTTACAGCCGCTGCGAACCCGAGTTTGTCGCAGCGTACTGCCGCCTGTTACTCAATGCCTCGCCCTACCCCGGCATTGCGGCGTCGAAGCCCGAGATTGCCCTTCAGAATCCAGGTGAGAAGCACCCCGCCGAGAACCCAGAAGAGCTGCTCTTTACCCTGGATCTGACGGCGTCCGAGTACCCCGACACATTCCCGCAAACGCTTGAGTTGGATTACATTGGGGAGCCTCGCACCGTTGTTGTCGACTATTCGCTACCGCCTAAGGAAGCCCTTCCGTCAGTAAAGGGGTACAGATACGTAAAGGCTAGGGATGAGATTCAGCCTGTCCTGGTCAGCCAGGCGTGGCTGAACGAAACCTACGACTCCGTGCTTTATCAGGTCACGCTCCGAACCATTTACGAACTTTTCCGGTGGGATGAGGCTGGGGCGCTCGACTCCGTGGTTTTTAACGGCTGGGTCAATTCCATTGATAAAGCCACCGGCAAGGAGGTCAACGCCTGCGTTCTCACAATCCAGGCGAGCAAGAAGGAGTTTTTTGAAATCAATCTCGCTCAGGTCGATCCCAAGGCGTGCTTCAGAAAACTCAAGGGGATCTCCGCTGCTAAGCTGATCGGCATGTCCCCGGTCAGGCCGATCTTACGGATCAACAGAGCGGACAAACGGTTTATCACCGCGCGTCCCGTCGTAGACGTGATCGACAGCTCGACGAACCTCGCGGGCATGGACTGGGAGGATTTCGAGCAGCTTATCAGGGATGTCTTCGAGAAGGAATTCAGCAAGGGCGGGGGCGAGGTCAAGATCACGCGCGCCAGCAGGGACCACGGCGTGGATGCGGTGGCGTTCGATCCCGACCCGATTCGGGGCGGAAAGATCGTCATTCAGGCCAAGCGGTATACCGACACGGTCAGCGTCTCGGCAGTCCGGGACCTCTACGGCACAATCCTCAATGAGGGTGCCAACAAGGGCATCCTCGTTACGACGGCGGATTACGGCGCCGACGCCTACGAGTTCGCAAAGGGCAAGCCGATCACCCTGCTCAATGGCAGTGAGCTTTTATTCCTTTTGCAAAAGCACGGGCACAGGGCGCGCATTGACTTGGCGGAAGCGCGAATGCTCGCAGGCGACAGAGCGAAGCAGAAGCCCACGGGCTCCGGCTAGATTTGCAAACGCGCGCCGTTCGCATCCGGCCACAAACCAATTGCTTCCGGGTGGTGGCGTCATTTGAAAAGTGAGCGGAAGGGAGCGCGCTATAAGTTACGCCGTTTTTGGCTATCGGAAGCTCGCTTCTCGTCCGCGCACTTTTGGCTACAGAAAACAGCACGGGATGTGTTTATAATCTGAGCTAGAGTTAAGTAGGAAGTACCCGTCGGTGCTCCCTCTCCTACCCTAAGAAAAACCCAGTCGTCTGCTGGGAGCCCTAGCTCTTTCTTGCAGTTGCTGCATTGCATCGGACCCTCCATTAAGTCTGCGATTCGGCGAACAAGACCGGCTGGCGCAAACATTCGACTTTCAGCGTGTCTACGAATGGTGCGAAACCAACGTGCAGCATTGCCGCGCGCCTGGTCAACATCCAGCCAGATCGCAGATGGTCTGCGCTCGCTTTGCGCATAGCACCAACGTTGCTCAAGCGCCCTGAAGCTCGAATAGTTCCAGCCGCTTTTGAGCAATCTCCACCGCGATTCGTCTCTGTCGCATTCGAGCTCTCGAACGCGAAGTTCGAAAAGGGCGGGGTCATCCATTCCCGTCTCGCATGGCATGTTCCGGTTGTACTGGGCGTGCGCGAATTCAAGCTGTGACTCCAGGCCTGCTTTTCGGCATTGCAACAGTTCCAGTTCTAGCTCGACCCGGCGAGAGTTAGGCATAGTCTTGCGCTCCTTTGTGAGAACGATTCTGCGCGGAGAAAGGGCTTCCACAAGGACCCTGTCACCCTCCGCGATCTCGACTTCAGAGAGGATGTTCTGCGTTAGCGTTACAACTATGGAACCGGCCACCTTCCGGACTTTGACTAGTTCACGCGCCATAGACAAGAGAGCCTTCCCATCACTGCTCGGCCAATGCGGAATCAGGACAGGGCAGGAGTTTCTCAATATCAGTCGCCATGCGTAAAAAGATGTCGAAGCGAGCTGGGGTTGGAATATAACCGCTGCCCTCACGAAAGTTTATAAGGCCAAGTGGATCTCGTGACGGGTATATGGTGTTCCTGTGTAGAATGCGGAAAAGCGGCAGGTATCCACACCTGTTGTCCTGATCCTGAATTGACGCAACCCACGCCTTGGCCAGAATGTGGACCAACTGGAGCTGCCAGGTCTTCTTTGAGTCCTTAAACCGAAAAGGGAAAAACTTAGGGAATGGACAGCCGGCTTTGAGAGCCGCTTTCATTTCGCCCCCTTGCGGATCGGAGCCCCAACGCATCATGACCCATAAATAGGCTAGCAAAAACAGGACTCGTTCCTCGCGGTCGTTAGACCTCCCAACCCTGTCAAACGTGATGTCTACTCGGCTGAGGCTGGGAGCAAACACGAGACAACGGTAGCGGCTCACAATGGCATTGACGGACCTGAATACCCCCTCCGCGTAGGTAAGTAGTCTGCACGTCTGAACAGGGCTAAGATTCCCGAATTGCCGAGCCCATTCAAGGACCCGGTTGAGCCGGGGACCAGACAGATACTTAATTGCCTCCTGCTGCGCTTTATCCTTGAGGCGTTCTGGCACTTTCTCTAGGAACGTCCGATCGCTCGCGCCGAAGATGAGCGTCACAGGAACAAGGGTCACGGCAGGATGGGCATTCATTATATGGACGAGTAATTGGCAATGTTCGACGGTGAGTCCGCGGCCTTTGGGCTCACCTTTCAAAAAGGCTTGTGGGGGCAATTGCCGAGCAAAAAGCTCAAAGTCTCGGCGCAGCGAATCCGCTTTATTCTCAGGAATGATGACCCCGACCAACCCGTGGGTGTCTTTGCCACCCTGCAGGCACGGATCGAAGTCTCCTGATTCGTCGAAGTAAATTTGCATAGACATATCTTGACATATGTCATTTAAGAAGTCAAGAGGAACCAGCGTAGTCCTCCGATTTTGAGGTCAGGTCTGTGGCCGGGTGGCGCAGACGCCGGGTGGCGCAGACGTGCTTTTCTCAGCATGTCTGCGATTGAGGCCAGCAGCCGGAACCAATGCGCAGAATCATCACGCACAGGCCATCTGCCTGCACTGCCAGCACGTCCCCGCCGCGCGCCTGTCTCTCTTCAGATTTAATGCCCGTGGCGGCGTAAAGCAGGCTCTACATTCCATTAGGGGCGTACAACTCCAAACCTGTCAGGCGGGCGATGCGAGCAAAGTCTTGATCGAGTGTAAAGACGGTTGCGCCGTGCTCGATGGCGATGGCGGCAATCAACGCGGGCGCAATTCCTGAGCCGCGCCTGGCGGGCGCGCCGGCCGGAGTCTCCCCACAAGGCTAGGGCGGCCGTTCGGCCTGGATCTTTTGGCAGCAACTCCGCACCGCCAGCCGGGCTCAGAGCATCCTAATTCATTAGGTCTCGGCGAGGAGAGGGACGCGATGTTATACTGATGCCATAGGAGCTTATGATGAAATTTGTATGCGCCGTCGGGTGGATGTTGGGGCTGACTTTGGCCCTCGCATGGAGCGCCTTAGCTCAGCAACCTGCGCCTGGCCCGATCTCGGTCCCGGCCCCAGTGGCCAGCGCCCCGGACAAGAGAGCAGACGCCCGCGCCAGCCTGAAACAATTCAGCGACGTCTTCGGCTTGATTGAGAAAGATTATGCCGACCCGGTTAATCCCAATCTCGCCATTTACGGACCTTCCGGCAGCAACAAGTTGGGCGCTATCCCTGCCATGCTGCGCGTCCTCGATCCGCATTCCAATTTTTTCGACCCCAAGCGGTTTGCGCAATTAGAAGAGGAAATGCAGGGTAAGTATTACGGCGTGGGCATGCAGATCGGGCCGATGCCGGACAAGACGGGGAAGATGGTGACGGTGGTTGAAGAACCGCTACCGGACTCGCCGGCGTTTCGCGCCGGAATACGGCCTGGCGACATCATCCAAGCCGTAGACGGGAAGTCGACGGCGGGCATGGACACCGCGCAGGTGGCGAATCTGCTGCGGGGTCCGCGCGGCACGGCGGTACAGGTGGCCATCCAGCGGGAGGGCGTAGTGAAGCCGCTCGAATTCACGTTGACGCGCCACAAGATCATGCCGCGCAGCGTGGACAGCGCCTTCATGCTTCACCCCGGAATCGCCTACATCCACATTGATACGTTCAACGAGACTACGAACTCGGAACTGACGGCGGACCTTGACCGGCTCGGGCCGCAGAACCTGAACGGACTTGTCCTAGACCTGCGCGGCAATCTTGGCGGACTGCTGCAGGAGGCCGTGGGCGTAGCCAGCCACTTTCTGCGCAAGGGCCAGTTGATTGTCTACCATTACGGCCGCATCTCAGCTTCCCAGCGCTATTACGTGGTTAACGGCGAAACGGGTCCGGAGTATCCCATCGTCGTGCTGATCAACCAGAACACGGCGAGCGCGGCGGAGATTGTCACCGGCGCGCTGCAGGACCACGACCGGGCGCTGGTGATGGGACAGCGGAGCTTCGGCAAGGGACTCGTGCAGACGGAATTCCCTTTGAGCGACCACACCATGCTGCTGCTCACGACCGCGCGCTACTACACGCCGAGCGGCAGGCTGATCCAGCGGGACTATTCCGATATTTCTCTCTACGACTACTACAATCACTATGACCCCACGCCGCTGCCCCACACCCAGGTGCGGATGACGGACGGCGGGCGGACCGTTTACGGCGGAGGCGGGATCTCTCCTGACATCCCCGTTCCTCCCCGCAAGCTCAATCCGGTTGAGACCAGACTCGCCGCCGCGGGCGTGTTTTTTGACTTCGGGCGCAGCTACCTGGCGCATCACAAGACCGTCCCCGCCGGTTTCACTCCGGGCCGTAAGGTGCTGGATGAATTCCGCAAATTTTTGCCCGCGGAGCACGTCACTCTTTCGGACGCGGAGTTCAAGGCGAATGAACCGTTCATCCGCGAGCAGATTCGCGTTCAACTGATTCGGACTATTTATGGGCCGGACGCCGCCAACCATATTGTGGTGGAGAACGATCCACTGGTCGGGCAGGCCGTAGACAGCCTGGGTCAGGCTAAGGCATTACTCGTCCACGCGCAGCATTACATGGCGAGCCGCGGGATGCAATAAGGACCGCGCGCATGGCATAAACCTGTGGGATAAGGTGGGGTAGACGATGAATCAGACTCGGCGCCTGCTGTGGTTTGCGATCTCGATGATTGTACTAGGCGCGATACTGGGCGGGATTTACGGGAGCCGCGTCGAAGCTACCGGAGGCAATCCGGACGATTCGAGCGTGCAAGCCAACCTGAAGGAGTTTACCAGGGTTTACAGCGTGGTGCAGTCGCACTACGCCGATCCTGTTAGTCCAGACAGGTCCATTTTCGGTCCCACCGGCAGCATGACCGTGGGCGCGATCCCTTCCATGTTGCGGACTCTCGATCCGCACTCCAACTTTTTTAATCCCAAAGCGTTCACCCAGCTCCGCGAGGACCAGGAAGGCAAGTATTACGGCGTGGGCATGGTGATCCGGCAGCGGCTGAATCAGCTCAACCGGCTGGTGACCGTGGTGGATTATCCGTTTCACGGCTCGCCCGCCAGCCGGGCCGGAATTCGCCCCGGCGACGTGATCCTGAAGGTCGATGGGAAATCCACCGACGGGTTGAGCATCAACCAAGTGGCCAACATGCTGAAGGGGCCCAAAGGGACGGTGGTGCACGTCACGGTGAGCCGCGCCGGAGCTTCCAATCCCGTCGAATTGGCCATCACGCGCGCGCAGATTTCCCAGCACAGCGTGGATATGGCCTTTATGTTGCAGCCCGGGATTGCCTACATCCACGTTAAGGACTTTGACGAGACCACGAACGATGAGTTGACCTCGGCGCTCAAGCGGCTGGGCGCGAATCATCTGCGCGGACTTGTTCTGGACTTGCGCGATAACCCCGGCGGACTGTTGCAGCAGGCGGTGGAAGTGGCCGATCATTTCCTGAAAAAGAACCAGCTCATCGTTTACCATTACGGGCGCAATTCCAGGGAGCGGCGCTACTATGCGGTGAACGGCAATGACTCGGAAGAATATCCGATGGTTATCCTGATCAACAGCAACACCGCTAGCGCGGCGGAGATCGTGACCGGCGCTCTGCAGGATCATGACCGGGCGCTCGTGATGGGCGAGCCGAGCTTCGGCAAAGGCCTGGTTCAGACGGTGTATCCGCTCAGCGATCACGCCGGCCTCGCCTTGACTACTGCGCGCTACTACACGCCAAGCGGCAGGCTGATCCAGCGGGATTACTCCGGCGTTTCGCTCTGGGACTATTACAACCACGACGACGTGGAGATGCCCGCTCATCCCCAGGTGAAATATACCGACGGCGGCCGGAAGGTTTACGGCGGAGACGGCATCACGCCCGATGTGGAATTTCAGGATCCCAAGCTGAACCCCTTCCAGCAGAAGCTGCTCGCGCACGACGTGTTCTTCAATTTCGGCAAGCAGTATTTGTCCGAACACAAAAACGCGCCCGCAAATTTCGAGCCCGGCGATGCAGTGGTTATGGCGTTTGAAAATTATCTCGTGAAGGAAAAGATATCATTTTCTCCAGAGGACGTGGCAAAGAACCTGGATTTTATCAAGCTGCGAATCAGGGAGGAAGTGGTGGGTTCGGTGAGTGGCGAACGCGAAGCGGACCGCCTTTCCGTGGAAAATGATCCGCTCGTTGAGAAAGCCATTGAGGGTTTGCCGCAGGCGGCGCAAGTGGTGGCGAACGCCAAGCGCTACATGGCCAGCCAGCACAGCCCGGCCAACAGCAATTAGTATTCCTGCCGCAATTCGGTTGCCCTCCGCCGTGCGCGGCGGGTTCGGGCCGCTTATTCGCCGGTGAACGCCGATTTCACGTATTTCAGCAGCGACCATCCGCCCGTAATGGGCAGCAGCACAACTTGCTTGACCACTTCGTTGCGCGCCTTGGCCTTTTCCCGCTCGCTGCGCACCGTCTGCTCCATCCGGAACTGCAGGATCGTCGCGTACTTCAGAAAATCAACACCGCACTTTTCGCACGTCCCGCCGTGCGTCTGCACGTGCTGACAGGCCGGGCACGTGAGGCGCAGCGGCATGTGGCAGCGGACGCAAAAGCGGGCTGTTTCCGGATTGCCGTTACCGCATTTCGGACAAGTCATGATTTATATACCCCGCCTCCCGGTCAAATCGCGGCGCCTGAGTGGCGAAGTGCGCCGCAGGTTGAGCCGTCAGTTGACCGGAAGATAAATAAGGTCATGCCTCCGGCCTATCCGGAAATGGCAGGAGCAATCATCGTAGTCGCAGATGACCGAGCCGTTCCCGGAGTATTGCGCTTGCGTGATCAGATCGAGCTTTCCGCAAACCGGGCAGGCGAGAATCGCATAAAAGGCCGGGTCCACAAGATCGCGCAAGGACTCGACGCCATCAAGCAGCAGGATGTCGCCCGGATTCATGCGGTTCATCGACTCTTCAGCCACGTGCTGAAGGCAGCAGACAGGTCCGCACGGCGCAACTTCGCCTGGGACGATTCCTATGGTTGGTTCCCGCAGCTCTTGCGGCGCGAGCCGGTTCCGGTTAGGTTTTCTCACTGCGTCGGGCCTCATGTTACCTCTTCTCACTCGCTGAATAGCGCTCATTTTGTTTCTCAAATGGTTTTATCGGCCATTTGCGCCTTCCACTTGAGCAGCCTCTCCGTCAGCTTCGCTCGCCGCGCTCGCGGGGCAGGCCGGCTTCACCTATTCCAGTCCGGAACATCAAATTCCCGATCCGGGACTGACGGGCGTTTTTTCACCGCTTCGAACACCGGTTAAACAAGGCTTCGGGAATCGTGAGAGTTTTTTTAGAAAGCGCACCCAGCATCGAATTGAACCCTCGGATTTTTGGGCAATACGGTTTGACTAGCCGCCAGCGCGATCCCTTGCCGCTTCCCTCCTGTCAGCCGTAACTGATTGATATTGTGTGTCAAACCGGATCATCCCGGATGGCCCGTCGGCGGGTTTCCATTCTCCGTTTCCCTGATCGCCTCGTTGCCGTAATCGTAACGCGACCTTCCATTTTTAGACGCGGCGTTGGTTGAGAACGCGCTTCATCCTCCCACAATCGCGATTCCCTTAGAGCTGGCATACCACGTGCTTAACCTAAGGGTGCGCAAGGGCGATTCGAGGTCAAGTAAATAGCGGCTCTTGGGCGCTGAAACGTTGTTTCACGCTCCCGCGGCCGTGTGCGCAAACGGGAAACGGAACGATCCCAAACCTCGAATCGATGCCAGGCGCGAGCGGGTCTTCAAGGCCCGCCCAAACCACGACAAAGCGAGGGTTCACATGGCCACGTTCAACAGCACCGTTACCCGGCAAGCTCAGGAAAATCGCTCCGCATCACGTTCCAAGACTTCCGATTCACGCCCGAAGAATTCAAAACTATCCCATCGGGATGCGCATCTGCGGCAGCGTCCGGCTTCAGCGCATTCGGCGGCGCAGAGCTACCCGGAGCGAGATGAACTGGCGGTGAAGCTCCTGCCTCTGGTCAGGCGCGTGGCCTTCGAAATGCGTGAGCATCTACCGCAGCACGTGGAGCTTGAGGAGTTGGCCGGCGCCGGCGTCCTCGGGTTGCTGCACGCCGTGCGGAAATTCGACGCGCGGAAGCACGTCAAGATCGAAACCTATGCGCGCCACCGCATTCGCGGCGCCATCCTGGACGGTTTGCGGGAAATGGATACGGCTTCGCGCGACATGCGCCGCAAGAACAAGACCGCGGAGAAAGTTTATCAACGGCTGCAAGCCGAACTCGGCCGCTCCGTCAGCGACGATGAGATGGCCCATGCGCTCGGCGTCAGCCTGAAGAAATGGTATCGAACCGTGCAGGAGCTTAACAGCACGGGCACGGAGTGGATGAGGCCCACGCAGATTCCGGAAGTGAATATTGTGGATGAAAAGAATTTGCCGGCGGATGACCACGAGAATCCGTTCGATCTTTGCTACCGGGGCGAGCAGCGGGAAATCATGGCTCGCGCCGCGGCGGCATTACCGGAAAGAGAGCGTAGGGTGATTGCGCTTTACTATGAGCGTGAAATGACCATGAAGCAGACCGGCGAGGAAATGGGTATCGACGAATCTCGCGTTTCCCAAATTCACAGCGCGGCCCTAACTCACCTGCGCAACAAAGTGAAGAGAATTTTGCAGCCGGCGGCATCCAGCGCGCCTGCGGCGTTCATGGCAACGAGATCGGAAGGCCCGCGCCCAACGGCGATGTTTTAGTAGCCGCCGGTTCTCGTCCTTGGTGTCAGCCATGTAACCCAATCGGGTTTTTCTCTGGTCCTCCTTCCTCACGCGCAGGGTTTCAGTTTCCGGCCCTGCGCGCATTTTTTTTACTCTCCTGTGCAGGCCTATCGTTTGCGACACCCGCTCAGTGAACGTTCGCGGCCATGCGAGTGGCTTGAAGGTCGCGGAAACTGAACTGATCCTTGACTGACTTGTACGGCTTCCCGTCGACTTCGGCGTACGGATACACGAAATAATTCACGGGTTTCCCGTCCTGCTTGGGGGAGAGCGTCAAGTCGCGGCCCATTGAAAACCGGACGCGGTCCGCATCCAAGCTGCCGAAGAAAAAGTCATGCTTCGCCTGGTCCAGCCACGCTTCGGAAATATCCACCGGCACCCATCCCGGCCCTGGCGCGTAAAATTCGGTCCAGCAGTGGTACCCCGGTATCGGCCCTTGGTGTGAATCGGCGGGAATTTGAAAGCCGATCACAAAGCGCGCGGGGATTCCCGAGGATCGCGCGAGCCCCATGAAGAGCGAATGAAAGTCCGTGCAATTGCCGTGGTGGGAATTGCAGGCCCACAAAGCGTCTCCGTGGCCCCAGCCCGTCCCGGACTTGTCATAGCGCATGTTGTGAAACACGTAGTTGTAAAGCGCGTACGCCTTTTCGATTTCACCCTGCTTGCCGCGAGTGTTTGACATGGCGATCTGCCGGATCAGGCCGTCCGTAGGCACCCGGCGGTCCGGCTGCAAATACCGGGCCAGCGTCACCGGCGCTTGCGACGGATCGCCGTTGTAACGCATCAGGCTCGCATAATTGCCCTTGGAATATTCCCGCCGCGTCACCTTGTAGACGATCTTAAAGTCTGCGGTTGCGGAGCGCGGGTGGTGAATCTCCGCGTAGACCATGCGGTCGCCAAATTCGGCCTCGCGCGTGATCCGCGTGGGAACCGAGCCGGAAATTTTGAGCGCCGCCACCGTCTGATGCTCATCTGAACTCGCCAGCGGAATCCACACGCGCACCGTGCGGGCATTGGGCGGGAGGTTCGTGAGCTGGACGTCATAAGTGAATTCGAAAGTTCGAGAAGGGCTCACACTTTGCGGCCCGGCCAGAGCGAACAACGTGGCGCTAAGAATAAGCGCGAGGCTCGCGGGTAACGCCAACTTGGTTTTCATGGGAATCTCCTCGGTTCATGATGCAAGCGTGAAGGCGTGGTGAATTCGGCTGGCGGCGCCAAGCGACTGGAAAATTGAACGGGACAGGCAGCGCCAGAGTCATTTCCAAACCCGTGGACGAGGCCTCATGCTATCAATCGGGGCTTGTCTCAGTCAAGCGCGTGTACTCGTCCAGTAGATTAGTGACACTCAGGTTCCTTTCGAGGAGATGAGGATTGAGCCAAGAACTGCTGGGGAGTGAGATAGCCCAAGGCTTGAT
>NFUN01000014.1 GCA_002197525.1 Acidobacteria subdivision 13 bacterium RH2 MAG17b | reverse complement strand
GCCGGTGGGGGCGGATTTATCCCCCTTTCTTGGGCAAAAACCTTTGGGGTTGGGGGGGAGAAAACCCGCCGCTACCCGGCCCAATCCGACTTTTTCATCAACCTGCTTGGTGATCGAGTTGCGCAAAGTGGGAAATTACAAGCGCAGAGATTACCGTTCGAACGGCGGCTGAGGTTCTGTGACCCGGCGGTAGCCACGGTCAATTCGTTCTTGGAATTAACTCAGGGTTCGTCATCGAAGGAAAAACCCACGGTCACGAGAGCAGTGACCGTGGCTTGTATCTTGTTTTTCCGGTGGTTTCCGACGGAGTTGAATCTTCTGGGCAGTGGGAGGAGTGCTGCTGCCTACCGGCTGTTGACATGCGTTACGTGACGCGTTACAGTACAGGAATGATCCAGTCGATCCGCCACAAAGGGCTGAAACGCCTTCACGAGGACGACGACTCGCGCGGCCTGATTAGGGAACACGCGGAAAAGCTGCGTGATATTCTCGCGCGGCTGGATGCTGCCGGTACGATTGCGGATATGGACGTGCCGGGGTTCCGCCTGCACCCGCTTAAGGGCGAGTACAAGGGTTTTTGGGCGGTAACGGTGCGCGCCAACTGGCGGGTGATCTTTCACTTTGCCGACCGCGACGTGCTGGACGTTGATTATGTCGATTACCACTAGAAAGGAGACTGAACCATGCCGATGAAGAATCCACCCCACCCCGGTGGCTTTGTCCTGCGCCAGTGTATTGAGCCTTTGGGCTTGACGATCACGGCCGCTGCCGCCGTGCTCGGAGTCACGCGCACTACCCTGTCGGAACTCGTGAACGAGAAGCGCGGGATTTCTCCCGAAATGGCCGTGAGGCTGTCGAAGGTTTTCGGAGGCAGTGCCGAAAGCTGGCTTACGCAACAGGCGCACTACGACCTTGCTCAGGTTCGCGCCGACCGCATCAAGCTCAAGCGGCTGGAATTGACTGCAGGTTTGTCATCATAGGAAAAGCCCACGGTCAGAAAGGCACTGACCGTGGCTACCCGCTAAGGCGGCGTCGAACCTGCGCCGCCACGAGGTTTCGTTCGCCGAGGCTGCGTCTCCGCCTTCCTCGGTTTTCATCAATCTGGCCGCGCTGACTTTTGGCGATCCCGACCACTCGGACGAGGAGGAGCGCGAGATCACGATTGGGGCCTCAGCCAAGCAGCGCATTCTTTTCGTATCGCACTGCGCGCGGGGAGACCGGATTCGGATCATCAGCGCACGGAAGACCACCCGCAGAGAGAGGAGTCAGTATGCCAAAAGGATTGGCGGAAACGGCTAAAGACGAACTGCGCGCTGAATACGATCTGTCACGGCTCGGATGCGGGGTGCGCGGAAAATACTGCCGTCAGGCGAAGGCGGGGACAAACCTGGTATTGATCGAGCCTGATCTTGCCGCAGCATTTCCTGACCAGGAGTCCGTCAATCGGGCGCTGCGTCTGCTGGTGACGACGGCGAGTGCTGCGACGCGCGGTTCCCGCAGGCCCCGCAAAGCCCGCAAAAGATAGCTGGTAGCTGGTAGCCACGGTCAATCGGTTTTTGATTGACCGTGGGCAGTTGGCGTTCCGAAAAGCCCACGGTCAGAAAGGCACTGACCGTGGCTACCCGCTGTGGCTTAGGGGGCCACAAATGGAAAACCTGGATCAGACCCGCTCGGATCACCTGAGAGAGTGCGAGGCCTCAGATGAATTCCCCGAAATGCAGTACATAGTCTACGCGTCCCTGAGGGATGAAGCCAACGAGGGCTGGGCGTGGCTTTCGCTGCCTGATTACCCGTCGCGCACCCTGATCGAGATACGTCACGGCAAGCGGAAGGTCTTCTGTGAGTATCGGAAGATCGACGAGAATTTCCGCAAAGGCTACAACGACAATCCCCGCACAGTCAAGATCAATTCCATATGCAAGAAGTGCTGTGCCCTGGTCCTGAGTGCCTGGTACCGTGACGCGCTCGACATAAAGACAAGCGGGCAGCAGCGCAGCGATGCTGCCGACGTGGAGACCGAGCGAGGGATGCAGCTTCAGATAAGGCCTCTGCAACTTTGGGGATGGCGATCATTAAGAGTCACGTCGCACCACCCCGACATCGTCGTTCGCTTGGCTACCCGCTTGGGCGTGTTGGGAGCTTGGTTGGCGGTCACTGGCACCCTAGCCCCAATCACCCCATCGCTACTAGACAAGCATCGCTACACGGCCATGGCAATCTGCGCCACCCAGCGAGGCCGGCCGCATATGAAGCCACCGAAGGTCTATATAGACGCGAACGTTCTCAAGTTCTCCGCGACCCGGTTGCCGTGCTTCCGCCCGAGAGAGCAGGAAATCCGATGGGGTGGCCGCCTTCATAAGATGACGGTCTACGCCCCCGTGGATGTGAACCCCAATGATCTCATTAAGAATCCAGAACTGAAGGCTGAGGCGGATCTGTTGCCTGAACTTGCCGACGCGGGAAAGCGGGGCGAGCTCAGATACGTAATGCAGTTCGAGACAAGGTTCGAAAGTTGGGGTCTGCCGAAAATGAACAGCGCAACCGGGAGGTTCTACGGCGCCCCAATCGAAGCTGGCGACGCGCCGATCAGGTACGGTAGGGTAATTGCCGGCGGGCTCGAAAGGCCGGAGGATGTGCAGTTCGAGTTCCTGAAGCGAGTATCGTCAAAGCGTTTCCTTGAATTGCAGAAGGTGACAGGTGCGTACCAGGGGAAAGCAAATCCCGATAGGAACCAGCTCCTCGATGCATTCCACCTGTGGTGCGCTGAGCATAACAAATGCGAATATTTCCTGACCCTGGATTTCAAGCTAATCAGGATGCTGGAGAGGGACCGCAGCTCACAGTTGCAGGTCAAGGCGGTCCGCCCGTCCCAGCTTTTGAGGGCGCTAAAGAGGAGTAGTTGACGCGCCGTTAGCTGGCAGCCCCGCCCTCCGATTGTGAACGAGTTATGTCGAACCAGCCCGCTAGCTTCGTAGTGGTGGATGTTGAGACGGCCAATCCGTCGCTGTCGAGTATCTGCCAAATCGGCGTCGCATCCTTTGGAGATCGCTCACTCCGGGGATCTTGGGAGTCGCTAGTCAACCCCGAGGACTACTTCGATGGCCTGAACGTCTCGATCCACGGCATAGACGAGGACCAGGTTAAGTCTGCTCCCACGTGGCCAGCCGTGTACCCACAAGTTGACCGGCTTCTGGAAGGGAATATTGTTGTCAGTCACACGCCCTTTGACCACACCGCCTTGCACCGAGCATGTGAGAAATACAAACTGACGGCCAGCGAATATCGCTGGCTTGACTCCGCTAGGGTGGTGAGGCGCGCATGGCCGATGTTTTCCAAGTCGGGGTACGGGCTCTCTAACGTGGCGGAGCACTTTACCATCACGTACAAGGAACACGACGCTCTTGAGGATGCTCGCTGCGCGGGCGAAATCCTGATTCGAGCTATGAGGGAAACTGGCCTTGGCGTCACTGAATGGCTTGGGCGCTCAAGACAGCCAATAGGGAGCTCGGTCACGGGTTCAATCACGCGCGACGGGAACCCGGAGGGGCCTCTTCACGGGGAAGTCGTCGTGTTCACGGGCGCGTTGTCCATGCCGCGGCGTGAGGCGGCGGACACCGCGTCCGCCGCAGGGTGCGAGGTAGATTCGGGTGTGACGAAGCGCACGACATTGCTTGTCACCGGGGACCAGGACATCCGCAAGCTCGCCGGGCATGAGAAGAGTTTGAAGCATCGCAAAGCCGAAGAGCTAATCGCGGAGGGCCAGCGGATTCGCATTGTTGGGGAAACTGATTTCAGGCATCTTTGTGGGATGGGTAGCGTTGGCTTGTCCGCCTGAAGGCGCATTGACAGCCGTGAGTACATCCAATCATGGGGGCAGCAAGGCCTCACATTCAGCGAACGTTCCGCCCAACGCATTTTGCGCGCCGCTGACTTGATTCTTCGCGCGGGCTATCCGAGCAAATAAGGGCCGCAAAAAGGCGAGTCGTTCGCAAAGACACCTGCCTTTGTAGCGCAGGGCTCGCCTTTTAGCCCTGCGGCTTTTGCCGTAATAACAGGCCGCAACGTTAAATGGCGAACGTTGCGCTACAAGCAAGTAGCGCAGACCTCCGGTTTTGAGGTCTGCGGCTTGTCTGGTCATGGCGCCCCCGGTGCGGTATTCTAGCGCCGTGTCACGGCTGCGTCGCCCTTTTCTTTCCGATCGTTTCTTTTTCGTCACCGTGCGGCTGCTTTTGAAGAACCGCGGACCTGAACGACGCAGGTCCGCGCTACCCTCCTTTTAACCGCCTGGGTGTTTCTTCCCGATCACTGGCACGCTCGCAAGCGCAGCTCGCGAATTGCGCGACGCGGATTTTCGCTTCTCGGCGTATCCGCTCAGCATCTCGGTGGTGATGAAATCCATCAAGTGGGCCGTTTGCCTGAAAACAAACCCACGGTTAGCTCGAACTGCGAGCTAACCGTGATGGCTACCCACTCCCAGCCATTCGGCATCGTAAGAAACGAGCCGCAGACCTCAAAACCTGAGGTCTGCGCTTGTATCTACTTGCTTGCTGAGTTTCACCAGCCCACGACATCTTCGCTCATCTCCAGGGCGAGCCAGCCTTCTTTGGGCAGCACCTGCACGGGAAGGTGATCCAGCCAAAATGAGACTTGCAGGGAAATTTTTTGCTGCGGATCGAGTCCGAGCGCGGCATAGGGAAGGGCCATCTCGAAAATGTCACGGTAGGCGGCGCGGATGGCGGCCCCAGGTTGGTCCGGCAGGGGCAGTTGCCGTTCGTCCTGCCACAACTCGACGCCCTTTAATTGGCTGCCCGCTATCCGCGCATGAACGCGCCAGATGCGTTCTTGACTTACGCTGACTCGAATTTCGAAATCCGACAAACTCTCCGCAAATTGAGGTTTCAAGTCAAGCCTTAGATAAATAGCCGTATCGTTATACCCATAATAGAGATCTCTGATGCATTGTTCCGATTCGTGGAGGGCCGCTGAGCGGTAGTCCGGCGTATAGACTCCAGCGCCTAGCCATTCGAAGTACGTTGTTTGCCGGCCATCCACCTCCGGGTTGATCAGAGCGGTAGGCAGGATATTGTATCCGACGCTGATCGGTCGCTTGATCGGGGTCGCAAGCTCGTCCGGAGCTTCGCCGCCGAGCAGGCTATAGATGCTGCCGAGGTGCTTGCGATAGAGCAGGTCGAACTCCTCGTCGTTCGGGGAAGAGTGCTCCGGGCCGTACCACCAGCACCAATCGCTGCCCTCGGCGATCCATAGCTCCCGCCGCGCCATTTCCACGCGTTCCGGCGCAAGGCCGGGCTTGCCGGAGTTTGCGGCGAAATAATTCCTCGCATCGCTCAGAAGGTCCCAGGCGCGGTTGTCCTCCTCGGCGCCGATCCAAATATTGAAGTTGGCGTTGATCCACGAGCCGGGCGTAAGGCGCGGAAGCGGCAAAGGCTCCACAGCGCTCAATATCTCGCTGGGCGTCACGGCCTCAAGATCAGGCTCGGAGGCAAGCAGGCCATAGAAGGCGCGCAGAAATTCCCTCCCGTTGCCGGGGTAGTATTCCCAGGCGTTTTCTCCATCCAGGATAATCGAGACCACAGCGGGCTGCCCGCCGGTTGAACTCGCCGCGGTCCGAATGCGGTGGATGAGATCGTGCGCCGCTGAGTCCGGGTCCATCCGCGAGTAGACAAATCCGACGAGGTCGGAGAGTTGGTGATCGCGGAAGAACAGATCAATCGAACGGTCTTCAAGCTGCAAGCGGTGCGGCCGGTAGAGCCGGTGTCCGTCCTGCACTGTGCCGTCCGCGTTGCGATTGAAGTAAGTGTGAATGGAGCGGCCGAGAACGCCCTCGTCCGTCGCCGTCCAACGGAAGCCTTCCTCCATGGCCAGCCGCAACGCCTCCTCGGAGACGCTCCCTTCGCTCGGCCAGAAGCCGGTGGGCCGCTTTCCGAAGATGCTCTCGTGGAACTGAATGGCTTCGCGAAGCTGATCCCGTGCGTCCTCCGGATGTTGAAACCGCAAGCGGGGAAGCTTGAGCCCCGGAGAAGATTCAGCGCCCGCGTTCGTGTCGCACAGCAGCGGAAGGATAGGGTGATAGAAAGGCGAGGTGGAAATCTCGATCTGGCCGCGCTCGGAGGCCTGGCGATATTCTTCAAGTGTTAATTTACATAATTCTACTTCCTTATTGCGGAGTCTAAGTTTATCTTCCTCAGTATAATTTCTCTGCTTGGCCGCGAGGGCGTTGATTACAGGGTCGTTGGCAAGGTATAGCTCATCGAACCAGGCGAGTTGTGACAGCACTTGAAGATCCAGAATATCTTGCATTCCAGAAAACCGCGCCGCGCTTGGCTCGGAGCCTGAGCCTCTGGATTTGCGGAACAGATCCAGGAAGCGGGGATACCGGCTGAGCAGGTGGTCATAGTTCAATTGAAAGGCGTACTCGACCAGGGTATCTTTTTCCGGCGGCGTCAATTCCTGAGCCGGCTTGAAAGCCAGTTCATAGCTCTCCTCGATAGCGCGGTCTTCGGCGTAGTCAACAATCTGCGATACGAGGGAAGGAACCAGATTGAAGGTCATGTGGACGGAAGGAAAGTCGCGCAGGATGGCTACCATGCCGTAGTAATCCTTCAAGGTGTGCAGGCGCGCCCAGGGCATGGCGTAGCGGTCTTCCACGAGGTCCTTGTAATAGGGTTGGTGCATGTGCCACAGAAGCATGATGCGAATTGGAGCCATATTTTTGCGGTATACTCCTTAGCGAGGGCCCGGCGCCCGTTGCCAGCCCGATGTGCAGCCCGCCATGAAGATTTTTACCCGTTACATCCTGAAAGAAATTTCTTCCCACTCGTTACTGGGCCTGTTGATTTTCACCTTTGTCATCTATTTTCCCCACTTGAACCGGCTGCTGGAACTGGTAGTGCGGCGCAACATGCCGCTCTCGACTGTGGTCCTGCTATTCCTGTTGCCGGTACCTAGCGTTCTCACGCTCACGCTCCCCATCGCGATTCTGCTCGGCACGCTGATAGGGCTCAGCCGCATGGCGGCGGATGGCGAGGTGATCGCGGCGCGGGCGGCGGGCGCTGGGCTTGGCCGCTTCGCGAGGCCGGTGTTGCTTTACGCGCTCGCCGGCTGGATGACAGCGTCGCTGATGAGTCTGGCGCTGGCGCCGGCGGCCGGCTGGAAGCTGCAACAGATGGAGACGCAGCTTCGGACCTCGCAGCTCCCTTACGAAATCAAACCCCGCGTCTTCATCGAACAGTTCCCGGGCCTGCTCATCTACCTGAAAGACGTGGCGGACGCCGGCGCGCGCTGGAACGGCGTGTTCATTGCCGATACGTCGCATCCTGACAGGCCGAAGGTAACACTGGCAGAAAGCGGATACCTCGTGGGCGATCCCGGCGGCCGCAGCCTGACGCTGCACCTTGGGCACGGCGCCACGCACGAGATCGATCCGCAAAACCCGCTTCTTTATTCCGTAGCTTCTTTCACGAACACGGACATTCATATTCCCACGGATGAAGCCCTATCGACAACTCCGCAGCTTCGGCCCGCGCCCGACATGACGCTGCCGCAATTGATCCGCTACACCCGCGATCCGCGCTACCGGCGCGACGGGATGGTGGAGCTGAATTACCGGCTGGCGTTGCCGCTCGCTTCGCTGGTGCTGGCGTGGGTGGCCATCCCGCTCGGGCTGATTACCCGCAAGGGCGGCAAGGCGGTGGGCGTGATGCTGGCGGTGCTGCTGCTATTCATCTACTACGTCATCATGGCGTTTGGACTGGGGTTTGCCAAGCAAGGCCGCCTGAATCCGATACTGGGTCTGTGGGCTCCGAACCTTCTTTTTGCCCTGGCGGGGACTGTGATGATGCGCCGCCTGCAATCGGTGCGAAGCCGCGCCGAGCGGCTCTATAGCGCTTGGGAACATTGGGCGGAGCGGCTGCATTGGAGCCGGGCGGCCAAGGCGCGGCGCAGGCCGGAGGAGGCTTTGCTCCAGCCGCGCCCACTCGGCGGACGAGTCCTTCAGATTCTGGACATCTACATCATTCGCGACTGGCTTTTCTACTTTGTCCTCACTCAGGTAGCGCTTTCGGGAATCTACATCATCTTCGATTTTTTTCAACTCTTAAGCTACATCGTTAGCCATCACGTCCCGGCGCTTCTCGTGATCACGTATTACGGATACCTGCTGCCGCAAATCGCCTACCTGGTGCTGCCGGTAAGCGTGCTTGTGGCAACGCTCGTGAGCTTGAGCCTGCTCGCCAAAACCAGCCAGATTACGGCCCTCAAGGCGGCGGGCATCAGCCTCTACCGCATCGCCACTCCCGTGCTGCTGGCGGGGGCGATTGCGAGCGGCGGCATGTTTCTGATGGGCGACTCATACCTGCCCGCGGTCAACCAGCGGCAGGATGCGCTGCGCAACGAAATTCAAGGACGGCCGGCGCAGACGTTCTTCCGTCCCGGATGGCAATGGATTTTTGGCAAATCCGGCCGCATCTACAACTACCGCTTTTTCGACCCGTACCACAATGTTTTTGCGGACCTCTCGGTTTTCGATTTCAACTCTTCGTTCCACATGACGCGCCGCCTCTACGCCAAGCGCGCCTTCTGGGAACCGCACGTCCAACAGTGGATTCTCGAAAATGGCTGGACGCGGCAGATTGATGGAGACCGCGTGACCAGCTATGCGCCTTTCTCGGTTGCCGCTTTTCGCGATCTTGCCGAGCGCCCTTCTTACTTCAAGCGGGACGTGCGCACGTCTGAGCAGATGAACGTCGTCGAGCTTGGCCGCTACATCCAGAGCCTGCGGCAGGGCGGTTTTGACGTCGTCCGGCTTTCCGTGCAGTTCTACCGGAAATTCTCCTACCCGCTGGTGGCGCTGATAGTCGCCCTGATTGGAATCCCGTTCGCATTCACCGTGGGCCGCAAAGGCGCACTCACCGGCATCGCCCTCAGCTTGGGGATTGCCATCGCCTTTTGGTCGATTTCCAGCTTGTTTCAGGCCATGGGCGATCTAGGCCAGTTTCCCCCCGCCGTCGCAGCCTGGTCTCCGGACATTCTTTTCGGAATTGGCGGAGCTTACCTGCTGGCGCGCGTGCGGACGTGATTCGCGCTCTCCCGGCGGATGCTGAAGTATTACTTTAACAATTGAAGTTTCCTCTTTTCGCGGAATCATAGGACGAACGCGGCCGGCTGTTGGCCGTTAGAGCATACGATCTGCACCGAAAATGAATGCACGCGACAGGATAGTGACTCATTTTGGTTTTGTAGCGCCGGGCTTCAGAGTCTGTGTGAAAACTGCCGTTTTTGCGTTGGTGCGCAGCGTTCGCCGTCGAACGCTGCGGCTTGTTGATTTTGGCGTTGCGAACGGCAAAAAACCGCAGGGTCACAAACCAACCCTGCGCTACAATTTCTACACCCGCAGTTGTCACACAGGTTCTGAAGGTCGGCGCTACGGCAAACTGAGTCACTACCCGCGGCAGTAAAATCTTGCCTTTTTGAGTTTAATACCTCTATATTGACAGACTCAGCGCAACCTCAGCCAAGACGGCCCGAGGAGTGGGCAGTCGAGTTTCGCTCCCGCTCCGGCGAGCCACTCTTGCCGCGCGGCAGATCAAGGCTGGCTTACCCTTCAAGCCGAATCGCTGCGGGGAAGTAAGGACGGATTCGTGGCCAAACACGCCCAACCCCGGATTTTTGTGACCATCGCAGCGCCCACGCTTGACGCCATGGAAGAACAGGCGGCGGGCGTGGGCAGTTCGCAGGTGGGATACGAGTGGAGGCTGGACTACCTCGAAGATTTTACCGGTCTTGAAACGAGGCTGCACGCCCTCTTGTTCCGCCTTCGCTTTCCCCATAGCATTGCCACGTGCCGCCGGACGGAAGCGGGCGGACTCTTCAAAGGCTCGGTCGAAGAGCAATCGCGGGTGCTTGAAGCGGCGGTTCGCGCCGGGTGCCACTGGGTGGATGTGGAGATCGAGTCGGTAACTCAGGCGGGAAAGGAAGCGCTTGAGAGATTCAAAAACGCGCGGGTGCTGGTCTCCTTTCATGACTATCAAGGAATGCCCTCGCTCTGGGAGCTTCGCCGCCGCTTGGGACGGCTGCCGGCGCAGGCGGTAAAGATCGTCGGCACGGCGCGCAGCCTGAGCGACAATCTGAAGATCATGCAGTTCATGAAGTCGCACCATGCAGGCGGGCCGAAGCTCGTGATGTTTGCGATGGGGCCTTCGGGCATTCCTTCGCGCGCGCTGGCTTTGCAATGGGGGAGCCTTTTCACCTACGCTTCAATCGGCGGCTATCAGGCGGTGGCGGCAGGGCAGCTTCCGGTTGCGGCAATGCGCTCCATCTACCGCGTCGAGCGCCTTGACCATCGCACGAAAATCTACGGCGTGGTTGGCTCGCGCGCCTCGCTTTCTCTTTCTCCGTCGATGCACAACACTGCGTTTGGCGCAAAGCGCGTGAACGCCGTCTACCTGCCGTGCGAAACGGCGCGTTTGCCGGACTTTCTCCGTTTTGCGCGGCGGTTGGAGTTTTCCGGCTTCAGCGTGACCATGCCTTACAAAAAGGCCATCATGCGCGAGCTTGACTGGATCGATCCGATGGCCCAGCAGATTGGCGCGTGCAATACCGTGGCTGTGCAGCGGGGCAAATGGATGGGATGGAATACGGACGCGGCGGCGGTTGTAGACGTGCTCACCAAGCGCCTGCGACTGACGGGGAGCCGGGTGCTCATCCTGGGGGCCGGAGGCGCGGCCCGTTCGGCAGCCTTTGCGCTGCGCGGCGAAGGCGCGGAGGTATTCATCACGGCGCGCCGGGAGATGGCGGCGCGGCGGCTGGCCCAAGCCGTCTCAGCAGAAGTCGCGCCCTGGGCAAGCGCCGACGGAATGGACGTGGATGCGGTCATCAACGCCACGCCCATCGGCATGGCGCCCTATAGCGACGCCACGCCCATTGACCTTGCCCGCCTGCGCACGCGAGTAGTCTTTGACATGGTGTATTACCCTATGGAAACGCGCTTGCTGGCTGAAGCTCGCGGCCGCGGCCTGATCGCCATCTCAGGACTGGAAATGCTGGTGGATCAGGGAGCGCGCCAGTTTGAGATCTGGACCGGCCAGTCGGCTCCACGGGCGCTCATGGAACAGGCCGTGCGCCAGGGCTTCGATCACGTGGAACTGGATTGATACCGGTGGAGCGGATAAAGTCGGCGGGCCGACAAAAACTGAAGTAATCGTTGAAGGTGTCCGCTTTCCGCGACGCGGCGGGAAGCCATATTGAAGTTATACTTTAGGTTCTATCTTGCGGCCGGGAAGTTTGTAAATCTCGCGGTTGTCTCATGAGCCGTTCGTTCCGTTGTGTCTTCGTGCCTTTGCGGTGAATTTTGATTCTATGGCGGAAACCATCCCAAGTTTCTCCGAATTTCGCAGGCTGGCGCAGCAGGGCAACGTTGTGCCCGTATACCGCGCCGTGCTGGCCGATCTGCTGAGTCCGGTTTCGGCCTTTCTGCGCCTCGCTCCCCAAAACGCGAAGGCAAGCCGCTACAGCTTTCTGTTTGAAAGCGTCGAGGGCGGAGAACACGTAGGACGGTACACGTTTTTCGGCGCCGATCCGTTCCAGACCATCTCCTGCCGTGGCCAGCGGATTCGGGTGGAGCGCAGCGGCAAGCTCAGGGAAGAATCCGGCGATATTTTTCAATTCCTGCGCCAGCAAGGCAATGCCTATCGCCCCGTGAAGAACCCGGGATTGCCGCCGTTTTCCGGGGGCGCTGTGGGCTACTTGGCTTATGAAGCGGTGCGGATGCTGGAAAAGCTGCCGCCCCGGGTTGAGCCGGACGTGGACCTGGACGACGCGCTCTTCATGTACTTCGCCGATCTCTTCGCCTTCGATCATGTGCAGCACCGGCTGTATCTGATCGCGAACGTGCTCACCGAGGACGGCACGGGAAGCCTGCGCGCAAAGTACGACGCGGCCTGCGAGCGGCTGGACCGCATGGAGCGCGCCCTGCACAAGCCGCCCGCCTTGCCGGGCGCCGCCCTCCCGCGCGGGCCGCTGCGAGTACGCTCCAATATGAGCCAGAAGGAATACGAGGCGATGGTCGAGCGCGGGAAGGAATACATCCGCGCCGGAGATGTGTTCCAAGTGGTGCTTTCGCAGCGGCTGACGGCGCCCGTGCGCGTTCCGCCGTTTCAAATCTACCGGGCGCTGCGGGTGGTGAATCCGTCGCCATACATGTATTACATACGCCTCGGGGAAGCGACCGTGCTTGGCTCATCGCCGGAGATGTTGGTGAAGGTCGTAGACCGCGAGGTGGAGCACCGCCCAATCGCCGGCACGCGCCCGCGCGGCAAGACGAAAGAGGAAGACCTGCGCCTTGAAGAAGAATTGAAGAACGACGAAAAGGAGCGCGCCGAGCATATCATGCTGGTGGATCTCGGCCGCAACGACGTGGGCCGCGTCTGCCAATTCCACACCGTCAAGCCGCGCGAGATCATGTTTGTCGAGCGTTATTCGCACGTGATGCATCTGGTTTCGTCGATCCAGGGAACGCTCAGGCCCGATGCGGACAGCTATGCGGCGCTCGCCGCGACGTTTCCGGACGGCACGCTCACCGGCGCGCCCAAAGTCCGCGCCATGGAAATAATCGACGAGCTTGAACCCACTCGCCGCGGCCTTTACGGCGGCTCCGTGCTCTACGTCGATTTTTCCGGCAACCTTGACGCCTGCGTCGCCATCCGCACCATCTTCATCCACGGCGGCAAGGCCTACCTCCAGGCCGGAGCAGGCATCGTGGCGGATTCCGTCCCCGCCCTCGAATACCAGGAGTCCATGAATAAGGCCCGCGCTGGCTTAAAGGCCATGGAAATGGCTGAAAAGGGGCTGTAATCGCGGACCCGGCAAACGACGCCGCGCCACTCGGCCGCTTGGCTCGCGCCGCGCCCAAGGCGATGGATGCGTTGCTCGCGAGCCCAAGAGTTAGGAGAAGAATATGCCCAGACATGAGACGGTGCTCCGCGCATTCGTAGCATCTCCCTCGGATGTTGCCGAAGAGCGGACGCTGTTGGAGGATGTCGTTCGCGACTTGAATAGCACTTGGAGCAGACATCTTGGAATTCGGTTAGAGCTTGTGAGTTGGGAAACCAGCGTTGTCCCAGCGGCAGGACCTGATCCGCAGGCGGTCATAAATGAGCAAATAGGGGACGATTATGACATCTTTGTGGGTATCTTGTGGGCTCGCTTTGGGGCTCCAACCCACGAGTCGAAATCAGGCACGCAGGAGGAGTTCGAGCGCGCTTATGAACGATTTCAGAAGGACCCTGAAAATCTCCGCATTATGTTCTATTTCAAGGAGGCTCCCATTAATCACTTCAATGCAGACCTCGACCAAGCGCGTCTAGTTGTTGACTTTCGCCGCCAGTTGCAGGGTAAAGCCCTTTATGCAGTATTTGAGACTCGCACTGAATTCGAGACGAAGCTGCGAATGCACCTAAGCAGACAAGTTCAAGAGTGGAGCAAGACATGGGGTAGGGGAGATTCCGCTACAGCTATCCCGCAGGCGGCAGCGACGAAGCAACCCACACAAAGGGAAATCCAGGCGGAACCGGAGGCGGATTCAGAGGATCTTGGGTTCATTGACTTGCTGGAAATCGGGCAGGACCGCATGGAAAAAGCGAGTGAAATCGCCCAAAGAATCACTGGAGCTTTGGAAGCCCTGGGTACGAAGTTTGGGGAGCATACTGAAGAGATAGCCAGAGTCGCTGCAGGCGGACCCCCGCCTGATTTCAGGCAACTCAAGCGGATCACTAATAGGGCTGGCCATGATATGGCCTTCTTTGCACAAGAGACGGAGCCGAATGCTACCCTATTTGTCGGTGCCTATACCGAGGGAATGGATGCGCTGAGCCGTGCGGTGAGCGTATTTGGAGAAAACGCTGGAGACGATGGCGTAGAGTCCCTTACGCTCGCGCTTATTCATATTCGCGATGCGGGATCAACCATCGATAAGTGTCAGGAGGCCGTCAGGAATTTTCGCGAAGTGGTGCGCGGCCTGCCTCGGGCCACCACTGAGTTTAACCGCGCGAAGAGAAAGACTGTTTCTATGCTAACCAGATTTGACGGTGAGATCGCCAGGGCGAAGACGGCGACGGTCGAGGTCGAAACTGTTCTTCAGAGCCTCTTAGGGGAGGATTCTTCGGGATAGCCATCGATGTAAGTTTTCCGGCGTCGCGGGCCGGGTGGTGCAGACGCGGCACTGTTTGCCGTGTCTGCGATAGACTGAGTTAGAATCAAACCTTGTGCCGCGCTTAATCCGCTACTCAGTCAGAACCATATACATTTTATCACCACCAGTAGCTGCCGCCACACGCGCGTTTTAGACCTTATCGCAGACACCACAGCAAAGCGGCTCCTGTGCCTTGACTTTCATGGGCACGCCGCTTAATCTCAAAGGCATGGATTACCGGAAGTACATCACGATCGAACCAGGCAAACGGAGTGGCAAGCCCTGCATTCGCGGCTTGCGTATCACCGTGTATGACGTGCTCGATTACCTCGCGTCCGGCATGACGGAGGCTGAAATTCTGAAGGACTTCCCTGACCTTACCGCCGAGGATATTAAAGCCTGCTTGGCGTTTGCCGCTGACCGGGAACGGAAACTGGTCACTGTTTCCTCGTGAAACTGCTTCTCGATCAGAATCTCTCGCATCGTTTGGTGGAATTTCTTTCAGAACCCTATCCGGGTATTTCCCACGTTCGCCTGCTGAGTCTTGAATGCGCTGATGACGAGAGAGCATGGAACTTTGCCCGCGATAACGGCTTTACGATTGTCTCCAAAGATTCGGACTTTCACCAGCGCAGCCTGCTATACGGTTTCCCTCCTAAGTTCATCTGGCTCCGCATAGGAAACTGTTCCACAAGAGCTATCCAGCAACTTCTGGCCCGCTACCGCAAGAGCGTCCAGACGTTTTGCGAAGATGCGGACCATGCGTTCCTGGTCTTGTCGCCTGAGAACAGCTAGACGGCTATGAGACCGTCCGCTTGGCGTGGCGGTTCAGCAACAAACAGAGAGGGGATGTTCGGGTTGTGATGGCGGATAAAAATGGAGCGCAAGGTTGATTCTGAGAATAAGGCCCGCGCCGGCTTAAAGGCCATGGAAATGGCCGAAAAGGGACTGTAATCGCAGACATGGCAAACTGCGCCTCGTCTGCGCCAGCCGGCCAGAAGCATTGGTGGCTGAGGTTCTCGGAAGGAAGGCTACTCGGGCAGGCTCGCGAAGTCGGAAAGGCCCTTTATCAATGAATCAAGCACCCTCAGCATTTCGCGAGATGCGCGCGAGCAAATGTCGGGCGGCGAGGTTAGTTCTCGGTTAATGTGAACCAGATTCCGGTAGTCCACTATAGTGTCTGGCAGCATGGCCTCGGGTACTACATTGCTGAACCAGCGGTTGAAAATATTCTTAAAGTTTTCCAAGCCCTGTTCAGGGTCGAACTTAAACTCCCCGCGCCTCGCCGCGATGTATGACTCTTGGCCTTGGATAAACCCGTGAAGGACGGCTTCCAGGATGCTTCCGGCCAAAACAACGACGGCTTTCTCCTGTTCGGCGTGCGCCGCCGAGACAAGCTCTCTAACATCTCGAAGGATGATAGCCTTTTGTCTCGCTGACTCAACGGGGATGAAGTCAAGCTGTGGGTTGTTCAGGCGGATACACTGCTCGCAGATAGACTTCAACGTATCTGTCATCGCGGGGCTTTTCCAATACTAGGGCTGAGTACTCGTGGACCGTTACCACTTCGAACTTCCTAATCTCGTAGAATGCGCCAGCCTCAAACATGAAATATCCCGGGCGTCCTCCCTGCCAGTCCTGGTAGAAGGTAAAGTTGCGCACGCCACCAGGAGACACTGGTAGCCATCTCTGTTCAACTTCAACGTGAAGTATACCCCGGCGGTTTTCAAAACCGGTATCCTCAGCCGTTGTCACGACTCCGACGTACGGCTTCCCCCGGCTCCAGGCGGCCAACAGGCTCTGGGCCGTTTCCGACTTCGAGTACTCGCTCGGCCCCACATACCAACCCTTAACTAAGCGCGAGGGTTCGGTGATGATATTAAACGCTCTGAGGATTTCATTGCTCAAGAGCTGCTTGTCAAAATACAGCACTTCATATTTGTCTTTGAATTTAGTGAGAGCCGTAGGATTTGACTTTAGCTGCTCCATGAAGTAATCGACCGAAGTTGCGTAAATATTAGCAAAGGGCGGCCCGTTCAATCCGGTCTTCCACGTGAGCGACTGATGCTGAGTGGGAGCAAACCCGTCCATCGGTGGCCCGGTAAAGAGCGCCAACAGATTATGCTCGGAGCTATCAGGGGATTTCCCGTACCAGACCGTGAGCGCCAATTGATACGCCGGATAGACACCCTTATAGTAAGAAATGAGATCTTCGAGAAGCGCCCTGATTCTTGCTTCTCCGCCCCTGGCGCGTAAATCTAATTGCATCAGGTTAGCCATGTGATACGTTTAGTGTACAGCAACCCTGATCCCAATCCAAGCCCGGTTTTTCTGAACGTTGGTGCTTGAAAACGATTCGATATTGAAGATGGATCACGTCCAGTAATCGCAGACACGGCAAACAGCGCCGCGTCTGCGCCACCGAGGGATTTTCTGAACAGGAGGGCTCGTAGATCGTTCGATCGCGTTTCTCATCTATCTATTTTGGAGCAGAAGTCGTCCAGATTCGAAGGGAGAAACCCATGTACATCGTTGCAGGAGCTACGGGACACACAGGGCGAGCGGTAGCGGAGACGCTGCGGCACAAGGCAAGCCCCTCACCGTCGTGGCGCGTGACCCGATAAAGGCAGGAAGTTGGAAAGAGAAGGGAGCGAAAATAGTTCAAGCAACACTTGAAGATTCAGCCTCAATGAGGCGCGCTCTTTCAGGCGCTGAAGGAGCATATCTGCTCGTGCCGCCCAATTATGGAGCGGCGCTGTCCTCAGCGCCGAAAGACGCCGGGGGCGACACCGGCGCACCAGGTGCGCCCGTCGCTATAATTTGTAATCCTCAATAAATGACAGGTTAAGGGAGGTGTGTTATGAAACAGAGAACGCTTCTGCTGGTGATTCTGAGCGTGACGCTACTGCTTTTCTCGCAAGTGACAGCTCGTGCCGCGGATAATGCCGCAGTCGTGCAGGCGGTCGAGCAGGAGCGAGCCAAAGCTCAAGTTGATCGCAACTTCCCGGTGCTTGATCGGCTCATCGGAGACGAGCTTACGTATACCCACGCCTCCGGTGAGACTGAAAGCAAAGCGGAGCTTCTGGGCGACCTTAAGTCTGGCAATCTGGTCTACAAATCCTTGACCAACACGGACGTCAAAGTGCGTGTTTACGGACGGACGGCGGTGCTTACCGGCCGGAGCGCAATGACCGTGGTCCACGCCGGAAAGACGCACCATCTTTCGCTCGTGTTCATCGAGGTTGACGTAAACCGCCATGGACAGTGGCAAATGGTCGCTTACCAATCCACTAACGCCAAGCCGTGAAGTGCGCGCAACAAGCAGGGTTTGGCGCAACGTTCGCCGGGTAACGTTGCGGCTTTTTTCAGACGACCGCTGGCTCGCGCCGGCTAGCCCCTGATCTGCGCGCACGCCGCGCTCCCCTGCCACTTTTGGGTTGACAAGTGTTAAGCTACAGGCTACAGTTTATTAGGTGAAAATACGGAGCTTTGCTCATAAGGGTCTGAAAAGGCTCTACCTGGAAGACAGCGTGAAAGCCGTGCCAGCCGGCACGGTGGATAAGCTCCGCAAGATGCTAGCATTCCTCGATGACATGCAAGACCCGGAGGAATTGCGTTCGCTCGCGACTTGGAAGGCGCACACGCTGACCGGCGGCCGCATGGGCGCATGGAGCCTCAGCGTCACCCGCAACCGGCGTCTGACGTTCCATATCGACGCCGCAGAGCTCGAAATCTGCGACTTAGATTTGGAAGACTATCACTAGAACAGAAGGAGCAAACGCCATGCCTATGAAGAACCCGCCCCATCCGGGGGATTTCATTCGGACGGAGATTATCGACCCCGCAGGCCTGTCAGTGACGGCGGCGGCAGCGGCGCTTCAGGTTTCCCGGCCCGCACTATCCAGCCTGCTTAATGGCAAAGCCGGCCTTTCCGGGGACATGGCGCTGCGCATTGAAAAGGCCTTTGGCGTGAAGATGGATACGCTCATGCGGATGCAGGCTTCTTACGATATCGCCCAAACCCGCAAGCGCGAAACGCAAATCCACGTCCGGCGGATTCACCAGTTAGCTGACATTCACGCGTGAAGAATCAACCCACCCCGTGACCGCCCTCCGTCGAGGATGGTTGGCGGAGACCGTCCCTGATCTGTGCACAAGCGGCTCGTGCGCTTGTTGTATGTCTGCGTTGAATTACGGCGGAAGCTGTGTTGAAATCCCGACCTGAATAACCGCAGAGTGGGTAGATTTTCTCTTGAATTCAAGAGAGAATCTACCCCGCTACCACGGCCGGTCACAGACCAGCAACCCTCGTGAGCCCCTCGTAGAGCCAGCTTCGCCTTCCCGTACAGGTTCCCCCAGAACCTCTCCTGCATTTCCCGGAAAAAATGCTGGAACTGCTCGCTAATCGGTGTTACCTTTGTTACCTTTGTTACATTGTCCAGATGGAGGGAAGATGCACCTATGAGTGGAGCTAAGCAGAATGGCCCGGTTTCACGGAGGAAATTTTTTGAAGTGGGGTCGGCGGTCCTCGGGACTGCCGCAGTCGCAGCAGCGGCTCCGCAGAGTCAGCAGAGCACGCGAACGGCCGAGCACGACCGGAGCGGATCCAATCCGATCGGCCCGGACGATCAGGCGCTGCACGCGGAAAACCCGGACTCCGTGAATCCGCCACCCACCGATCATGGCGACGTCAATCCGTTCAAGTATTCTTTTTCCATTGCCCACAAGCGCATCGAGGAGGGCGGGTGGGCGCGGCAAATCACGGAAAGGGACTTGCCGGTTGCCACAACGATCGCAGGCGTGAATATGCGTCTGACTACCGGCGGAATACGCGAATTGCATTGGCACACCGCCGGCGAATGGTCGCTCATGCTCTACGGCAAGGCGCGAATCACATGCCTTGACAAGCAGGGCAAACCCTTTGTCGATGACGTAAAAGAAGGAGACCTGTGGTTCTTTCCGACCGGCCTTCCTCACTCGATTCAAGGCTTGGAGCCGGATGGATGCGAGTTCCTGCTGGTGTTCGACGATGGCGCATTTTCCGAATATGAGACGGTGCTGTTAGCCGACTGGACGGCGCACACTCCGCGCAGCGTGCTGTCCAAGAATCTCAACGTCCCACGAGCGGCTTTATCGCGAATTCCGCCGGGCGAGCTTTATATCTTTCAAGCCGAAGCGCCGAAGACAACGCTTGACCAGGACCGAAGGGTGGCGGCGGGAACTGTCGGTTTATCTTCCGAGAATTTCGCTTTTCGGCTGATGGAGATGCCACCCACGCATAAGACAAAATCCGGGGAAGTGCGGATCGTCGATTCCAGCGTCTTCAAAGCCTCGAACGCGATTGCCGCTGCGCATGTCATCGTCCATCCGGGAGGCATGCGCGAGATGCACTGGCACCCGAACGCCGCTGAATGGCAATTCTACGTTGCCGGTAAAGCGCGGATGACAGTCTTCATAGCCGGAGGGAAGGCGCGCACGATGGACTTACAAAAGGGCGACGTGGGGTACATAGAGCAAGCGCTTCCGCATTACATCGAGAACACGGGAAGCGAGGACCTTATATTTCTGGAGATGTTTAAGAGCAGCTACTACCAGGATGTGTCCCTGAACAACTGGCTGACGCATCTGCCTCCAGCGCTCGTCCAAGCCCACTTGAATATCGATATCGCCACACTCCGCGCTATTCCCCACGCGGAAGACGTTATAGTCCCGGCTTGAACCTTAGTAGGCGCTAGTGAGAGTTGGTTTAGCGAGGTAGCGCAGAGTTTTGCTCTTGAAAAACTCTGCGGCTGTTGCCTGTAAATACGGGCCGGGCAAGCGCAGCAATGGCTCCCCCTGAGGCCAAAGGCCTCTTTTTCTTCCTTCTAGCTATGCGCCGAGAGTTTGAAACTCGCTCCGAGTTTCGTCTCGCGCATCTATCCGGTCCGCTAAACCAGGATGCCGATTCGCAGCCGAGAGTGTCCTAATCAGACGTTAAGGGTCCATCCTGCGACCATGCGCTACCTCAGGCACACTCCCGAACTGGTTCACCCCGGAAGCCCGGACTCGGCGCCGGTGCTAAGACATGCTGCCAGCGGCAATAGGCGATCACCGCCAGCTTCCGCGCCAGAGCCACCGCCGCCTTTCCCGCCCGTGAGAACCTGCGGCGAGAATTCACGGCCGGGACGGCCGTGCCACCAACAAGCTGAACATTCGCAGCCGTCCTGGGGGTCAGACCGTTGTC
>NFUN01000139.1 GCA_002197525.1 Acidobacteria subdivision 13 bacterium RH2 MAG17b | reverse complement strand
CAGACCAGGGCTGTCCAAATTAACCGCACATTCCGGTGTGGGAAGCGGCTGCGCCGCCCCGCTGTGCGGAAAGCCTATGGCTTTCCGGGCGCGAAAACGCGTTCATTAAGGTTTTCCTTTGGCGCGAAGACTCAGCCTTCGCGCCAAAGGAAAACTGGGTTGGGAGGATTGCCGGGTGCCGGAAAGGCGAAGCCTTTCCGCACAGCAAGCGGCAGAGCCGCAGAACCCTTCGCGAAAGGCAGACCGTAATTTGGACAAGCCCGGTCGCAGACCGGCGCACCAGCTTTCGAGCGTCGACGACTTATGTCGTTATGTATAACACCGGGCTGGAAGGAAACAGTTCTTCACGGTCTGGGAAACAGCTTGTTACATGTTGGTACGCAAGTAAGAACTACACGCGGGCCGTGTGGCCGCGAGCGCGACCGTCCGGCTCCGGCCTGGCCCGCGCCGCACCAGAACTGATGGGAGGCTCAAACAGTTCAGGGTACAATGCGTCATGGTTCCCATCCCGCTCAATGACGACGTTCACAGGCGTACATTTTGGGGATGCACCCTGCTGTTGATCGCTTGCAATACGGCCGTCTTTCTCTATGAGCTTTCGCTCGGGCCTGCCTTGAACCGCTTCATTGATGTTTTCGGCCTGGTTCCCGCCCGTTATGTTACGCCGCACGGCTGGATCGTCGCGAACCTTGCGGGTTTGCTGATCCCCGTTCTCGTCTCCATGTTTCTGCATGGCGGTTGGTTTCACCTGATCGGCAACATGCTTTTCCTGTTCGTGTTCGGCCGGAGCGTCGAGGACCGCTTTGGGCATTCGCGATACCTTTTCCTCTACTTCGTGAGCGGCTTCGCCGCGGCGCTCCTGCACATCAGCATGAATGCGGGTTCGCGGCTGCCGTCGATCGGCGCAAGCGGGGCCATCGCCGGAGTGCTTGGCGCCTATTTCGTCTGTTTTCCCCGCGCCCGCATCACCACCGTCGTCTTCCTGATCTTCTTCCTCTGGACCGTTCACCTTCCCGCTGCGCTCGTACTGGGCTACTGGTTCCTCATTCAATTTCTAATGGGATATCAGATGCTCGCAATTCAATCCGCCACGGGCGGCGGCGTAGCCTGGTGGGCCCACGTAGGTGGGTTTGCCGCGGGCATCGTCCTGGGCTTGTGGGTTCGCCTACTGGGCCGCCGGACGGAACTGCTGTGGCCGGTCCTCTGAGCCCAATTGGGGCCGCGGACGGCGGGTAGTGACTCAGTTTGTCGTAGCGCCGACCTTCAGGTCGGCATTTTGAAGGCTGTGCCGGGCTGAAGCCCGGCGCTACAAAACCAAAATGAGTCACTACCGGGCGGCGAGAAGGAAATTTCTCAAAGTTAGCTTCAGGCGGTAGAATTGACGCCATGCGCAAGTTTTTGATTCTGGCTCTGAGCTTCGTGGGACTTTTCGATGCCCTGTATCTGTGGTGGGTCTATACCTCGCCCTCGCACCCGCTGGTCTGCCTGGGCACCGGCTGCGACGTGGTGCGCGCCAGTTCCTACGCTCACTTGTGGGGTGTGCCGCTGCCGCTTTTCGGAGTGGCCATGTACGGCGCGCTCGCCTTGCTTGCCTTTGCAGAAACTTTGGGAGGCAAGGCGCTGTTCACTCCCATCCGCTACGCGACCCTATTGGTTTCCGGCGGCGGATTCATCGCTTCGATAGTTTTGACAGGGATCGAAGCCTTCGTAGTGCACGCTTGGTGTGCGTGGTGCCTGCTCTCCGCGATCACGGTGACGCTCATCCTGGCGCTTGCCATGTGGCGCGTGGCGCGACCGCCCGGGCAGCCGGAAGGAGCGGCGGCGCTGAATGCCGTCCGGGGGCAATTTGCGCTGCTCGTGGTGGTTCTTGCCGTTGGAATTCCAGCTTTCGTGCACCTTTCACACTCGGGCGAACTTGCTCCGGCGAAACCTGTAGCTCCGGAAACGCTCGCGGCGAGGTTAGTGCGGCCGGACAGCCATGCTACAGGCAATGTCGATTCTCCGGTAACCGTGGTGGAATTTGGCGATTTCGAATGCCCCATGTGCGGATTGGCGCAGCAGACCGTTGAGAATGTGCTACAGCAGTATGGGAGCCGGATACGTTTTGTATTCCGCCAATTTCCCCTAACCGGCGTCCATCCGCAGGCGGAAAAGGCGGCGGAGGCCAGTGAGTGCGCGGCGAACCAAGGCAAGTTCTGGCAGGCTGAGAAACTGTTCTACCAGAAGCAATCCGACCTCAGCGTCAATGCGCTTGAAAGTTACGCCGCCCAGCTCGGCCTCGACACGAAGCAGTTTGATGAGTGCCTCTCAAGCGGCAGCATGGCGGCGCGAGTTCAACAAGACGCTGCGGACGGAAAGGCGCTCGGAGTGCGCGGCACACCCACGTTCTTTGTAGGACGGCAGATGATCGTTGGCCCGCCGAATCCCGCGCAGTTTTTCCAGCTCATCGGCCAGCAAATTTCCGCATACGGGACCATGAAGCAAGCGGTAAGCGCACCGGCTCCTCCGGCGGCGGCCCTCCGTCCATCAACTCCAGGGGCCACTCCTGCTTCTAGTCCGCCAGCATCACTTGACGCAAGCGGCAATGGCGATTTAGGCGGCGGCGTCTTCGCGCAAATCCAGGCGCAGTCCGCGCTGGCATGCAGCCCGGATGAGGCCAAGCTGCAGAAGCCCACGTTGATCCGCACAGCGGAAGCCGAGGCGCTTTTCAAAAACAAGGCTGTCTTTGTTGATGTCCGCCCGGCCCGCAAATTCGCCACAGAGCACATCCCCGGCGCGATTAACATTCCGGTGGAAGAAATTGGTCAGCGGGCGAGCCAGCTCCCGAAAGACAATATCCTGGTTTTCTATGAAAGGGGCGAACAGGGCGGCTCGCCGGATGACGTCTGCGCTTTCAGCCGCGCTGCGGCGCGTGCGGTGATCGCCCAGGGTTTTGACCAGAGCCGGGTCAAGGTTTACCAGGATGGCCTCAAGGGATGGAAGCAAGCCGGCTTGCCCGTAAGCCCGTAATAAATTGTATTTTCTGGGGATAAAACGTCCGGCGCGGCCGCGGGCGGAGGAAGCCGCTTCTAGTAAGGGGCTGTCAGATAACAACTATTCCATTTCGGATCAAATACACCCCCCTCACACCTGCCCTCTCCCCGCAAGCGGGGAGAGGGTGACGCGGGGAAGCAGTGCTTCCCGTCGCGGCGGGTGAGGGGCGCCGGTTGGAAGATGGAACAGTTATTTCTGAACGGGCCCTAAGTCTCGACGGAGACGGCTCGGGCGCGCGCGCGGGTCGTGGCAGGCAGCGCGTTCCACATGCGGCGCAGGGGCGCCTGGAACAGGGACATCGCGCCCATGTAAGCATAGCCGATGAAGAAAAGCAGTAGGAAGGGCGTGGTCAGGTAGTTCTCCACGCTCATGGAGTAAGCAGTGGTAAAAAGAAAGTACACGGCCAGCGCAAGTTCGACGAACGGAATCCATCCGCTGCCTCGCCGGTATTTTTTCGCTTCCCAAGCACTACTACGGTCTTCCACTCTGTACTTGGAAGTGCGCACAAATTCTGATTTCATGCCGAAGATGGCTTCTAGTACTGCCTTGGCGTTGCTGATCGACAGACCGATTCCAGCGGCCATCAAAAAGGGGATGTATTTGATCCGGCTGCGCCAGGTTTCCGGGTAAAGCTCACGTTGCGCAACCATATAAAAGCTGCCCACCGAACATGTGGACGCAAGGAAGAGGGGCAGGTCAAGATACAGCATCTGGAACCAGCCCTGATAGAAACGCACCACCACAGCCGGGAAGAGAATAAGCGAAAATAGCACCATCAAGGGGTACGAAATATTGGCGGTAAGATGCAGTGTGGCCTCCACCTTGATAAACAAGGGCTGATCGCTTTTCCAAATGCGGGGCAAAAGCTTTTTCGCCGTTTGCATCAACCCTTTCGCCCAGCGCGCTTGCTGCGATTTGAAGGAGTTCATTTCCACAGGCAATTCTGAAGGACACTCGATGTGGGGATCATAAATGAACTTCCAGCCCTTGAGCTGGGCGCGATAGCTAAGGTCGGTGTCTTCAGTCAGCGTGTCGTGCTGCCAGCCGCCTGCATCCTCGATTGCCACCCGCCGCCACATGCCGGCCGTGCCGTTAAAGTTGAAGAAGCGTCCCGAAAAGTTCCGCCCGCCGTGCTCGATCACGAAATGGCCGTCCAGCATGATCGCCTCGATCTCCGTGAGGTTCGAGTAATGGCGGTTGATCCAGGTCCACCGCCCCTGGACTACGGCTACCTGAGGATCGGCAAAGTACGGCAGCATCTGGCGGAGGGCGGAGGGCGGAGGGACAAAATCCGCATCAAAAATAGCGATAAACTCGCCGCCGGTCTTTTTTAAGCCCTCTGCCAATGCACCGGCCTTAAAGCCCTCGCGGTCTTGACGGTGATGATACGTCATGGGGAATCCCGCTTGCTGATATTCACTCACCAAGCGAGAGCAGACGATGGCAGTCTCATCCGTCGAATCATCGAGCACCTGAATTTCGAGAAGCTCTCGCGGGTAATCCAGGCGGCTGACGGCTTCGAGCAGCCGCTCCACCACATAACGCTCGTTGTAAATCGGGAGTTGCACGGTTACCTTGGGGAGTCTCTCCAATTCACTGGACGGTTTGGCCGCTTTGTGCCGGTTTTTCAAATACAAATAGGTGAGCGTGTAACGATGAATGCCGTACACGGAAAGGACGATCAGACACGCAAAATAAGGGATCAAAATGGAAAGGTCGAACGCGTTGGGCTGATAGAGTCCTTGAAACGGAGTCTTGCGGAAAATAAGGCCGACGTAGTGAGTGATCGGATCAAACGGGCCGGCCATTACGATAAAAGTCAAAAGTTGTGTCATAGCTGTGAAAACGCCCAGGCGCAGGCAAACCGCAGACCGCAAGCTCCTGAAATCAGTGTGAAGAACAGACTCCTGATGAGTATTCCAAACCCCATGACGCAACCGCACCAGCCAACTGGAGCCGCGCGACCCCGCTCCTCCCTCGCCATCTTCGCCCTGCTGTTCATTGCGATGGCGATGTCGGCCATTTTCTTTCACCTGAGCCGGCTGCACGGCTTCAACCAGCACGTCCCGCAGTTTATCGCCTTGGCGCTGGTTGCCGGGGCTCTGTATCTGGCCGGCGTGTATCTGGTGGAACAATTCACCCTCGGCTGGCCAGCCCTGCTTGTGATCCTGGTGGCCGCCGCCGCGTTTCGCGTCATCCTGCTCCCGGCGAAGCCGCCTTTATCGGACGATGTTTACCGTTACCAATGGGAAGGAAAGGTGCAGGCGCTGTCCCTTAATCCCTACACCGTTTATCCGGCGGAACCGCGCCTCTTACGGCTCCAGGATCCCAAGCATCCGCTTACAACGGGAGCCACCACTCCCACGGTGTACCCGCCGCTCAGCGAGATCTCCTTCGCTTGGGTCAGGACAATACCTGGTTATAAGGCCTTGTATACAGGACTCGACCTGGCTACTCTCGGCGTCCTACTTCTGATTCTCGCCTCACTGCAGCAGACGCTTCATCGGGTCTTAACTTACGCCTGGAACCCAACGGTACTGGTTTCTTTCTCCCTATGCGGGCACCAGGATTCCCTGGCTATCTTCACCCTGATGCTCGCTCATCTCTTCATTATAAGGCGCAAGCCGGTGTTGTCAAACGTGTTCCTGGCGCTTTCCTTTGCCTCCAAGTTCTTCGCGCTACTCTTCTTGCCATTATTCCTCAAGCGCCCTCGATGGGCGTCGAGCGGCGTGTTTGCCGGAGTTGCCGTTCTTTGTTACCTGCCCTTTGCAAGCGCCGGCTGGAAGCTGTTCCACGGGCTTTCCAACTACGCGGCGGGATGGGAGGGAAACGATAGCCTCTTCCGCCTCATTTACGCTGCCTCAGCTTCCAAGGTCCAGGCGGAATTCGTGGCGGGCGTGTTGGTGTTGGCTGTCGTCGCGGGAGTGATCCCGGCGCGCATACCTCTGCTGCGCGCCGGACTATTCCTAACCGCAAGCTTGCTGTTGCTCTCTCCGAACGCATTCCCCTGGTACTTCACCTGGTCCATCCCATTTCTCTGCTTTTACCCCTCAGCGTCCTGGCTGCTGATGAGTGTCACCTGCGTGCTCGGATATGCGCCCGTAGTGGCCTATGCCGCCGGCCAACCTTACCGGAATTCGCCCTTGATCCTGGCGCTTGAATACGCGCCGGTCCTCGCCTGGCTCGCATGGAGCGGCTGGAAAGGGCTAGGCCAGCCCCGGCAGGAGGAAGAGTGGGACCGGAAAGCGTGAGTCGCGGAATCTGGAGGCTCGGGAAAGAGATCGGATCAGAGACCCAGCTCGCGTTTTATGCCCAACTGGAGGCCAAATTGAGTCGAAGCGAGCGCTGCACCAACCTAGTGCGCCGGGCGTTAGCCGGCACACGCCACCCTGAAGCGGCATCAGGTGCAAAACAGAGTAAGGGTCGCGCATTCGTGCTGGGCTAGTTTGTTGCGCCATGACGCCGCTTGCAAAAATCAAACCGGCGGCTGTGCCATTGCCTTTGACAAACGGATTTATGGTTGGTAGAGTCCGTACAGCATAACAGAGGCGTTTTCTGGGCAGCCCGTCTGCCGGCCGAAATAATACGGGCGTTGCTCCTCTCTTATGCACGAGAGGCTCACCATGACGGGTACCATTAAAAGACTGATCCGCGACCGTGGTTTCGGTTTCATTCGGGCCGAAGACGGCCAGGAAGTATTCTTTCACCGCAGCGCTCTGGAGGGTTTGGACTTTGACGGGCTGCGGGAAGGCGAGAAGGTGGCGTTTGAGCTGGAGAAAGGCAACAAAGGCCTGCGCGCCATCAAAGTCCGCGGCGACGGTGCGCAATAAATCCGCCATCCATCCACTAAGCGCGGCGCCGCTGTGGCCGCGGTCTTGATCCCTCGTGGTGGGTAATGATCGCTGCATCTTGACGGGCTCCTCTCCGCGGGCGCGGACTCTTGTTTTTGACCGCCGGAAAGCGAGTTCTCTTGCGCCGTCGGGATTAGGCCGCCGGAAAGTCGGCGCGCTCTTATGGAGCACAAGCTCCTGGGCTATACGGCTTGGGGCCGGAACGTTCATCCGTGGTTCCGTTCGGTGCCTGGCCCCTGGGAAAATCCGAATTCGCCGCGCAGGACGCTGCCTGAAACCAGCAAAGATCAATGCGCTGGATCATTCCTGAAGTCCATGATACGGTCGTCTGCGACCTTGCCCGCGAGTTGGAAATTCCTCCCCTGTGGGCGCGCCTGCTCGTGTTGCGCGGCATAGACGAGCCTGGCCTCGCCGGGCGGTTTCTGGAACCTCGCCTCGACCATCTGCACGATCCCTTCCTGATGCAAGACATGCCTGCGGCAGCCCGCCGTCTTCGCCAGGCGCTTGCCTCCCACGAAAAAGTTTTGATCTACGGCGATTATGACGTGGACGGCATGATGGCGACGGTAGTGCTGCTGACCGCGCTCCGCTCCCTCGGAGCGCAGGTTGAAGCTTATATTCCCAACCGCTTTGCCGACGGATATGGAATGCGAGCCGCGGTGATTGAACGGGTTGCGCAGGAAGGCTACACCTTGGTCATCAGCGTGGATACCGGCGTTCGCGAGCATGAGGCGCTGGGCCGAGCCCGTGCGCTTGGAATCGACTGCATTGTAACCGACCATCACCTGCCCGGACCGGAGTTGCCGGAAGCCTGCGCCATCTTGAATCCGCACCGGACCGATTGCAACTATCCTGATAAGAACCTTTCCGGCGTGGGCGTGGCCTTCAAGTTGGCGCAAGCCGTACTGGGCGAGAGGCTCTCCGAGCGGGCCCTCAAATCCTACCTGAAGGTCGTTGCCATCGGGTCTATAGCTGACGTTGCGCCCCTACTTGGAGAAAATCGAACGATCGCCCGCTTCGGTCTGGGAAGCTTGGCAGACTCGGCTGCTCCCGGAACCGCTCCAGGGCGGCCAGGACTCTCCGCCCTGCTGGCGGTGGCGGGACTCACCGGCCGCGCGGTGTCCGCAGGCGATGTCGCTTTCCGGCTAGCCCCCCGGCTGAATGTCGCCGGACGCATGGATGACGCCCGAGATGTGATTGCGCTTTTCACGGACGCTTCCCCGGATAGGGCGCGAAAAACGGCTGAACGGCTCGATGAACTTAATCGCCAACGCCAGGGCGCTGAGGAATCCATCCTCACAGCGGTCAAGGCGCAGATGAAAGCGCGGCCCGAGTACTCGAGTCGCTATTCACTTGTCTTTTCCGGTGCTGGGTGGCACCGCGGCGTGATCGGCATCGTAGCGCAGCGCGTGGCGGAACTGTATCACCGCCCGGCTCTGGTCATCGCCGTGGAAGACGGGATGGCGCACGGCTCTGGCCGGTCGATCCCAGGCTTCCATCTTTTAGACGCCCTCACGGCGTGCGGGAATCTCTTCAACCGTTTTGGCGGACACGCCCAGGCAGCCGGTTTCTCCCTGCCCGCTTCGCGGATCGTTGAGCTGGAGGCGGAGCTGGAGCGCACCGCACGGTCTAGCCTGGCTCCCGCAGATCTTGAGCCCGCGCTTCGTGTCGATGCCGAAGTGAGCCTGGCCGACCTGAGCTGGGACCTTGCGGCTCAGTTGAATAGGATGGAGCCCTTTGGCTTCGGAAACCCTTCGCCGGTCTTTACAGCCAAAGTGGGCCTGACGGGAGCGCCTCGTTTGCTGAAGGAAAAGCATCTAAAGTTAAAGGTGAGTCAGAACGGCTGCTCATTTGACGCTGTGGGGTGGGGGCTTGCCGAACGGGCCTCCATGCTGACTCAAACGCGGAGCGTTCGCTTGGCTTTCAATCTCGCGGTCAATGATTTTCAGGGCGTTAGAAACTTACAGTTGGTTTTGAAGGATGTGCAACCCGTTGACGCCGATTGATCAACTGCGCTGCCGGCTTCCGCAGGGAGATTGGCGCAGCGCCTCCTGTGAGTGGTTGGATTTCACGGCTAGGAGCCCCACCGAGAGTCTGATCGAACGATGAACAAGACGCCTTTGCATCCATCCGCGCAGGGCTACAACAACCGCCGTACGAGAGTGAAAAGACTGCTCGCACTGGCGCTCGTCCTGACAACCGGCGGCATCATGGCTTTCTGGCTGAGATACCGCGCCAGAAACGTGACGGTTCATCCGCCCGTTAGCCTTCCTAACAATGTGAGCCGCCAGCTTTCCGGATATACCTTCACTCGTTCGGACGAAGGCCGCCGCATCTTTACCATCCATGCCGCACGGACCTTGGCCTACAACCAGGGGTCGAACACCGTACTCGAGGATGTGCGTGTCGTGATTTTCGGGCAGAGCGGCAATCGCCACGATGAGCTGCAGACCGATCGCTGCCGCTATAACAACAAGAGTGGAGCGCTGGCTTGTTCGGGCGAGGCTTCCCTAAAGCTCGAAGCTCAACCGCACATGCAGCCCGCACCTGATTTGCGTTCCGGCCAGCCATTCTTCGTCAAAACGGCGAATGTCTCTTATGATCCGCGCGATTCGGCTGTGAAGACGCTGGAAAAGGTCAGCTTTAGCTTCGGGCCGGCGTCAGGAACGGCGAAAGGACTAATTTACGATACTCGAACAGGTTCACTTTCGCTCCAAAAGGACGTTTCCGCCCGTCTGCCTGCGCGCTCCGCGAGTGGACCGCCAGTGGACGTACGGGCCGGCGGGCTGCTCTACAAGAAAGCGGCCGGAGAAGTTTTTCTGCGGGCTCCAGTCCAGGTTGAGCAAGGACCGCAGCGCCTCAGCGCTTCGACCGGAACCATTTTTTTGGACTCCAAAAATCGAATTGATCACCTCACCCTAGAGGGTAGCGTAAGCGGCTCATCGCCATCGCCCAAAGGGCGAGTCGAAGCAGCCGCACAAACTCTGGAGGCCGATTTCGATCCTGCTACGGCGCAGCTCCGTAACCTTAACGCCTTGGGCGATGTCCACGTCCGCGCCTTGGACCGGCAGGGCGGCGTGCGGAGGCTTTCCGCCAATCAGGTTCAAATGAACGTCTCTGGCGCCAAGGCACGGATCCGATCGGGAAGGGCTTCTGGCAACGTGCGGCTTGTCTTTGAGCCTTCGGAGGTTCAAGCCCAGGCTTCCGGCTCGAGCCGCAGCCTGGGCGGACTTGCACAGGGGAAACGAGTTCTGACGGCTTCGGACCTCCGGTTTTCATTCAGAACAGGGGGCGTTCTGGGAGAAGCGCATACGATAGGACCTGGAGAAATCCTATTGATTCCCGGCCGGTCTCAAGATGACACACGCACGATTAGCGCCGAAGAACTCCGGCTGCTGTTTGACGTACGGGGCCGCCTGCAACGTATTTTGGGATTAAACTCGACGCACATTACTGACAGTTCTCCTCCAGGGCAGAAACCAGGTTTCGTTAGGGAGACTTTTGGCAGGAAGCTCGTGGCGACCGTCAATCCAGCGACCCAGGCGATCGAAACCATCCGCCAGGAGGGTGACTTCCGCTTCAAAGAGGGCGACCGGCGGGCGAGCGCCGAGGAAGCGCTCTACGAAGCTCAGCGTCAAAAGCTGACGCTCATTGGGCATCCGCAGATGTGGGATTCGGATAGCAGAATCCGCGCCCGGCACATGATTATCAATCTTGCTCAGGGGTTGGCGGAAGGTTGGGGTCGAGTGCAGTCCGTGCATTTTGGATCAGAAACCTCGCCGGTGCCGCCCGGCTCGGACGCGGTTGTGAGCAGCCGGACTTCCGAGGCCGGACCTCTGATTCTGACGGCTGACAAGGTAATTGTCCGCAAAGACAAGCAAGAGGCGCGGTATGAAGGTAACGTCCGGGCATGGCAAGGTCCCGACGTCTTGGAGTGTTCTTCTCTGAAGGTTGAGAAGACATCGCAACAAATCCGCTCCGGCTATCGCGTGACCACTTCCTTAATGCAACTGAACCCGCCGCAGCCAGGGCGCGGCGCGCCGAAGGGTCCGCAGAGTGGACATGGCGTTACACAACCAGTTACTATCAAAGCCGATCACCTGGTCTATTTCAACCTCGGTCGTGAAGCGGTGTATCAAGGCCATGTGCTGATGCAATCGAAAGACGGGACCCTTCGATCAGACCGCCTTCGCGTCTATTTTTATTCCCCATCTGGCCAACAAAAGCCGGAAGTCGAGCGATCTGTGGCTGATGGAAACGTTCGTGTGGTCCAACCGCTTGGGCGCCGCGCCCAAGCGGATCATGCCGAATACTTTGCCGCGGCCGGGAAGATCGTGCTAACAGGTGGGCCTCCTATAATTTACGACGAACAACAGGGGTTTTTAACGGGTGATCGTTTGACTTTCTTTATGCACGATGCTAGCCTTTCCGCTGATGGAGGTAAAAAGTCTCAAACTCTCTCCAAGCGCCGTATCCACCAGCGATGAACCATGCAGATCCTCTCCACAGTCGACCTCACCAAGTCATTCAAGGGCCGCAAAGTCGTTGACGGTGTTAGCCTAAGAATATCCCAGGGAGAAGTTGTCGGTTTACTTGGGCCAAACGGGGCAGGCAAGACCACGACTTTCTATATTATCGTGGGCTTGACTGGTGCGGACGCTGGCAAAGTTTTGCTCGACGGTATTGATATTTCAAGTTTTCCCATGTATACGCGGGCGCGGAACGGCATCAGCTACCTGCCTCAAGAACCGTCGGTGTTTCGCAAGCTAACCGTCGAAGAGAACCTGATGGCGATTCTTGAAACTATTTCTCTGACGGCCCATGAGCGCCGGGAGAGGCTTGAGGAGTTGCTCGAAGAGTTTGGTTTGCAAAAGGTGCGTAGAAATTACGGGTATTTGCTTTCCGGCGGTGAGCGCAGACGCGTGGAAGTGGCTCGATCTCTGGTGATTTCTCCTTCTTTTGTCCTTTTGGATGAACCATTTGCGGGCATAGACCCGCTTGCCGTCCTGGATATTCAAAAGATCATCCTGCAGCTCAAAGCGTCAGGCATCGGTGTGCTGCTGACGGACCATAATGTTCGGGAAACACTACAAGTCACTGACCGCGCCTACATCATCAGCGGCGGAAGAATCTTCCGCTCTGGAACTCCAGAGGAGTTAGGGAACGATTCGGAAGTGAAAAGAGTCTACCTTGGGGATAATTTCAAACTAGCAATTTAACTCATAATGAAAGCTCAACCCAGAATCGGACTCAACCTTAGGGTAGCTCAGAAGCAAATTCTGACGCCTGGGCTGGTCCAAATGGTCACCGTCCTGGCGCTCAACAAACTGGAACTCCGGGAGATGATTGACCAGGAGATGGTTGAGAATCCCGTCCTTGAAGAAGTAACGGACATCATTCCGACCCTCGAAGACGGTCAAAAGAAGGACAAAGAAGAGGTCGCCGGCGAGTTGCCGAACGGTCAAGTCGCGCCTGCCGATGATCATCGCGATTCATTCGAGGAGGTCGATTACGGCTCCTTCTTCAACGATTACCTGGACCCTGGATATAAATCGCCAGCCGCCGAGGAGATCGAAAGACCGTCTTTTGAAAATTTCGTTTCAAAACCCGTCTCTTTGGCCGAGCACCTGCAATGGCAGGTGAACCTGTCTCCGTGTTCGGAAGCGGTGCGGAACGCGGCGTACTCGATCATCGGCAACCTCAACGAGGATGGCTATCTGACGGCTAGCTTGGAGGAAATCGCCCAGGCGGAAGACCACGCACTGAGCGGCGTTGAAGAGGCGCTGGCGCTGATTCAGCAGCTTGATCCGGTGGGGGTTGGCGCGCGCGATCTTCGCGAATGTCTGCTGATTCAGCTCCGCATGGCTGAGGCGAAGGACGGCCTGGCCGCGCGGATCGTTTCGGATCATTTGAGCGACGTCGAGAACAAGCAGTACCGCAAGATCGCCGGGGCGCTGCACTGTTCCGTGGACGACGTCGAAGCTTGCCTTAAAACCATCCGCAAGCTTGATCCCCGCCCTGGCCAGCGGTACAACAACGTTCTGCCCCGGTTGATCGAGCCGGACGTGGCTTTCGTGAAAGTGGATGACCATTACCGGGTGATCATGAACGAAGAGGGTTTGCCCCATTTGCGTCTCAGCCGGCATTACCGGCGCCTGATTGGCGACGGCAACGCCACAGGGGAAGTTCGCAGGTACGTAAAAGAGCGCTTTAACTCTGCTCTCCAATTCCTCAAAAACATCGAGCAGCGTAAGCAGACGATTACCCGTGTTTGTGAAGCGATCATCCGGCGTCAGGCCGAGTTCTTGGACAGGGGTCTTGATTATTTGCGGCCCATGATGATCAAGGAAGTGGCGGAAGAAGTGGGAGTCCACCCTTCTACGGTAAGCCGGGCGGTCGCCAGCAAATACGTTCACACTCCGCAGGGCGTGTTCGAATTGCGTTACTTTTTTTCCGAGTCCGTTCAGGGCCCGTCGGGAGCTGGCATCTCCCTAATCAACCTGAAGCGCATCGTGCAGAAGATGATTAACGAAGAAGACAGCGCCCGCCCGTTGACGGACGACCAAATCACCCAGCGCTTGCGCGATATGGGTGTCCACGTTACGCGAAGAACTGTGGCCAAGTACCGCGAAGACATGAGAATTCCGAGCACTCACCAGCGCCGAAGGAAGACTTGATTCGGTTTATGAGGCTGCGCGTTCCAATTTCGTTTCCGGGAGGTTTCCCATGCGCATTGAATATACCGGGCGGCAAATGGAAGTCACCCCAGACCTTCGGCAGTATACGGAAGAACGGCTGGGAAAACTGAACCGCGTCCTGCACGAGCATTGCGACGTTCACGTCATTCTTTCAGCGGAGAAGCATCGCCGGATCGCGGAAATCACCGTGCAGTGGCGTGACCGCACCTTGGTGGGAATCGAAGAAACCACCGATTCCCGCATCTCGATCAATGGCGCCCTCGATAAGCTGGAGCGCCAGGCCGTGCGCCTGCTCGCACGGCTCCGTACAAAAAAGCGCCGGACGTCTCCCGCTTCCGCCGTGACGCTTAACGTCATGATGCCGGAGAGAAGGGCCGATGAAGATCGCAAGATTCTCACGACCGAGAGAATTCCCATCAAGCCTCTCACCGTCGAGGAAGCGATTGAGAGTCTGAGCGAGGATTCCCGGCATCTCACGATCTTCCGCAACGTTCAGACCGAGCGGGTCAATATTATCTACCGCCGTCCAGATGGGCGGCTGGGTCTCATTGAGCCTGAACCCTGACGGCGGGCGCGAGGCTTTCAAACGCACCGTGCCAGCCGGGGTGGCCGTCTTTCCCGCCGTGAGCGGGCCTTTTGCCGGTTTCAAACCGCGTTCAGACTTGTTGGGGTCCGGCATTCCGGCCGCCGCTGTAACGATCGCGGGCTCCACAGCATCTTTATACCAGTTTTGCGTCATGCGTAGAGTTTTAATCCGGGGTGGCGCACACATACATGGCAAAATCGCCATGGTTGCGCCACCCAGATTTTATCTATGTGTGACATCAATCGGTATTAGCCGGTGTGGACAACGCAGAGGCAGCAACCACGGATTTCCGATTGAGCTCGAAGCCATCACGCTCGAAACCCCGGCAAACTCGCGGGGAGCATGGCCGGAACCTCGCGCACATCACCTCAGCGGTTTCCACCGCCAAGTCTCGGGCTGCGTCCAGAAAGAACTCCAGCCGGAAACCATTCAAGCAGTTCGTTCTGATCACCGGGCTGAGCGGTTCCGGGAAGGGGTCCGTTCTTAAGGCGTTTGAAGATCTCGGCTTTTACTGCGTGGATAACCTTCCGGTGCACCTGCTCCCTGAGTTTGCAAATCTCTGCCGCCAGCCCGGCAGTCATATCGACCGCGCCGCGGTGGTGGTGGACATCCGCGAGGGAGAAGCGCTGAGCCAGCTTCCCGCCATTTACGAGCGGTTGGCCCAGGAAAAGCCGAAGCCGTCTCTGGTGTTTCTTGAGGCTTCTGACGATGTGCTGGTCAGGCGCTTTGAGGAAACTCGTCGCCCGCACCCGCTCGGCCGCCACCTGCCGGTGCGCGAAGGCATCCGGCTCGAGCGCATGTTGCTGAAGCCGATGCGGCAACTCGCGGACGCCGTAATTCCCACGACACGGATGAATCCGCACGAGCTGCGCGAGTTCATCCAGCAGCGGTTTGGAGCGCTGGAAAAGCGCAAGTCGATGCTGGTTTCCGTGACTTCTTTCGGATTCCGCTTCGGTGTTCCCACTGATGCGGACCTGTTGTTCGACGTGCGCTTTCTGCCCAACCCGAATTACGCCCCCAACCTCAAGGAAAAAACCGGCAAGGATGCCGCCGTGCAGCGCTACATGGAGCGCTATCCGCAGACGCGCGAGTTCCTGAAACGCCTTGCGGACTTGCTCCTCTATCTTCTTCCCCATTATTTGCACGAGGGCAAAAGCTACCTCACCATAGCTCTCGGTTGCACCGGCGGGCGGCACCGTTCCGTGGCGCTCGCGGAGCAGACGGCCAAGCTTCTGGAGCGCGAGGGATATAAAACCCGGATCAACCATCGCGACATCGGCCGGAGCACGGCCTGAGAGCGCGGGTCATAATGCAAGTATTTGCCCGGCCGGTGAGACCGGCGGGGGGACAACTTTCCAAGACATCCGCAATGTCTTTGGGATGGCCGCGACACGCCCCACGTCCACCGCCCGAAGCCGCCGTGCTGATTTACGGCGTTCACCCATTCGTCCAAGAATTCGCGCTTCGTCTTGTTTTCCTGCGAGTCCTGGCCTTTCACTTCCAGCACCAGCATTGTGCCGTTCTTCAGCCGGATTAGAAAATCGGGCCGGTACTTGCGGACCACGCCTTTGAAGATGTACACGATTTCGAAACCCAAGTGATCATTTTTTACCCACGCCGCCACCTTCGGGTTGCGGTCGAGCTCGAATGATTCACTCGCTTCCCAGGTGCTGTCATAAACACAAAAGTTGATATGCGACCGTTTTGTCATCTCGCACGGCTTCCCGGTGAACCACGGCCGCATGGCGCTGGTCGAACGAATCGAGTGTTCGTCGTCGAACACCGGTGCCAGCGCCTCCGTATTCTTGAACCGGATCGCCTCCCAGAGGTGCTGCACGAGCTTCGTCATATTGAGCGTAATCACAATGCGGCGCCTCAGATCATCTTGGGCGAAAAGCGGCGGCGAAATATGAATGCGATCGCTCGAAAGGAACCGCTCGACAATGCCGACCACCTGTGCCAGCAGGAATTCGCGACTGGCTTTCCACGTCGGTTTCATCTGGTCATAGACATCCCGCGCGGCGGTTCAGATCGCCCTTCACCTCCGGGTCCATATAGATGTGATAAAGCCGGGGCTTGTACTCTTTGTTAAAACGCCCGTCGTCCCTCACCACGCCCCGAGGCGTCTTGACGAGGCCCGATTCAATGGCGTCGTTCAGCCCGAAGTCGCTCACCACCCAATCGAACAGCGTTTCCTCACCACTCACCCGTCCTGTAGGCGCAAACGGCGTGGCCGTGAAGTCGAAACAGTTCAGGATGCCGCGCGTCTTGTGGATACGGTCCAGGCCTCCAATCCACTGCGTGGCCTCTTCGAGCTCGTCCTTGCTAACTCCGGGAATCCTCGATTTCGGCGGCACGCGCCAGGCGTGGTGCGCCTCATCGTTGATCACCACCAGATTTTGTGCGCCCGCCAGGTCTTCGAGCACACGCTGCGTAAACGCCTCGTCACTTTCCGGCCCTTTCTTTTCCACTCGGGGCCCAGCATCCGGGTCGAGCGGCATGAGCATGTGCCAATTGCGGATAAGAACTTTCCCCTGGCGGAGCTTCTCGCGCAGGCCGGCTGGCATCAGAGCGAACTCGTCGTAGTAATTCCCAGGCCCCGCAGCCTGCAACACTTGCAGACGTTTCTTCACCGTGAGTCCCGGCGTAAGGGTTTGTGGGATGCTCGCGCCACGCCTTCACCCGCTCGCGGATGCGGTTGACGAGCGGTAATTCGATAAAGACACCGGGGTCATCAAAAGTTTTCGCGCCCGGCGTGGCCCGGATGTAGCCTGCCGGCCGCCGCCCCGGTACGCGGCTGAACGTCCTCGTTTCGCGGTCATACCGCCAATGTTCGGCGGGCTCTTCGTAAGGTGAGTTGATGATGAGTTGTGGGATTGTGGCGCTGCTCATTCGGCGACTTCTCCAGGCGTAGCGCTGGCCTTCAGAGTCTGTGTGACAACTGCCGATTTGAGTTGTAGCGGCGCTCTATGAGCGCCGAAGCTATTCAATAATAAAGGCCGGCGATCATAGATCGCCGCCACAGCCGCAGTTGTCACACAGGCTCTACCCGGGCGCTGATAGTGCCTCAGTTTGCCGTAGCGCCGACCTTCAGGTCGGCATTTTGAAGGCTGTGCCGGGCTGAAGCCCGGCGCTACAAAACCAAACTGACCCACTACCCCGGCGCTCGCTTCGTTGACGCACTAAGGTGCATGTGATAGGTTCGAGTCAGGTGCAGGCGGGGAGAAAAGCGCATGCGAAGGAGGTTCGTTGGTTCCCCCTCTACTATTATGGTTTCAAGGTGAGCCTATTCAGTTAATCGCCAACACAGGTCTCGTTGCACGAATTGTCCTGCTGATTCTGATTTTCTTTTCTGTTTTTTCCTGGGCTATCATCTTTAAGAAGTACCGCGCCTTCAAGCAGGCGTATCGGGAATCCCAAGATTTCATGAAGGTTTTCCGGCAGAGCAAGAAGCTGTCGGAAATCCGAGCCTCCGCGGAGGCGTTGAGCTCGAGTCCTTTGCCGGGCGTGTTCCGGAGCGGGTACCGTGAAATTGAGAGCCAGGCTGTTTACACGGAAAATCCGGGCAAGCCTAAAATCCGCAGCCTTGAGGCTGTGAAGCGCGCCATGCAGATCGCCGCTTCCGAAGAACTTGGCCGCATGGAGCACTGGCTGAGCTGGCTCGCCACCACAGGCAGCGTTTGCCCTTTTATTGGGCTTTTCGGCACGGTCTGGGGCATTATCGATGCGTTTAACGGGCTTGGATCGGCCAGCACGGCGTCTTTGCAAAGCGTGGCGCCTGGAATCTCCGAGGCCTTGGTAACAACGGCGGCCGGACTCTTCGCTGCCATCCCAGCCGTGATCGCTTACAATCATTATCTCCAGCGCATTAAGGAATTCGGAGGCCTGTTGGACGAGTTCTCGCTGGAGTTCCTTAATATGACGGAGCGCTACTTCACGTAAATCCGGCGACTCGGGGCGCGAGTCCGTCCGGCGGCTCGAACGATGGCTTTTATCACACCTAAAGGAACGCCGCAAACCTCGCTGTCCGAGATCAACGTCACCCCGCTTGTGGATGTGGTGCTGGTGTTGCTGGTGATCTTTATGCTCACGGCGCCCATTCTCCAATCCGGGATCGAAGTAAGCCTTCCCAAAACCCGGACCGTGAAGTTAGTGAAGAGTGAAAGAGTGGTGATTACGATCGATAAAGCCCAGACGCTTTATGTGGGAAATAATCCCGTTAATATCCACGCTCTCGGCTCGATCGTACACCAGAAGCTGGCGGGCGACCTCAACTCCCCCGTATACCTGCGCGCGGATCGCGCGGTGCCATTCGGCACTTTCGCTGAGGTCATGGATGTACTCAAGCAGGCGCAGATTACAAACGTCAGTATCGTCACGCAGCCGATTGAAACTAAGCGCCCGTGACCGGAGCGCGGGTCCGGGCCTGCGCTCAATTTTGGTTCGGATACGAAAGAGCCCGTTGATCAATGACTGCTGCAACCCTTCCGCTGACATTCAGGCGGCGCGAGAGCCTGCGAGGCTCACTGGTGGCCTCTGTATTGGCTCACCTCGGACTGGTAGTCTTGGCTGTAGTTTACGGATTGGTGGGCTTCCGTCATTACCTCGGTTGGGGAAGCCGCTGGGACTCCGGAAGCGCCATCCACGTAAATATGGTCAACTCACTGCCGGGTGTTCCGTTGCCAAGACCTGTCGTTCAAACGCCGAATACCCTCGTCACGCAGAATCCGGGCCTCTATCAGGCGCAGCCGGAGCCAAGGGCTACGCCGCCACTCTTGGATGCCATCAAGATCCCCAAGTTCAAAAACCTTAAAAAACCGCTACCTCCGGTTCATACCAAGGAACCCACGCAGGTGGCGTTAACGCCGGAGCGGCGCGTGCTGGCGAACAAGAGGATTCAGCAGCAGCCTCTCCCGGCTCCTTCAAACGCCATCCCGGCGGGCGCCGAGGGAACGCCCGCGATGAATTACGGCCAGATCGTCAATAACAGCGGAAGCGGATCTCTCCTCTTTCAAGGCGGCAACTTTGGCCAGCTTTACGGATGGTATGTGGACGCGGTCAAGAACCGCATCAGCACGGACTGGCTCCTTTCGATCATCAGCCCCGATATTCTTTCAGCGCACCGGGTCTATGTGGAATTTGATATCCTTCGTGATGGGTCGATCAGCGGCGTGCAATTGGCGCAATCGAGCGGCGTTTCGGAAGTGGACCGTTCGGCGCTGCGTGCGGTTTACGCCTCCAGCCCTTTGCCTCCGCTCCCGGCTGGTTATAAGGGCCGCAACCTGCACGTGCAGTTTTACTTTGACTTTCACCGCTGAGAGAAGAAAACGGCTTGGCGGTAGTGACTCATTTTGGTTTTGTAAGCACAGCCTTCAAAATGCCGACCTGAAGGTCGGCGCTACGGCAAACTGAGTCACTACCGGCTTGCCCGCGGCGCAGCGGAGATTGTTGAGGTTTACAAATTATAGTGACAACATCCGCTGGTGCGGCGCTGGGACAGCTCCGAAAGACGCCGGTGGGGACACCGGCGCTACAAAAAAGCCGTCACTATAATTTGTAATTCTCAATAAGTGAACCACCCGTGGCGGCTAGATGGATTGACGGCTTTTTTTTGCAGCGGCTGTTGCCCTTATTTGTCACGACTTTCATTAGCTACCCTAACGGGTAACGCAATTCTATCGGACTGATAAGAACACTATGAAACCAATGAGACATATACGAACCCCGATTCTGCTTATGGTCATGATTGCCGCCGCATTTACGGCGATATGGCCTGCCGAAGCTCAACAAAATTGGATTGAGACCGGCATCAACCGTGGCAATCCGATGATCCGCATGGCCGTGGCAAACTTTCCGGCGCAATCGAACGAATCCAATTTGGGCAACCTCACGAATGAGTTCAATCAGGTGTTATGGAACGACCTGGACAACGCCGGTATATTCGAGATGGTGAGCAGAAGCTTTTACCCTGCTCAAACCCCTTCGGACCCGGGAGGGGTCGTATATGACCGGTGGACCAACCCACCTGTCTCCGCTCAGTTTTTGGCATTTGGCAACAGCGCTGACATTAACGGCAATCTGGTGGTGACGGCATATCTCTATGACGTCAAGAATCCGGCCAACCCCGCTGTTCTTGCCAAACGGTTCATCGCAACTCTAAATGAGGTCTCGACCCGCGAGACCGCTCATCGCTTCGCCAACGAGATCATCCAGACGTTGGGTGGAGGCGTGCCGGGCATGAATTTGAGCCAGATATCTTTCGTAAGCAACAGGACAGGGCACGATGAAATCTGGGTGATGGACTATGATGGTTTCAATCAGCACCCCATCACGAGCTATGGTTCTCTGTGCTTGACGCCTCGGTGGTCTCCCGACGATAACAAATTGGCATTCACCAATTACGCCAGTGGCAATCCAGAAATTTCCATCTATTCGTTCCTCACACATCACCTGCTGCCGTTCCCTCACTACCGGGGTCTCAACGCTACGCCAGCCTGGTCGCCGGATGGAAAGAAGATCGCTTTCTGCTCCAGTATGAGCGGCGACCCTGAAGTCTACGTGTCTGACGCCAGCGGAGCGAATTTGCAGCGCCTGACGTTCACCCCTAACGTAAACATTTCTCCGGCATGGAATCCAAAGACGGGCGACGAGATCGCTTTCGTCTCCGACCGGAGCGGGACGCCGCAGATCTACATCATGAACGCTGACGGCACTAACCTGCGGCGTCTGATTACGGCAGGTGGAGACGCGGTGGATCCCACTTGGTCGCCGAACGGCCTGTTTATGGCGTTTTCCTGGGCCGTGACCGAGACCGGAACCTACGATATCTACCTCATTGAGATTGCAACCGGGCGGATCATTCAGCTTACGCATGATGCCGGGCGCAATGAACACCCTTGGTGGGCTCCCGACGGCCGCCATTTGGTGTTCGAATCGAACCGCACCGGGTCGCGGCAAATCTGGGAAATGTTGGCAGACGGAACCCATCAGAAGCAGATTACGACGACGGGTAATAACTGGGATGCTAGCTGGTCAAACTAAAAGCCTTTGCAAGCGTTTGACGCATGGTCTACAGAGTCAACAAGAGGAGTGGGTTACGTTTGATTCTAGGCCCAGGCGCAGCCATTAGATCATGGGTAGCGTGGGCAGACTCCCCTGGGTTCTTCCCAAGGACTTAAAAGGTGTTTTATTTTCTACTACTTTCATGTTAGCATGGTGATCTTTAAGAGTATTAACTCCTTCAAAGGCGGAGCGGGATTTCCAAACGTGCCGCCCAAAGAAGGTTAGAACCCACGGAACAGCTTAATTTAGATCATCCACAAGAATTCAGATGTTACCGACGTAGGAGGAGAATAATGGCAAATAGAAAGCGAATGCTCGCTGTTTTAGTCGGATTGATCGGAGTGGTTTTGCTGGCAGGCGCGTGCCACAAAAAGAAGATCGCCGCGCCGCCGCCGCCTGCCCCACCCCCGAAGCCGGCAGCACCTACGGTAACCTTGACTGCGGAGCCGAGCACGATCGAAAAGGGCCAGTCCGCTACGCTGAGTTGGACATCAACCAACGCAACAACTTTAGACGTGGCGCCGACTGTTGGATCGGTTCAGGCTCAGGGATCACAGACCGTCACACCGGACGAGTCGACAACGTACACCATTACGGCGACCGGACCTGGCGGTAATGCAACGGCCAGCGCGCGGGTTACGGTCACTACTCCTCCCCCGCCGCCTCCACCGCCACCGGCGCCCAAGGTGTCTGAGGAGGATATGTTCAACCGTTCCATCAAGGACGGCTACTTTGACTTTGACAAGTCAACGATCCGTCCAGATGCGGAACAGGCTCTCACGGCCGACTCTCAATTCCTGCAGCAGCACCCTGACATCAAGTTCACAATCGAGGGGCACTGCGACGAGCGCGGCAGTGAAGAGTACAACCTGGGTTTGGGCGACCGGCGTGCGACGGCCGCTGCCAAGTTCCTGAAGAACCTCGGCATCTCTGCAGACCGGATCACGACCATTTCCTACGGGAAGGATCGTCCGTTCTGCACCGACCAAACCGAGGCTTGCTGGCAGCAGAACCGCCGGGCACACTTGGTGTACGGCACTGAATCCAAACAGTAGCGGTTACCGGATGGCAGGAGACTTTCGAAGGCTCCTGCCATCCGGGCAGTTCTCCGTCTTGTCTCAAAAGCTCCTTCACTGTCACCCTTCGTTGCCGCACGAAGGGCATGCTTGGTTTTTGCGTGCATCGGGCAGGTTCCGCGGGTGTGCGCGTTTTCTGATCCCCCCACCCGCACCCCAAGTTGACCAGCCTGGCCGTGCCGGGTAAACTCTACCTAAAGGGCGAACTTGTCAGAGAGGTCAAGTCAGTCGTGAAAAAGCACGCCTTGCGATCTACACTATTGGCTGCGTTGTTCATCCTGGGAATACAAACCGGGTTTCCTGCCAGCAAAGAAATTATCCAGATGATGACGCAGTTGGATAATTTGCAGCAGGAGGTCCAAAACCTGCAAAGAACCGTGGATACGCAAACAGCCGTTCTGAAAACGCTGGTTCAACAAACCAACGACAGCGTTAATGCGATGAAAGCTACAATCACCCGGCTGCAGGACGCTGAGCAGCGGAACCTTGCTTCCACCGCTAACCGCTTCGACTCAATGACGGGCCAGGTTCAAGAACTCTCCTCCAGTCTCGACGAAACTAAAGGAGAGATCGCAAAACTAAGCGACCAGCTTGCCCAGACTCAGAAAATCCTTGAAACGATCAATACTCCTCCGCCTGCTAATACAGCAGCGCAAGGACAGTCTGGCGCGCCGGCCGGCGGCTCCGCTGCAGCGGACGGCCCGCCACCAGTCCCTGATCCGAACGCTCTTTATAACTCGGCTTACGCGGACTACACTCAGGGGCAGTATCCGTTGGCAATTCAAGGATTTCAGCAGTACTTGCAGAATTACGGCGACACGGATTTGGCATCCAACGCGCAGTTTTATATCGGAGATGCGTACTATCTCCAGAAAAAATATAAGCAAGCAATCCAGGAATACGATAAATGCATAGAGCGCTACCCGAAGGGGAATAAGATCGCTGCTGCCTACCTGAAGAAGGGTTATGCGCTTCTCGCTCTTAGAGACAATGCAGCCGGCCAACGCGAACTATTGGCGCTGCTCCGGCGCTATCCGCATAGCCACGAAGCTGATTTGGCTCGGGACCGGCTCAGCCGGTTGCGAAGAGCAACCGCACGGTAGCGCCGCCGCCGGCTATTCTGGAAACGCAGTGCATGCGAACGAAGGACTGCAGGCCAATTCTGAGCTGTGGAAACATGAAACAAAGAACGCTGGTCCGCCCAATAATCCCGGCGCCATTGCGAGGCCCCCATGTCAGCCTCAATTAACAAAGTGATTCTCGTCGGCCGCCTCGGCAAAGACCCCGAGGTGAAATACACAACTAACGGCGCTCCGGTCGCAAAGTTCAGCCTGGCGACGGACGAAGTTTTCAAGGACCGTTCAGGGGAACAACAGCGGCGGACCGAATGGCATAACATAGTTGCATGGAACAAGCTTGCCGAAATCTGCGGCGAGTATCTGACCAAAGGCAAGCAGGTCTATATCGAAGGCAGCATCCGCAGCCGCCAGTGGGAAGATCAAAGCGGCAACAAGCGCACCTCCTATGAGATCGTAGCTCGCGACATGAAAATGCTCGGGTCCAAGGCGGAAGCAGACCGGACTGCCGTGCCGGATCGCCCGTTAGCGGATCAGGACCCTCCCGTGACTCCTCCGGCCCCTCCTGAGATGAGCGACGACGACATTCCGTTTTAGCCTTCTATTCCGGATTGAAATCAACAAATCCGCCCCATAACACTTAACTGAAATCCTCGACGTGCCGGTCTGCCCAAAGCCCTGCCACCGGCGGTTGTTTCAGGATGGTTGTGAGCGGCTTTTCCTAAGCTGGGGACGTATTGGAGACGTCCTCTGATGGGCGTGGCGTCGAGGCAACCGGTCACAACGCTTCGTAGCAACCGCGGCCGGGCTTGCACTCCTCCACATGCGCCACTTGCCCATCCGGCCCCAGGCAGTTTTGCGTGCGGGAGCACCAGTAGATACCACTGCCCGAATCCTTCAAATGGAAGGGTTCGCCCATGTCGACAAACATTTCCTTGCAGCGTAGCCGCTGGCAATAGTCTTCGTGGAGTTCAGAAGCTGTTTGTTCCGCCATCAAACGCCTCCTTGAGCGGCGCGCATTACCGCCCGCTTCACCGCGACGCGAGTCAACTGAACCTTGTAGCCGTTCATACTGAGCGGAGTGGCATTGGTAACCGCTGCCTTTCCCGCAGAGTCAGCCACGGCTTCGCTGAGAGTCTTACCCACAAGCGCTTGCCCCGCTTCCGGGGATAGCCAAGGAACCGGCGCCACCTGCCCGAGCACGACGCGCGCGCTGTGCACGCTGTGGCCGTTCATGCGCAAGGCGACAGCCGCAGCCGACAGCGGCCAATCCATCGCTTCCTTTTGCCGGACTTCATAGATCGCACTGCGGATTCCCTTGGGATCGGGAACCATGATTTCCGTCAAGACCTCATTCGGCCGCAGCGTATGCTCCCTTTCGCCAGGCTGAGTGGGAGTTGTGAACAGCTTTTCCAGCGGGATTTCACGCGTGCCTCGCGGCCCAAACAGCGCTGCTCGGGAGCCGAGAGCAATGAGAATGGGCGCCAGGCTTGATGGGCTTACAAAATATGCAGGCCCGGCATTGCCGAAGATGGCATGATAGCGATTATCGCCCGCAGGAGGCATAGACTTTCCTTGATATTGGGCGAGCAATCCGTACCCCAGCCGGAAATACCAGCAACGCGGCCTTTGCAGGAGCTCGCCGCCGATGGTTCCCATGGTGCGCAGTTGCTCGCTACTAATCCCGTCCGCGGCGTCGATCAGAGCCGGATAGCGCCCCTGCACATTATCATCATCCATAAGCTCGCGCAGCGTCGTCATCGCCCCGACTCGCAATCCCTTACCGGGCGCGTAATGGACGCCCTGGAGGTCCTCAATGCGCTTCAGGCTGACTATGCGCTGAGGAGTGCTGACAGAATCCTTCATGCAGCTAATCAGGTCCGTTCCGCCCGCCAGCACTTCCGTCCGTCCCCAGGTTTCGGCCAGCAACTGAACTGCTTCCTTTCGGCTTGTGGGGCATGCATATTCAAAGCGTTCCATTTAGGCAACACCCCCTTTCGCGAGCGCGGTCAGCACCTTATCGGGTGTAACCGGCAGAGTGGGCACTCGAACACCAATGGCGTTGGCCACCGCATTCGAAATGGCCGCTCCTGGCGAAATCACAGGGGGTTCGCCCAATCCGATAACACCGCGCTCGTCATAACCCGGACCCGTCATCATGTGAACGACGAGATCGCCAACATCCCCGATGCCTGCGAGCTTATAGAACTCCATGTTGGGATTCAGCATACGGCCGGTGATGTTGTCCATGATCTTCTCTTCAAACAGGCCGTAGCAAACTCCCATAATCAGCGCACCGTAACACTGGCTTTCGGCTGTCTTCAGGTCAATGACCAAGCCGCAGTCCTGCACCGCAACCATGCGGTTGACCCTGACGACGCCGGTTTCGGTATCCACGGAGACATCGGCCACCGCGACACCACCTACGCCGCTCGATCCGAGATTGCACATCCCCGGATTCTTACCGTGGGCCTGAATCTTGCGGGCGCCGAGTTTGGCGCATGCCTGTTTCCAGCTTATGTTCTTTGAGGAGTCTCCCTTGGCCTGAATTTTCCCTCCGGCAGCAACCAATTGGTCTGGGGAGACACCCAGGGCCGGCGCTACGGCGGCAAAGAGTCCATCGAGCGCGTCCACGGCGGCGCGCCTGGTTGAAGCGGAAACGCCTCCCACTGTCGTGCTTCCTCCCGAAGCCCCATCATAGGGATACCGGCTGTCGCCGATCTTCACCGTGACCGCTTCTACCGGCAAGCCAAGCGTATCCGCCGCCACGATAGCAATCACTGTTCGTGTGCCGGTACCCAAATCCTGACTTCCCAGCTCGGCTGTAATCGAACCGTCAGGTTCGATGGTCAACAGACAGTTGCTGACGTGTCCGCGGCCTCCCCAGGTGTGCATACTCACGCCCAAGCCGCGCTTCATGTGACCCGGAGTCTTATCGCCCCGCGGGTGCCAATACTTGTTCCATTCGGAAATCTCTGCGGCCTTCTGCAATTCATCGCGGTAAATCCGGCCCATGTTCTCCGGAGCCAACCCCGCATTCTTCATGAGTAGTTGGAGAGGGTCCATATTCAGTTTCGCTGCGAGGTCATCAAGCGCTGCCATGGTCAGCAGGCACGCTTGCGGATGGTTCGGAGCGCGCCACGCCCGCGATGGCCCGATATTGGTGCTCACGAAAGTGTGCCGGCGAATGCGATTCGGAATGTCCAGCACGTAAGGGAGGGGCAGAATGCCGCTCGGCCCTGGCCCCCCTGTGCCCCAGCAATCTGATTCCCACGCAATCAATGTTCCATCCCTTTTCGCGGCTACCTTTACGTGAGCGTAGCCAGAGGGTCGGCAGCCAGCCACTTCCAGTTCAGCGGCGCGCTCAAGCAAGTATTTGACCGGCTTCCCGGCGTCTTTAGACAACAGCGCCGTCGCCTGACCCCAGCGGTCCATCTGAAATTTACTTCCGAAGCCGCCTCCGATGTAATCGCAAATCACTTCCACGTTGGCGGCGGGAATATTTAAGCCTTCGGCGAACTGGCTGGGCAAAGTCGATACGCCCTGGGTTGAAGAGTGCACGCGAAGGTTTTGCGGCCCCGTCCACTCGATTACGTGGCCGTGGGTTTCGAGGCAACAATGGGTGATCACCGGAATTCCATAGTGACCCTCGTGAACCACAACGTCAGGATCCGCAAAGGCCTTTCCCGGATCTCCTACTTTCAGCTCTGCGCCGGGCTTGGTGCGGCCCATCGCTTGGTTCTTCTGCAAATCAGCTTCGTTCACCAAGAACGGAAGTGGCTGAAACTCCACCTTGATCGTCCGGACAGCGTCTTCCGCAATCTGCTCGGAGACGGCCACCACCTCCACAATTTCGTCGCCCGCCCATTGAATCTCGCTACCGGCGCCTTGAATCACATGTACGCCTTTAACCCCTGGCATTTTCTCGGCGGCAGAAGTGTCCACAGCCGTGATCTTGGCGTGGGCATAGGGGGAGCGAAAACACGCGCCGAAAAGTAGGCCGGGCAGATTGATATCATAAGTGTATTTGGCGCGGCCGCTCGATTTGGCCGGCCCATCGATGCGAGAAATGCTCTTGCCGATCAGATGCCGTTCGCCGGCCGCAGGCCACTCATATTTGCAACTAGCCATGGATAGGGCCTCCCTCATTCTGCGCACTCATGACTTTGGCAGCGTCCAGCACCGCCTGCCGGATTCCCTTGTAGGTTCCACAGCGGCAAAGATTTCCGCCCAGTCCTTTTTCAATTTCTTCGAGCGAAGGGTTCGGCTGCTTCTTGAGAAATGCAATGCAGGCCATTACGAATCCGGGAGTGCAGAACCCGCATTGCTGAGCGTCATTCTCCACGAAAGCGCTCATCAGCGGGTGGAGCTTGCCTCCCTCGGAGAAGTGTTCGATCGTGGTTATTTCATGCCCTTGCGCTTCGATGGCAAGGACGGTACATCCATACACAGGCTTGTCATCCAGCAGCACAGTGCAGGCGCCGCAAGTGGCCCGGTCGCAAACTTTTTTGGCCCCTGTAATGTCCAAGCGGTCCCGTAGTGCATCCAGCAAGGTCACACGCGGCTCCAAGTTTAACTGCTTGATCTGCCCGTTGATCCTCAGTGTCACGGGCGTTTCTCCCGGTCCTTGGACGACCGCACTGCTTTCGGCAGGTGCCCCCAGCGCTTGGGCTTCCCCTACCAGCAAGCTTCCCGAGACGGCTACTCCGGCTCCCCTCAAGAAATCGCGCCGGCTAACCCCGTCCGCCTCATTCTTACCACCGCGCGGCTTTCCTTTTTTCGATTTCATGGAAGCTCCCTTAAAACATTGAACGGTCCCACACGATTGTGGTTCGCAGTCATCTAGCCTTCGATTAAGACCTTCAAACTAGCACTAATTAGTCAAACAATAAAGGGCATTGTCAGCCGGTTTGGAGGCTCGTGCCAGCCGGTACAATTCTCTTTTGAAGCCGCAAAATACCAGTTTTACGCTAACATCGAGCAGTACGCCACAGCGAGACTTAACTTGCAGCGAACCGAGACTCAACAGATCGTGTCCAGTTTTGCGTTAAGACCTCCGGCTTACGCTGGAGCAAAGAGCGGGTGTCATGAAGGTTAGGGGAAAGATCAGTGGGACGCCGGCGGCGCTCGACCACTTGTTCGCGAGCCAGACGGAAGTTGAACGGATAATTCACCGGCTCCCTTGGGGCGAGGCCGCTCTCACCATTATTGGAACGCCAGATTCCTGGCCCGCCTGTCTTGCTGCGCGCTATGCGTTAGAGAGGCTATCTGGATGGCCAATCGTGGCCCACAAAGCCTCAGAATTCAAGGCCCGCGCCCTGTTGAGCATTCAGCCTCGGTCATTGATGATAGCCGTATCTTACTCCGGTAAAGAGGACAGTCTTTTGGAAGCGGCCCGGCTGGCGGTGCATCGTGGCGCGACCTTGCTAGTGGTCACCGGCGCGCCAGATTCTTTCCTGGCCCGGCTGACCAACAACGTGTTTTCCATCAAAGCCAGCAGTGAAGAGCCGCCCCGCAGCAGGACGACATTGCTTGAACATGCGGCTGCGCTGTGGCTTTCGGTCCTTGCCGCGAAAATCTTCAATCCTCGCCACCCACAGCTACACAATCAGGAGCAGGATTTCCGCGCCCTGCCTGAACGCATCGACTGGATGGAAACCCACTTGTTAGACGTTGTGCTCGCGCTCGCCCAGGAAGTTGGCAAGTGTGAGAGGCTCTTCGTAGCCGGAAGCGCATTGGGTTTTGCCGTGGCCCTTCACGCGCCGCCTCTCGCCCCCCGGAGCGCTCCGCCGGCCGTTCAGGTTCTCGATCTAGCGGACTCGTTACACGGCGTTCCAGAGGAATTCAGCCCTCGCGACGCGTTTCTTTTTCTCTCCAGCTCCCGCTCTCCAGCCAAGCATCGCGTGATCGAGCTGGCGCGCCGCATTGGGAAAACGCCTGCCCGGCTCTTTTCGTTTACGGACTCGAATGACCGGGATCTGATCGATGCCTGCGAGATGTCCATTATGGTCCCGTCTATTGCCGAAATTCCGGCCTCGCTACTCGAATTGGCATTACTTCAGTGGCTTTTGGTTGGCGTAGAGCGGCCCGCCGACAGTTCGTTGAAAAAAACCGTTTCGCCATGATTTTCTCTTCCATTTTGGTTTCTGACCAAGCTAAAGCTAAGGGTGAAAATGCGCCTGGGAGGGGCGGGGAGATCTTTGGTGGAGCCTTTTGGGTGCCAGCGGGATACTCGTTCATGACATCGCCTCCGCGTCTTGCAATCGCTGGGGCCTAACCAAGTTGTACGCGGATTATCCTTCCATTCTACCTCGTGACTGCAGAATGTTTGATCCTCTCCCCGCCTGCAGCGGACAGATCACCTGCACTCTCACCGGACATTTTATATGCTAATGACAATGTGGAGGAATCCACTTGACCCTTTATGGCGTTTGGCTTAGCGTCTGGGAATACGAAAAATGGCTACAGGAGGAGGACATGGATACCACGCCAACGCTCTCAGGAGACTCGATCCTGAGAAGAATCCCCGATGCTCTTCAACACGCGGCATCAAGCGTGCAGCGAGTCAAAGTGGCTGTCGTGCAAGCGGCCCCCGTTGCATTCGATCGCGAGCGGACGATCGAGAAGGTTCGGATTCTTGCGGGCGAGGCGGCGGGCAAGGGGGCGCAGTTGGCGCTCTTTCCGGAAGCGTTTGTCTCCGCCTATCCGAGGGGGCTCGATTTCGGCGCCGTGGTCGGTTCACGTTCAGATGAAGGGCGCGCAGACTTCCAACGGTATTGGGACAGCAGCGTGGACGTGCCGGGCCCAGCCGTCGATGCGCTCGGCCACACCGCGCGGAACAACAGCATCTATCTTGTGATCGGCGTGGTCGAACGGGATCAGGGAACCCTTTACTGTTCGGTGTTGTTCTTCGCGCCCGACGGCAGCTTCCTGGGCAAGCACCGGAAAATCATGCCAACCGGTTCGGAGCGCTTGGTGTGGGGCTTTGGTGATGGTTCCACGATGCCGGTGTTCGATACGCCCCTCGGGAAGATCGGCGCAGTGATCTGCTGGGAGAATTACTTGCCCCTCATGCGTGCGGCCATGTATGCGAAGGGCGTCGAGATTTATTGCGCCCCGACCGCCGACTCGCGTGATTCTTGGATCGCATCGATGCGCCATATTGCGGTCGAAGGGCGCTGCTTCGTGCTTTCATGCAGTCAATTCAACCGCCGCCGTGATTTCCCGCTGGATTACCGTTCGATTTACGGCGACGATCCTGATGCGGTCCTTTCGCGCGGCGGGAGTTGCATCGTCGGCCCGTTCGGCGATTTTTTGGCGGGGCCCAACTTTGAGGACGAAGCAATTTTGGTCGCAGAGGTCGAGCGCGCGCAGATCATCCGGGGCAAATACGATCTGGATGTTGTTGGCCACTATGCGCGGCCTGACATCTTTCAACTCCACGTGGACGAGCGGCCGAAACGCCCTGTGACCACTCATGGCGCCGGGCCGGGGGATGAGGAGGAACCGGCAGCCCAAGCCGGACGCCACCCGGGTGCGGGAGAAAAGTCCTGATTCCACCTTGCTAGTGTTGTGTCTCGTAACTTCATTGAATAAAAGCTCTCACGCAAAGGCACCAAGCATCGCAAAGAGTTAGGGAACGCAGACCGCGCAGATCCCGAAATAAGTTATTGAATGAACTTACACACACACCGCTAGTGTTACGTCTCAGAGGTTCGTTAAATAAGTCCGTCGGGATATAGCTTCGGCTGTGTCGGAAGCGCTGCCCCCTCACCCGGCTCGCACCGCGGGCCACCCTCTCCCCCTTTTCAGGGGGCGAGGGCAATAAGTTAAGTAAGGAGATTCCAGCCCTCTCCCTGCGGGGGGACTGCAAAGCGGTGGGTAAGGGCTTTGACGGCACGGTTGAAAACCCTACCCTGACAGGACTTTCACAACGAATTTACGAGACACAACACTAGTTTGGCGGCGAGTTACGGGGAGTTCATCTTCTGATTCTTGGCCCGGAACGGGAGCGGTTCATCGCCAGCAGGCTTTCCATTTCCGGTTCCTTTTTGAGCAGCATCAGTCTGTCAGCGCCCAGGCGGACGAGCCATGGCTCGGTGCGGTTCCGGAGATCAGTCCAGCTTTCCTTGGTGATTTCGGCCTGAAGATGGTGGCGGCGGGGCGGGACTTGGGGACCGAGGAGCTTAAGAAAAAGCGTCATGCGAAACGGCCCTTCGATGGCGCGAACCAGCGAGCACGGAAAGGTGTTTTCTGAGCCCGGAGCGGCAGCGGGAAAAGCAAGATGGTGGGCGCGAATGCCGATGCACTCCAATTCCTGGGAAATGGGCGGGAAAACGCGCAGCGTGCAACCCCAATCGAGCGCTTCGATCGTATCTTCGGAAGCGGCGCGGGCGCGCGAAAAATTCTTGCAGCCAGTCACCTGCGCTACGGTGAAATTCGGCGGGTGGCGGAAAATTTCCTCCTTCGGCCCGAAGGCCACCTCCTTACCCTGCGAAATCACGACGATTTCTTCCGCGATCCGGTAGGCTTCCTCCAAGTTGTGCGTGACGTAAAGCGAAACGCCGTGGAAGGCGGCCAGGGTTTCGATGAGGAGCGTTTCCATCTGGCTGCGCAGGTGCACGTCGAGAGCCGATAGCGGCTCATCGAGCAGCAACACTTCAGGCTCAGCCGCCAGCGCTCTCGCCAGCGCCACGCGTTGCTGCTGGCCGCCGGAAAGCTGGCGCGGCGTGCGCTCTTCGAGCCCTTGCAACTGAAACCGGTCGAGCTGTTCCGCGAGCCTTTGGCGAACGATCTCACGGGGAAAGCGCCGCAAACCGAACGTGATATTCCCAGCGACGGTCAGGTGGGGAAAAAGCGAGTAATCTTGCAGCAGAAAGCCTACGCGGCGCTCGCGGCTGGGAAGGTTGATGCCGCGCGCCGAATCGAAAAGCGTTTTCCCGTTCAGAACAATCGTTCCCCGCGCTGGGGTTTCAAGCCCGGCAATACAGCGCAAAGTCATGCTCTTGCCGGAACCGGACGGGCCCAGGATGCCCAACGTCTTGCCGCCCGCGCGGAAGCGGACTTCAAGCCGGAAATCCTTGAAGCGTTGTTCGATGTCGACTTCGAGTGTAGCGCTCATGAAGTAGCTGGACAGTAGTAGCGCCGGGCGTTAGACCGACATGCGCCGCGCCATAAAGAGTCTGTGTGACAACTGCGGCTGTAGCGGCGGTCTGTGACCGCCGGTCTTTATTTTTCAATAGCTTCGGCGCTCATAGAGCGCCGCTACAATTCAAAAACGGCAGTTTTCACACAGACTCTAAAGGGCGGCGCTGCTAAATTTGCGATGCTTCTATTGAGGTTTACAAATTATAGTGACAACATCCGCTGGGGCGGCGCTATCCTCAGCGCCGAAAGACGCCGGTGGGGACACCGGCGCTACAGGAAAAGCCGTCACTATAATTTGTAAACCTCAATAGTTCCACGCTAGGCCTTTCTCCAAACCCCTGTTCCTGCCCGGCCGTTTTTGCCCCAGGCGTTCATGAGTCCAATGACGACCGAGGAAATGCCGACGGTGATCAGGACCCACGCCAAAGCCTGGCTCATCTGCCCGGCTTCGGCGGCGAAAAAGATGGCGATGGGAAGCGTCTGGGTTTTGCCGGGAATGTTGCCAGCGAGCATCAGCGTGGCTCCGAACTCACCAAGGGCGCGGGCAAAAGCGAGCATCGTGCCGGCGAGGATTCCCGGCCAGGCGAGCGGCAGCGTGACTTTCCAGAAAATCGTCCACTCGGTTGCACCGAGCGTGCGCGCGGCTTGGGCGAAACGGGGCGATACCTGTTCCAAAGCGCCGCGACTCGAAAGATACATCAGTGGAAACGCAACCACCGTGGCGGCGATGACGGTTGCAGGCCAGGAAAATAGGATGTTCAAACCGAGTTCTTCAAGCGCGCGGCCCGCCGGGCCGTTCCTGCCGAGCAGCAAGAGCAAAAGATACCCGACGACGGTAGGCGGCAGGACAAGCGGGATCACGAAGATCATGTCCATGACCTGACCCATCCTCTGCCGGGCGTTCTGCCTCCAATAGGCCGCCGCCAGACCCAGGAAGAAGATGATTGCGGTGGCGGTTGCGGAAGTTTCAAGCGATACGCGGATGGGATCTGGATTGAATGTCACGATTCTGGCCTGTTAGAGGATTGCGGAGTGCGAGTTGCCGCCACCCTCACCCGCCGCTTCGCGCCGCCCTCTCTCTTAGGGAGAGGGGCTGGGGGTGGGGGATTTCCCGAATGAAGCCGTCTGATACGTCACCGTAAATACGAATAGCAGTGCTTAGTGTTGCGCGAGCGTGAAGCCTTCGCGCTCGAAGACTTGCTTGGCTTGCAGCCTGCTGAGAAACCGCACGAACCGCTCCGCCGCCGCCACGTGCCGGCATTCTTTGAGCACGGCCACGGGATAAACGATGGGCGCATGCGACGCTTGGGGAGCGATGGCCACCACCTTCACGCGGCTTGAGAGCTTGGCATCAGTCGAGTAAACGAGCCCGGCGTCAACGTTACCGGTCTCCACGTAAGCCAGGACTTGGCGCACGTCGCCGCCGAAGATCAATTTCGGATGGATGAGCGAGTAAAGCTTGAAGTACTCCAACACTTGCCGCGCATAAGCCCCCGCAGGCACGCTTTCCGGGTCCGCGATGGCCACCCGCTTGATCCCAGGGTTTCTTAGATCAGCAAATCCTGAGACGCCATTGAACTCCGCCGGACATATCAGCACGAGCGTGTTGTTTAGCAGGGCTTTCCGGGTATTATTCACGAGCAATCCCTGGGCTTCGAGAGCATCCATTTCCTGTGGCGAAGCGGATATGAAGATGTCCACCGGAGCGCCTTGCGCGATCTGCTGTTCGAGGAAGCCGGAGGCTCCAAGGTTCAACGTGATGGCGACGCCGGGGGTGCGCTGGCGGTAGAGCGCCTGGATTGCCTGCAACGATTCGGTGAGGCTGACGGCAGCGGACACCGTAAGGTTCACCCGCCCGCCGCCCACCGCCGGGAGCGCTGCCGCGCAGAGCGCAAACAGGGCGACCCCACAAATTCTCAAGAACGCACCTGGCCGCCTGCTGGCCTTTGGCCGCGGCGGCGTGGCCGGAGATGCTCGCATCTATGCGATTTTATACGAAAACGCCATGTCCGGATAGATGAATTGGCGGCTTCCGCGTTTGAGCCTTCAAAATGCCGACCTGAAGGTCGGCGCTACGACAAACTGAGTTACTACGAAGCCGCAACCGGCGTCTGTTACCTGAGCCGGTTAGTGTAAACTGAATTGATTGCAGATTGAAGCCGGCGCGAGCCGGCGAAGGGGAATCCTGAATTCATGGCAACCCGGTTAAGTCCGCAGGACGTTCTGAAGGCGCTCGGAGCTGTACGCGACCCGAACCAGCAGCGAGATATTGTTTCCCTTGGCATGGTTAGGGACGTGGAAGTGGGAGACAATCGCGTCTCGCTCAAGCTGCTTGCGGCGAATCCTTCAAGCCCGCTTGCCGCGCGTCTGGCGCAGGAGGCAAAAAGGGCGGTCCATGCGCTAGGGGTGGCGGAGGTTCAAGTGGAGCTAGGCGGCGCGCCCGCTCCCGGCGCGGGAAGTCAGCCCAATTTGATCCCGCAGGTAAAGAGCACCATCGCGGTGGGAAGCGGCAAAGGCGGAGTGGGCAAATCGACCGTCGCCGTGAACCTGGCGGTTGCTTTGGAGCGGAGCGGAGCCAAAGTCGGCTTGCTCGATACGGATGTTTACGGACCGAGCGTCCCGCACTTGATGGGCAGCAAGATGGGCCCGGCGGTGGCGGATGGAAAAATCGCGCCGCCGGTGGCCTACGGAATTAAGATTATGTCGATGGCTTATTTCCTGCCGAAGGAAGAAGCCGTCATCTGGCGCGGCCCGATGCTGCACAAGGCCATCCACCAGTTTCTGGGCGACGTGCAGTGGGGCGAGCTGGACTATCTGGTGATTGACATGCCTCCCGGCACCGGCGACGTGCAGTTGAGCCTGGGGCAGACGATTCCGCTCACGGGCGCGGTGATCGTTTCGACGCCGCAGGATATGGCGCTGGAGGTCGCCTCGAAGGCGATTGCCATGTTCCGCAAGCTGAACGTGCCTCTGCTGGGAGTGGTCGAGAATATGAGTTACTACGTTTGCCCTCACTGCGGCAAGCGGGAGGACATCTTTGGCCACGGGGGGGCGCGAGCTGCCGCCGAAGCGATGCATCTGCCGTTCCTCGGCGAGATTCCGCTCGACGTCAACATCCGGACATCAAGCGACCAGGGCCAGCCGGTGGCGCTGCAGAATTCGGCCACTTATGCTGTGGCCTTTCACGAGACCGCGCGGGCGCTTGTGGCGCAGGTGGAGCGGGCGCGCAAGGAAGCGGGTGGGGAGATTCACATCGAATGACGGCGAGTCCGGCAAAAATCAAACTTGAAGGCGGCAACAACACGCTGCGGATCGACTGGTCGGATGGGCACCAGAGCGCTTACGGCTACCGCGATCTGCGCGACCGCTGCCCCTGCTCGAGCTGCACTGGCAAGGAAGGTGCGAAGCCCGCGCCGCAAGCGGCTGGCTTCTCGATCCCCATGTTTAAGGCGGCGCTCCGCCCCGAGCGCGCCGAACTTGTGGGGCGGTATGCGCTGCAGATTTACTGGAGCGACGGCCATTCCACTGGAATCTATGCGTTCGACTATCTGCGCGCGCTCTGCCCTTGCGCTGAATGCGTTCAATTGCGCGAAGGGGTGCAAGAGGGTTGACGGGCGACCGGCTACCCGGCCCAAAAGGTAGTGGGTCAGTTTGCTGTAGCGGCGGGCTCTGGCCGCCGAATTGTTTGAAAAATAAAGACCGGCGGCCAGAGGCCGCCGCTACAACAACCAAACTGAGTTACTACCGCCCAAAAAGGCTTGCTTGACGCTGGCTCGCGGGCTGTGTTACGGTCAGCGCCACGAGCAGGTTGCGACGCGGGCGGCTCTTTCATGGCGGAGATTCTGAAGGTCGAACCCTCGAGTCTCGAATACGCGCTGGAGTGCGCCACGCGCCTGATCGTGGGCGGTAAAGTGGTGGCGTTTCCCACCGACACGGTTTACGGCCTGGGTGCCGATCCTTTCAACCTCGCGGCAGTCACCGAAGTCTTCCGCGTGAAGGGACGGGCGTTCAGCCGCCCCCTCCCACTGCTCGTGAACTCGCTTGACCAGGCTATTGAGCTCACCTACGATCCACCCAGCCTTTTTTTCGACCTGGCGGGAAAGTATTGGCCAGGGCCGCTCACTTTGGTGGTCCCGGCGTCGCGGCTGATTCCGCTGAAAGTGACCGGGAACACGGGTAATGTGGGGCTGCGGTGGCCGCGGGCGCCGCTAGCGGTTGGACTAATAGCCGCCTCGGGCCGGCCGCTGACGGGCACGAGCGCCAACCTGACGGACCGTCCCGTGTGCAAGACGGCTGCGGAAGTTGAAAAGCAGATCGGCCGCTTCGTGTCGCTGATCCTGGACGGTGGACCGGCGGGGGACGATGTGGCTTCAACGGTGCTGGATTTAACCGGAGAGCGCCCCCGGATTTTGCGCCACGGTTCGATCGCAGAAAAAGAACTGAAGGAGCTTCTCGGCTGAAACCACGGCACACCGGCCGCTGGGCCGCATTATTTGCGGCGCTGGCTTTGCTGCTCGCAGCCTGGGGCGAGTGGTTTCTTTACCGCGCGATCCGGAAGCAGGCCGCCGACAATCAGGCGCGCCCTGCCGGCGCCATCGTCGTGATGGGTGCGGCAGAATACGACGGTGCGCCTTCTCCGGTTTACCGGGCGCGGCTGGATCACGCCTTCGACCTTGAAGAAAACGGTCTTGCGCCCTGGGTCATCACGAGCGGCGGCCCGGGTGGCGACCCGCACTACACCGAGGCCGGAGTGGGGCGGGATTACCTGATTCAGGAAGGCATGGCGGCGCGGAAAATCCTCACCGAAGCGAGGGGAGGAACCACCTACCAAAGCGTGCGCGGCGTATCCCGCATCCTGCGCTCGCTTGGCGTTCGCATGTGCATCGCCGTCAGCGATGGGTTCCACCTTTACCGCGTGAAGACATATTTTGCTTCGTTTGGGATTACCGCCTACGGCTCTCCGGCGCCCGCAAGCGCCATCGAAGCGGATTCCGAGCTTCGCACGCTCTATTCGTTGCGTGAACTGGTGATTCTGGACCTGTGGTACCTGCACATTCACGTGTAGCCCGGTTCGAGCCCGTGGGCGAGCGCGAACGGAAGGTTGGGTCACCCCGAACTCGAAAATTAGGGCGAAGTTGGCGCTATATGTTGCTAGCGATGTGGAGAAGCGGACTTTATTCTGCACGGCCGCGAGTACAGAACGTTGAAACTTCGCGGCGGGGCCGGTATAATAATAGATGATTAGTGGTATTGTACCCGCCTTGATCCGGATCGGGTTCCGTAAAACCACAACCAATTCTAAAGGGGAAGAGTTGAATTTCATGAAGAAAGACATTCATCCCAATTATCACGAAGTCCGAGTGGTCTGCGCGTGCGGAAGCGCGTTCGCAACCCGCTCCACTTACAAAAGCGACGTCCTGCACGTCGAAATCTGTTCCAGTTGCCATCCGTTTTTCACGGGCAAGCAGAAACTGGTCGATAGTGCGGGCCGCGTGGAACGCTTTGAGAAAAAATACGCTGGCATGCGCGGGCGTGCAACGGCGGAAGCCAAAGCGCCGCAGGCTTAACACGAACAGGGTTTCGGGCCGAGTGGAAGGATCAAGATTCTGATCCACTGAAAACCGGCTGAAGGCCCGAACCGCGATGCGGCCCAGCGCATTTTCTAAAGCAGCGATTCGATAGGAGCGCAATCATCCTTGCAACCTTCGTCATCTTCACGGAATTCTTACGTTACCCGCCCCCAGGTATATCTGCTCGGCCGCCAGACAATCGTTGAGGAAGAATTAACCAGGTTCCTTCAGGATGAAGGCTTGGTTTTCAGCACGGATACGCCGGTTTCAGCCGAAATCCTGAATGAAGTGGCCGGGCGCACTTGCTACATGTCGTTCGGCAAGGGGCGAAAATCAAACCGGGAATATATCGAAAACATCCTGAGTTCGAAGCACGGCAGCGTGCTTGAGCACGCCGTATGGAACCTGCTGATCACGGGCGTCAGCCGCGCTCTCACTCACGAACTCGTGCGGCATCGCGCGGGTTTCGGATACTCGCAGCTTTCCCAGCGCTACGTCGATGAAAGCGACGCACGTTACGTGGTGCCCCCTCTGTATCAGGAAAACGAAGTGCTGCGGCAAAAGTGGGAGCATGCCATCGAGCATTTACGCAAGGCGTACCAGGATCTCGCCGATGCTACGACCGGGTACGTGCAGGAAAAATACCCGGATATGACTCCGCGCGACCGCCGCAAGTGGGCGCGGCAAGCAGCGCGCTCCATCCTGCCCAATGCCTGCGAAACCAAGATTTTCGTCACCGGCAACGCACGCGCTTGGCGCCATTTCCTGGAACTGCGAGGCAGCCCTCATGCCGACACGGAGATTCGCATCCTCGCTGTTGAGGTTTGCCGCGTACTTAAACGTGAAAGCCCCTCCATCTTCTTTGATATAGAGATCGCGGAGGAGGCAGACGGCATGCCTGCCGTCCACGTTTTACACTCCAAGGTTTAGCGTCGCCCTCCCCCACACCTCACATCGGGCTTGCCCCTAAGGACACGGTCAACTCTGCAATCGGGTCTGCCGGCGCAACTCGTCAGGGCTTGGGGGCGTGGCGATAGCGGGATAGATTATCCTGAAAAATTTGATTTTTGGGGTCAAGCTGTAAGGCTTTGGTTTCTACTTGCGCAGCCAAGCCCGCTTTCCCGTTGGCGTAAAGCGCGGCGGCGAGGGTATCCACAAAATCGGGCTGCTTCCATGCGGTCAGTTGGACCGCACGCAAGGCTGTTTGCAACGCCGCACTCGGATTGCGATAGTGAGCATCAGGGCAGGTGGCGTACAGCCAAGCCAGATTGTTCAGCGCCAGCGGAGAATTGGGAGCAAGCTGCAATACTCTCTGATAGCGCCGGATCGCTTCGGGAAACAGCTTTAGGCCGGTGCAAACTTCCGCCAGCTCCTCCTGAGCACTCACGTCATTAGGCATTTTGCGCACGGCTTCCTCTAGCAGCTCTCGGGCCTTGGCTAGATCACCGCTTTGCTCGTAGGCGGTCACCAGCCGGATCAAATCAGCGCCCGAAAAAGGGCTAAAGCGCAACGCCTGCTGGAACTCGCGAATAGCCTGCGGATACCGCTTGGCCTGGAGATAAAGCGCGCCCAGTTGCTCGCGCACAGCCACGTTGTTAGGGTCCAGCCGGCGAGCTTCTTCAAGCAATGTGATCGCGCGACCCGGCTGGTGATCCGCTGTCAGGCGGGCGCTATCAGTGGTTAGTTGGGCAGCCTCGCGAGTTTTCAAGTAATGATTCGCCGTCGCGACGATTGCGAGCGCAACCAGAATTGCAGGCAGGATGACAATCGGCTGGGCGCGACGCACAACAGCTTGTCCTTCGTTCGCTGCGGCAGGAGGAATAAGCCAGGCTAGCGCCAGCCCGGCGATGAGACCACCCAGATGAGCCCAGTTATCAATGTGAGGGACGACACGCCCAAAAATCAGATTGATTGCGATTGCCAGCAGGATACCAACGCCAAAAATACTCTTCCATCGCCGGGGCACGACATGCGGGTGGAGAAACCCCGTCACCAGCATTGCACCTGCGATGCCGAAGATCGCTCCGGAAGCTCCGGCGGCGATGTGCGAGGAAGCCTCCATCGAAAGCAGCGAGCCACCCATTCCAGAAAGCACGTAGAGCAACGAAAAGCGCCCGTAACCATAAAGCGGCTCTAGCAGACTGCCGAGCAGGTATAAGGCCAGCATGTTGACGGCCAAGTGCGCCACTCCGATGTGCAGAAACATGGGCATGACCACGCGCCAAGTTTCCCCAGCCCGAAAATATGGGCCGTACGAGGCGCCGAATTCCAACAGTACGTTGGTGTTCTGCGAACCGCCTGAAAGCGTCATCAGAATGAAAATGACGACGTTGAGGCCGAGAATCACACAAGTGGCAACCGGGAGATGATAACGGCGGATACCGTCTACCGGTGAAGGCGAGATGGAAGGTGAATTCATGGATGCCGTCAGGGTTGGGAGATCAAGACCAAAGTCTCGAAGGTCATGGCATGAGTAGCGTCAGCGCGTCCGGCGCCACTTCAAAGGTGACGGGCAGTGTGCCGGCGAGCTCGCCGTCAAGCTCAAAGTAAACGCGAGCCTCAGGGTTTGCGTCAAAGTCGGCGCTAGTAGTTTCGAGGTACTCGAAATCACGCGGCCGCCTCTGCATAATCATCGCGGCGACATAGCAGAGGTATCGTAAGCGGCCCTGGCGGGTGAAGAGAGAAATGCCTAGATGACTATTGGCGAGCGCTTGACGGGGCGCTGTGCGAAAATTGCCAGCATAGCGGCTGGTTCGCTGGACGAGGGCGAAACTGGCCTCGGCGCGCCGTCCGCCGACCCGGCAGGCAAGCGATGGAAACGAGTAGCGCATCAACTGGCGCACGCCTTCGATAAGGTAGGCCACGACGCCGAGAGACATTTTGAATTCAACGGCGAGCTTCTGTATGACATACGCGTCAAAGCCTACACCGGCCACGCTAAGAAAATACCGGCGGACTTTGCCAGGCTGATCTCCAGCCGGCAAAGCATATCCTGTGGCGCATCCTAAGGCAATCCGGCGGGGCCTCAAGGCGGCAAGTTGCCGTGCAGCGCGAACAGGGTTAAGCGGCAGACGCATTTCGTTGATGATGATGTTAGCCGTGCCGCCGGGTAAAATCGCCAAAGGGGTCAGGCCAGGCGCAATGCCGTTTACGACCTCGTTTATCGTGCCATCCCCGCCGCAGACAATGATCAAATCCTGACCGCAGGCCACAGCGTCCTGCGCGAGTTGAGTGGCAGTACCGACGCCGGTAGTGCGCGCCGCCTCGCAATCAATGCTGGCAGCGCGAAGCACACTAATTATTTGGCCGATCTCTCGCTCGCGCCGGGCTGGATTTCTGCCCGCCACAGGATTGTATATGAGGGTCGCGGTTTTCAAAGACTCTCGAGACCACTGGGGCGCGGTGCGCGTCTCCGTCACGGCTTGCCAGTCACGTAAGTCCCGCTCAGCACCTTCCTGGCGAGCATGGTTCCGGTCTTTTTACCGGTTTTCACGTCCACGTAAATCAGTTCGCCCATTCTGAGCTGCTTCGCCGAACTGCGCTTGCCGTTGCGGATAAATTTAGTTTTGCGATTCAGTGTGATCGTTTGCGGAGTCCCAACCTTGGTCTTGTTCAGCACGATACTGTGTTTGCCGATCTTGCCTATCACACCGTACAGGTAATCCCGGTAGAGGCGGGCGATGCCGTCTGGATTCCCAAACCGGTCGTTATTGGGTGGCTGCGGAGTGGTCGTCCGTTGGGCCTGGACTGGCCGCGCCGAAAGGCCAACCGCGAAAAGTAGAATGATCAAAAATTTGGTCTGTCTCATATCCACTCGCCCGTTTCCTAATGATTAAGCTGCAATCCCATGGCCGCGCAAAGGCCCGCCTTTGTTATTCTCTTTCAGAAGTTAGAGCCGAACGCGGACGCTGTCAAGACAGTGTACTCGTCCAGTAGATTAGTGACACTCAGGTTCCTTTCGAGGAGATGAGGATTGAGCCAAGAACTGCTGGGGAGTGAGATAGCCCAAGGCTTGAT
>NFUN01000138.1 GCA_002197525.1 Acidobacteria subdivision 13 bacterium RH2 MAG17b | reverse complement strand
TAGTGACTCAGTTTGCCGTAGCGCCGACCTTCAGGTCGGCATTTTGAAGGCTGTGCCGGGCTGAAGCCCGGCGCTACAAAACCAAAATGAGTCACTACCTGGCGCCGGGTTTGATTGACATAAACGAAGCCGCGTGTTACAAACGGGTTATCGAGCGCAGCACGTCTCACGAATGTTTGTGGCCGGGCCTGTGGCGCAGTTGGGAGCGCGCATGACTGGCAGTCATGAGGTCGAGGGTTCGAACCCCTCCAGGTCCACCAATTTTTAGGCAACGGGCGGGTAAAACACTGGCGATTGCTTGCTGCCTGGGCAGCCTGGCCATTTCGGATTACCCTTATTTTGCAACGGACTACCTTCCCCCAAAACCAAAATTAAACGGCCATGCCCGCCGAGTGATTTTCCCCTGCGGGCGGCCAGAGTCCGCCGCTACAACCCGCAGCGGCATCGCGTGGACAACGCGAATGCAAATCTACCCGAGGAGTGAGGCATGAGCGCCAAGTATATTTTCGTGACTGGAGGAGTGGTGAGTTCGCTTGGAAAGGGGCTGGCAGCGGCTTCGATTGGGGCGCTGCTTGAATCCCGCGGGCTGAAGGTGACGCTGCTGAAATTCGATCCGTATCTCAACGTCGATCCGGGCACCATGAGCCCGTTCCAGCACGGGGAAGTGTTCGTCACCGACGATGGCGCGGAGACCGACCTCGATCTCGGCCATTACGAACGCTTCACGCACGTGCGGATGAGCCGGGACAACAACTGCACGGCAGGCCGCATCTACGAGCGGATCATCAGCAAGGAGCGGCGCGGAGATTACCTGGGGAAGACGGTGCAGGTGATCCCGCACGTGACCAATGAAATCAAGGCGGTGGTGCGCAAGCTGGCTACTGACGTGGACGTGGTGATCGTCGAGATTGGCGGCACGGTGGGCGACATCGAATCGCTTCCTTTTCTTGAAGCCATCCGGCAGATGCGGCAGGAGCAAGGCCGCGAGAACGTGACGTTCGTCCACGTGACCCTGGTTCCCTTCATCGGAGCGGCGGGAGAATTGAAGACCAAGCCCACGCAGCATTCGGTGCGCGAGTTGCGCGAGATCGGTATTCAGCCGGACATCCTGTTGTGCCGCACGGACCGCTATCTTTCCTCAGCCATCAAGAGCAAGATCGCGCTCTTCTGCAATGTGCCCGAGCAGGCGGTGATCACCGCCAAGGACGTGCAAAACATCTATGAGGTGCCGCTGGTCTTCGCGGGCGAGGGATTGGACCAGCAAATCCTCAATACCCTTCACCTTGAGACCCGCGAGAGCAACGTGCAGCCTTGGGTGGACTTGATGGAGCGGCTGAAGCACCCGCAGGGCGAAGTCTCCATCGGAATGATCGGGAAATACGTGGAATACCAGGATTCTTACAAGAGCCTCAATGAAGCCCTCACTCACGGCGGCCTCGCGCATTCCGTCAAGGTCAACCAGGTATGGGTGGAAGCTGAAGGCTTGCAGGGCGAAGGCTGGGAGGAACAGCTTCGTGGTCTGGATGCGATCCTGGTGCCGGGCGGCTTCGGCAAACGGGGCATTCCCGGCATGTTGCGAGCCATCGAATACGCGCGGACTCGCAAGGTTCCCTATTTCGGCATCTGCCTCGGGATGCAGTGCGCGGTGATCGAGTTCGCCCGCAACGTGTGCGGGCTGAAAGAGGCGGACAGTTCGGAGTTTGATCCCTCAACGGCGCACCGCGTGATTTACAAGCTGCGCGAACTGAGCGGCGTGGATGAACTTGGCGGCACGATGCGGCTTGGAGCCTGGACGGCGCGTCTGAAGCCCGGATCGTTTGCCCATCAAGCCTATGGAGAACTTGAAATCTCCGAGCGCCACCGGCACCGCTACGAATTTAACCGCGAGTACGAGGAGATGGTGGTGGCCCACGGCCTCGATATTACTGGAACGACTCCGGACGGGACGTATGTGGAGGTGGTGGAGATTCGGGATCACCCGTGGTTCCTGGGCTGCCAGTTCCACCCCGAGTTTAAGTCCCGGCCGCTTGAGCCGCACCCGCTCTTTAAGGCGTTCATCGGAGCGGCCTACGAGCACCGCAGGCAACGCCAGGGCGCGCAAGCCTCAGCCGCGAAGGCAGTCTCTGTTGGCGGCGCGGCGCAGGCGAAACCGGAAAGGGTGGAGGCAGGGCGCGACGCTGGCTCGAGTGCCCATGGATAGCACCTCTGCCCGCGCAACGAAACTTTGCTTGATCGCGGCTCTTCGTAGCGCCCGCCTTCAGGCGGGCATATTTTGAACCAAAGCGCCGGCCTGAAGGCTAGCGCACCATTTAGCTGCTCCTATTATTGAGGTTTACAAATTATAGTGACAACATCCGCTATAGCGGCGCTGTCCTCAGCGCCCAAAGACGCCGGTGGGGACACCGGCGCTACAAAAAAGCCGTCACTATAATTTGTAATTTTCAATTAATATCTCTAATCTTATGCCCCGTCTCGTTCGCATCGGGAAACTGACTGCCGGCTCCGGACGGCCGCTTTTTGTGATCGCCGGGCCGTGCGTGATTGAAAGCGAGCGGCACGCCTTGAAGATGGCTGAAGCGCTTTCTGCGGCGGCGCGCGACCTGCGCGTTCCTTACATTTTCAAGGCTTCCTTCGATAAGGCGAACCGCACTTCACTTGAATCTTATCGTGGCCCCGGCTTGAAGCGCGGTCTCGAAATTCTAGCGCGGGTGAAGACGGAATTTGGAGTGCCGGTGCTGACGGACGTGCACGACGCAAGCCAAGTGATTCCCGTGGCTGAGGTTTGCGATGTGATACAGATTCCGGCGTTCCTGTCGCGGCAAACCGACTTACTGGTGGAGGCGGGCCGCTCCGGGGCGGCGGTGAATATCAAAAAAGGCCAGTTTTTATCGCCTTGGGATGTGCGCCACGCCGTCGAGAAGGTGGCGAGCGCCGGTAACCATCGCATCCTACTGACGGAGCGGGGAAGCAGCTTCGGCTACAACAATCTGGTGGTGGACATGCGGGGACTGAAGGTGATGAGCGATTGGGGATATCCTGTAATTCTGGACGTCACACACTCCCTGCAACTGCCCGGTGGCGCCGGAGCCCGCAGCGGCGGCCAGCCGGAATTCATTGAGACGCTGGCGCGCGCCGGCGTGGCCGCGGGCGTGGACGGCGTTTTCATGGAAGTGCACGACACCCCGTCACGCGCACTTTCCGATGGCGCAAACGCATTGCCGTTGCGTGACTTCAAGCTGTTGTTGCGCGACTTGCGCGACCTAGCCCAATTCATGCGAAAACTGAACCACCGAGGCGCGAGGAGACCAGGAAACGGCTAGAAACCGCGTAAGCCGCGCCACCGTCTTAAAAGGGTAGTGAGGAGAGGAAATAGATGGCATCTTCACCCACGCAAACGTCAAAGGAGGCTGGCATGAAAAAGATTCACGCACTTCTTGTAGTGTTGTTGATGTTCTCTGTCGCCGCAGTTGGGCAAAAGCAGCGCAAAGCGAATCCAGCCAATCATCAAGTTGGTCATGGGTACATTCCTCCTCATGGTCCCGCTCCTCACCGGGGTAAAGGGCGCGCCCCCACACAAAACCGTAGTTATGTTGATAAGCCTGGGCATCCAGACGCTCCCCACGTCCACTCTAGCGGTCAGTGGATCGGGCATGATACCGGCCCTAACGATCCTCATTACCATCTCGCGCACCCTTGGGAGCATGGGCGCTTCACGGGCGGGTTTGGCACCGGTCATGGCTTCCGGCTCGCGGGAGGCGCTGCCCAGCGCTTCTGGTTTGGCGGTTTCTACTTCAGCGTGGCCCCCTATGACTACGACTTCTGCAGAAATTGGCTTTGGAACAGCGATGAGATCGTGATTTATCAGGATCCAGACCACATCGGTTGGTATTTGGCCTATAACGTCCGGTTGGGGACATACGTCCACGTCTTGTTTCTCGGGTGAAGCCGAAAGTGGTCTGCACAAAGCGACGATCCTTAAATTCCTTGACTCGGCGAATCTGTCGCGCTCCAGTTTTCCGCGCTCGACCCTCACCCTCCTCCGCTCTCCCATCGCGAGAGGCGCGCAACGCCGGGTGAGGGGAAATACGTTACCGCAACTACGAATGCATGCACTAAGCACTACAGTCTGACACGGAGGTGCAATCTCCGCGCATGAAACCCGTCATGAGCGTGCGGTGGAATCTGACGCCTGCCCAAGCGATCCGTTTGCAGAAGAAACTCAGCGAGCGCGTAGTTGAGGCGGACCGGTTCCGGGCGATTCGCACGGTGGCCGGAGCGGATTTGGCATTCGATCCGGCCACCGGCATGGCCTTTGCCGGAGTTGTGGTCTACCGTTTTCCGGAGCTGCAGGAAGTCGAGCGGCGGTTCGCCCGGCGGCGGTTACGCTTCCCTTACGTTCCGGGTCTCCTTTCATTCCGCGAGACGCCCATTCTTATCCGCGCCTTCGCACGCCTTCGCATTGAGCCAGACCTGATCTTGATTGACGGGCATGGCCGCGCTCATCCCCGCCGGTTTGGGATTGCCTGCCACGTCGGGGTGCTATTCGACAAGCCAACCATTGGTTGCGCGAAGTCACTGCTGGTGGGGGAACACGAGGAGTCGGGCGGACGTTCCGGCTCAACCGCCCCGCTTTGGTCTCGCGGGGAGCGAATTGGGGTGGTGCTGCGCACGCGTGACCGCGTCAAGCCCATTTACGTCACGGTAGGGCACCGGGTTTCCCTGGACACTGCGGTTGATCTGGTGGCGCAATGCGTGGATGGATTTCGCATTCCGAAACCCATCAGGGAGGCTGACCGCTACGTCCGAAACCTGCGCGCCGCCTGGCAGAGCCGTCTGCGCGGCGGAACCGCGAATGGGTAGGCGATTGATCGTCGCAAATAGCGTGACGGGTTTTCTCTGGTGCGGCGCTCGGCGCCTGCCCCGACGCTGTCGGGGAGCGCCGAAAGACCGGCGGCTGGAGGACGCCGCACCAGCACTTGTTGCCGCACTATTTTGCAATCTGCAGGTGGCTACTCCGGCTCCTCATACAATCGCTGTTCGGGCACTACCACCACAATGCCGCTCTCAGTCACGTGGTATTTCTTGCGGTCCTCCTCGAGGTTGTAACCTATTTCGGTATTTTCGGGAAGGCGGACGTGGCGGTCGATGATGGCGCGGCGGATGTGGCAGTGACGGCCTATCTGAACGTGAGGGAAAATAATCGAGTCTTCCACTTCCGAGTAGCTGTTCACGCGGACGTCAAAGGAAAGAATTGAGCGGTTCACACGGCCTCCCGAGATGATGGAACCCATGCAGACGATGGAATCCACGGCCATGCCGATGCGGCGTCCTTCCTGTGCAAACACAAATTTCGCGGGAGGGTATTGCCTCTGGTACGTGCGCAGCGGCCAGTCTTTGTCATAGAGATTGAAGATGGGCGATACGGAGACCAAATCCATGTTGGCTTCGTAATAGGCGTCGATGGCGCCGATATCCCGCCAATACTGCGCTTCTTTCTTGTTTTCATCGACGAAGTTGTAGGAACAAACGCGGCGGCTCCCAATGAGTTTAGGGATTACGTCGCGCCCGAAGTCGTGCGTGGAATCGGGGTCTTCCGCATCGGCCAGAGCAGCCTCGATCAAAAGGTCCTGGTTGAAGCAGTAAATGCCCATCGAGACGTAGCACTTGTCCGGATTGTGGGGAGAAGACGGCTTGGGATTCGCAGGTTTCTCCTGCCAGCCGGTGATGCGGCCTTCGGAGTCCACTTCCACCACCCCAAACCGCGAAGCCTCCGAGCGGTCAATTTCAATCGTCCCAACGGTCACGTCAGCTCCGGCGTCTTTGTGGTGCTGGAGCATCAACTGATAGTCCATCTTGTAAACGTGGTCGCCGGAGAGAACGAGCACGTGCTTGCAGGGCTCCGACCCGATGGAATAGAGGTTTTGGTAGATAGCGTCCGCCGTCCCTTGGTACCAACTCTCTCCGACCCGTTTCATGGGCGGAAGGACCTGCACGAACTCCCCCAGCTCGTTAGCCACTATGTTCCAGCCCTCGCGCAGATGGCGGTTGAGCGAGAGCGCTTTATACTGCGTCACCACGAAGATCCGCCGCAGGTCGGAATTAACGCAGTTCGAAAGCGTAATATCCACGATGCGATAAGCTCCGCCAAAAGGAACAGCCGGTTTGGCGCGGTCGCGAGTCAACGGATAAAGGCGTTCTCCGGCTCCTCCAGCGAGAAGACAGACGATGGTATCGTGAACCACGGTTTATTCCTCCTCCGGTCGCATCGGGTCCGGCCGCCTGCGCGAAAAACTAAACAAGCCGTCCTGCTACCCCTGCAAGCTTGGCGAAGGCTCATTCTATCTGAGACCGGGGAAACGGGCATTGGGAAATTTACCCTCGTGCCAGCCGGCCTGAAAACCACGTCTTTTTTATGGGCGACCAACCTCAGGTGCGCTATCGGCGTCTAAATATGTAGACGCACCCGGCAAGACGTAGGCAGAAAAATAAGCGCGGTTTATGGTAATGGGTCAGTTTGCTGTAGAGCGGCCTCTGGCCGCCGAATCGTTTGAAAAATAAAGACCGGCGGGCAGAGGGCGCCGCTACAACACCCAAACGGGCTCACTATCCGATTATTGAATTAGCTCACCAGGAGGTTTCAGAAATGAAATTCAACAAGCTGTTGGTCTTGTTTTCCGTATTCACTTTCGTTTGTCTCAGTCAGGCAGTGCAAGCCGGAGTAATCCGGTACGCAGGAAAGCAGATTGCCAAGGGCGCCGATAGCGCCACTCAGGTTGCCGCAGCCAGCGGCGCTGCAGTCGCCGGCGGGACGGCCTCCGCCGGACACACGGTTGTGAACGCTGCCAAGCAGGGCTTGACCGGTGCGGAGGGAGGCGTTGCTGCCGCCGCGGGTGGCGTGGCTGCAGGAGGCGCGGCCGCAGGTGACGCCGTCGCGGATACCGCCGCGCGCACTGGGAGCGCTTTGAAGTCTGAGCCCGGCGCAGTGGCCAGCGGGACGAAAACCGTCGCCCGCAAGGTGTGGCGCTTCGTCTGGTAGTCTTGGAGCCGGGCGCTCCCGTGCCCGGCTTTTTATCCATCGATAAACCTGTTTCCCGCCTTAAAAACTAGAAGCCATTTCAAAACTCTTTACAAGCATCTGAGGTCGCAGTAGTTGTTGTATGTGATCGAGGCATACTGGACACTCGAAGAAGTGCGATATTTGATGGAGTGATGTCAGCCAATCAATGGCTCCCAGGATATTTCCCATCAGCAAAGGTGCTCGACAAGTTTCGCTGCCTGGTGGTCCTTACGACCGCTCGCTGGCTGTTTATCAGCCATTCTTTCATATCGCCATATCGCCTGCTTCATAATTATCTTACAGAAGGTTTTGAAACAGCTTCTATGGGATTACAAATTATAGTGACGGCATTTGCTGCAGCGGCGCTCTCTGGGCGCCGGGAAAAGGGCGGCCAGAGGCTGCTACAATGATCGATGTCAGTATAATTTGTAATCCTCAATAGAGTATAGGAGGCGCCCCGCAGGCGAGCGGCTGAAGTTTGCACCCCGATGGCCGCCTGCGACTCGTCACGGGACATTGCCCTTCACCGATTATCCTTTCAAACGGACACCGGCGAAACTTGACGGCATCCTGGCCGGCGGCTGGGAATCATGGCTCATCACGTTTATATCGTCCTCTCTCATTTCTTTCGTCATTACGGCTACTGGACCGTTTTCATAGCCACGCTCGTCGAAAATGCAGGCGTGCCTGTGCCGGGCGAGACCACGCTCCTGTTTGCCAGCTTTCTCGCGCGGAGAGGAGGATTACGGCTTAGTTGGGCGATTCTGGCAGGGATCTCCGGCGCGGTACTGGGCGAATGCATCGGCTTTCTGATTGGGAGGGCAGGCGGAAAAGCGTTCATCGAACGGCATCGAAGCAAGCTGCTCATCTCTTCGCACAAGTTTGAGCTTGCCCAATCCATTTTTCTGAAGAATGCCGGATGGGCCATCCTGGCGGCGCGGTTCGTTGCCGGGTTGCGCGAAGTCGTCGGCCTGCTGGCCGGCGTCTTCGCAATGCCGGCGCCACGCTTTCTCTTCTTCAACGTCGTCAGCGCGGTGATCTGGGCCGTAAGCACAGGGTTTGCCGCCTACTTTCTGGCCAGCAGTTGGAGGCGCCTATTCCAGTTCCTGACTCGCCTCAACACGCTTGGCCTTATTGCCTTTGCCACCGTGGTAGTAGTTCTCATCTTCAGGAATCTCCGGCGGCAGAAGACCCGTAAACAGAAACAACCAGAACAGGCGCACAAGTAGAACCGGCTTGGGCAGTAGGTCAACTTGGCCCGGCTAGCGGTGAGCAGATCTCACCATGTGGCGTAAAACCGCTATGTTCAACCTTACACCGGGTTGAACGGCCTTGGCCGGCTTCGTTGGAGCAGTTATAATTGGCGTGCATTCAAGAATTCCTATCCGCGTCGCGGGACGGGTGAGGAGTTACTGGCACAAAGAATACGGCGCCGTAATTCCGAACAGCAGCACTTAGCCGCCGGCGATGGCCCCTACGATCAGAAAAGGCTCGGCCCCCGACGCGACCGCGCCGGGCAGTGGAGCGTCTGGCAGTTCGTGGGACACATCCTCCTCGCAGGCGAAGAACCTGATGAACGGCCGACGCTGTTGCGTGACGTGATCGCGGATCGTCCCGCGCAACACCGGATAGCGTGCCTCGAGCGCGTCGAGGACCGAGCGTTGCGTAACCTCGCCCTCAACCTCGAGCGTCACCTCGCCGTCGACGTGCGCCAGCCTCCGCAGATGGTAGGGGAGCGTGACTCGGATCATGACAGCGTCTGGACCTCGACAGAAAGCACGGCCGGAAGATCGCGAACGATGGGATCCCAGTTGTCTCCGGCGTCAGCCGACGCGTACACCTGCCCGCCGGTGGTGCCAAAATACACGCCGCACGAATCGAGCGAGTCGACGGCCATCGCGTCGCGCAGCACGTTGACGTAGCAGTCGCGTTGCGGCAGACCTTTGGTGAGCGCCTCCCACTCGTTTCCGCCCGTGCGGCTGCGATACACGCGCAGCTTCCCATCCAGCGGAAAGTGCTCCGAGTCGCTCTTGATCGGGACCACGTAGACGGTCTCCGGCTCGTGCGCGTGAACGTCGATCGCGAACCCGAAGTCCGTCGGCAAGTTCCCGCTGACCTCTTGCCATGATTCGCCCCCGTCGCCGCTGCGCATGACGTCCCAGTGCTTCTGCATGAACAGCACACCCGGGCGCGACGGATTCATAGCGATATGGTGAACGCAGTGGCCGACCTCGGCATTCGGGTCGGGGATGTATTGAGACTTCAGTCCACGGTTGATCGGCCGCCACGTCTGGCCGCCGTCGTCGGTCCGGAAGGCTCCCGCCGCCGAGATCGCGATGAACATTCGCGCGGGATTGCCAGGATCGAGAAGGATCGTGTGCAAGCACATCCCGCCGGCGCCTGGCTGCCATTTGGGCCCCGTGCCGTGGCCGCGCAGTCCGGCCAACTCCTGCCAGGTCTGGCCGCCGTCAGTCGAGCGGAATATGGCCGCGTCCTCCACTCCGGCGTAGACCGTGTCCGGATCGGTGAGCGACGGTTCGAGATGCCAGACTCGCTTGAATTCCCAGGGGTGCTGCGTGCCGTCATACCACTGATGCGTGGTGAGGGGTTTGCCGGTTTCCGGAGAAGTGTCGTAGACGAATTTATTGCTCTCGCCACGAGGCTGTCCGCTTGGCGCAGTCGTCATCCCGCCTCCGGGCGTCTCCCACATTTTGCCGCCGTCGCTCGAGCGCTGGATGATCTGCCCGAACCAGCCGCTCGACTGCGATGCGTACAGCCGGTTCGGATCAGCAGGCGATCCCTTCATGTGGTAGATCTCCCAGCCCGCAAAGTGGGGGCCGCTGACGTCCCATTTCTCGCGCTTTCCGTCCGACGTCAGGACGAACGCGCCCTTGCGCGTGCCAACCAATACTCGTATCTTGCTCATTTGTTCCTCCTTCCTGAATTTCGCATCAGTCTTCGCAGCCAGCCTATTCAAAAATCGCCTGCAAACGCTCGCCTAGTCTTTGAGTTTTCGAAACAGTCTACCTTTCTTCTTGCTGAACATCCCGACACCACAGCATCGCTTGAAGCGTTCGCCGCTACCGCATGTACATGGAGAGTTTCGGGAAATAGAAACGCGCTTGGATTTTTTTTCCTCGACTGGGTACTCCTGTTCGCGCCCGGCGAAGGCTTTTATGTCCACGAAAATGCCAAGGTCCGCCTTACTAGCGCGAGCTTGCCTGTCTAGCTCTTCGCTCCACTCGGTCGCATCGAGATGAACAAAATCTTCGGAGCGATAGTCGTTACCGTCCAAGGTTTCGGTCGCGATACCGATAACGTGCTGCGCGTCAGGGAAGTGCAGTTTCACAACTAGACAGTATTCGCGGAGCATCTGTGCTCGAACGCGGCGATAGTCTTTCTCTTCGACGCTGGGGTAGCGGGGCAGCAAGAGGAACAGGAAATAGGGGTCCCCGGGTCGTGAAGGTTTGACAAGTCTTGAGGCTCGATAGTTTGCTGGTGTCTTTTCCAGCAACCCGTGTATTGCTTTCGCGAGCATTCTACGGCGTGTGCGATCCTCTCTCGCGAGCCATCGAAATGATTTTTCCTGCTCACTCATCTCGGCATGAGTGGCTTCGTACTGAGTGCCCGACATCAAGTGGTGCAAAAACTTCTCAACCAGCAAATCCCAAGAGTAGGAGATTTGATTGGCCGCTAGCTGCGCTTTCCGCTCTTCACTGCTCAAAAACTTTGCCCACCTCCCTTCGTGAAGTAGGATCCCAGCAGTATCTTTCGGAAAAGCGAAATCGTGCTCACCTTCGCCGTTCAGCTTTTCGACAAATTGCGCTAGAAGTTCTTCTTCACCAGCCGCGAGCACGTGGATTCCACTCGTCAACAGCTTTTCCTTTTTCGTCAGGTACGCAACGAAGTCACTGATAGTATCTAGATACGTCATCACCACATTGAGCGACACGTCATCAAATACATGTACGTAGTCCTTAATGGCGTCTATGTGACCGATGACAAATGGTCGCTTCAGATGCTCCTGTCCGACTAAGTGTGTATCCAGCATCAAACTGCCGCTACCGCCCATGCGATCTCGACAAACGCGAGATGCGTCATGTGCAACGACGATGCGGTGAAAAATCGCGGTAGCAGGGTCAGGCAGAACTATAGGAAACGGAATCGTGCATCTCCTGTCCAAGAACAGTCTGTTCGGAAAATGTCGAATCCACCGTTCAGCACCCCAGACCTGCTGGGCGGACTTCAAGACGGCTTTCTTAAACCATCGGCCCCAGCCAACTTCGATTCCGTCCGTGTCATCGAACTGAATATATTTATCACTGAAGATGATGACGTGGTTCTCAAAAACTACGAGCAAATCAGATACTTCTTTGCCGTCGCCCTTTCCTTCTGTGCGACCTTGGTCGCGAAAAACGCCTGGATAACTCCACAGTGACAGGAAGCTATGGTCGCACAACTTCTTCAAGTATTTTTCTGATGGGGTCTCACCCTCGGAGCGCGTGACGGTTTGACGCTTCGCGTGATTCAACGCGTGTTGAGGCAACGCAACCACTTCGGTGTCCTTCTGTTTCTCAGATACCACTTTCAGAGTAGCTTACCGCTCGTGCAGCTTCTCCTAACCAGAACTACTGCGGTCTCATCCATTCCGCGCGACTCCGTAAGCACCACGCGCTAACTCACCCGTGCGAATAATGAAGGTCAGGCCTCCCCTCGGATTCGTGCCGAATTACGACCAACGCCGCTGTCCCCAAATTTGGGTATCAGCGGAGTCGAGTCCCGTTCCCGCCACCGCCGCCGGACTTCAGCAAGGACCTCTTCGCGATTCTTCGCCATTTTCTCGATGAAAGCACAGGGCACCGCCGTCTCCTCGTGCCGCGCTGCCCAGATGAGCAACTCCAACAGCACCGGCGCCAGACCAATCCCCTTCTCCGTCAGCCGGTAGTTCACCCTTCGTCCGTCCGTCTCTTCTTCTTCGGCGGTAATGATTCCCGAGGCTTCGAGCTTGTGCAGACGGTCCGCCAAGATGTTCGTGGCAATCCCTTCGCCCGACTCCTGGAACTCCTTAAATGTCCGGAACCCGCGAACCATCAGATCGCGGATAATCAGCAGCGACCAGCGATCTCCAAACGTCTCGAGGGAAATACTCACCGGGCAGCCAGACCGGCGTTTTGACTTAGGCTTCCCTGGCACATTCGACACATTATCAATATCACTTGCAAAATACAAGTTACATTATAATATGTAAATTCTAGCGAGGCGTCGCCTCAGACCGACGAGTCGTGACCCCCTCACCCGTCCCGCTACGCGGGCCACCCTCTCCCCCAAATGGAGGAGAGGGGTTGGGGGTGAGGGGGCAGCGGAAAACTTGACTCATTTAGTGCAAGTTCGTCGAACCTAGAGGTCTAATGCGATAGGTCACGTTGACTTTGACCAGGGGTTTCTCACCAACCACACAGAACTTGGGGCTTCTGCCGGAGAATCCGCGTCAGCCCGGATTAAATCCGTCAATCGCGTATTTCCCAGACCCGGTTCCGGCCGGATCGTCGCCTATTCGGAAGCTATCATCCACAGCCTTCGGTTGCGGCAAGCAGCTCCATGGTTGTATCTCGCCCACCCTGGAAACAACCCAACCCCAGCCTCGCACTACTGGCAGAACGCCCGGATTTAACAGAGTCTGTGTGAAAACAGCCGTATTTGAGTTTGGTGCGGCGCTCTATGAGCGCCGAAGCACTTGAAAAATAAAGACCGGAGGTCACAGACCGCCGCACCAGCCGCTGTTTTCACACAGACTCAACAGGGCCGCCCGCTGTCAAGCGCGAAGCCGGACGCCGATTAGCTCAAGCGCTTCCACAATCCTTTGCCCCGCAGCAGCGACTTCTTCACTCGTTAGAGTATGGGTGGAATTTTGGAACGTGAGACGGAGAAGCAAACTATAGCGCTCGGAGCCTATCGCGCCACCTAGGAATAAGTCCACAGGTCTGAACTCCACAAGGTCAGGCAAGTCAAGACTCTGTAAGGTTTCGGTGAGACGCCGGTAAGAAATGCCATGGGGAACAAGCAGTGAAAAGTCCCGCGCGACGGCTGGAAATTTGGAATACGGACGAAAGGCTTTTGATCTTAAATCGCAATTCAGAAGCGCATCCAGATCAATTTCCGCCACAAAAACAGCCTGGCGCAGTTTGTACGCCGCCGCCGCTTCCGCAGCCAGTTGCCCAAAGGCCGCGAGCGCTTTGCCGCCCCTTGAAAAACGGCCGTGGATGCCTGGTTCGTATCCGCCGCCGTCCTCAGAAATGAAGGTCACTTGACCGAGGTCAAAAATTTCCCACAGACTCTCCAAGTCCCCCTTGAGATCGAAAAAATCGGCCGCCTTCGCGCTTTCGTGAACTGAGATGCTGCGCCGGTTCCCGGTAAGGCCAATCGCCAGCACTCTGCGCTCTTTCGGGATGCCATCCGGAGCGAACCAGTACACTTTGCCAAACTCGTAGAACCGAAGATCTTCACGATCGCGGTCCAGGTTCCAGCGGAGGGCAGCAACCATGCTCGGAATCATCGTGGTCCGCAGCGCGGAGGCTTCCTGGCTGAGCGGATTCTCCAGCACGACGGACTGCGAGCCGCTAAACTTAAGGTTCTCCGCCGGGTCGATCATTGAAGTTGTGATGATCTCGCGGTAGCCCAGGCTCACCAGCCGCTGCGAGAGGGCGCTCTCTTTTTCCCGCAGCAAATCGCGCTCGGCGCGCGGTGGGGCAGGGATCAGCCGCGCGGGCAGATGGTCATAGCCAAAATGACGCGCCACTTCCTCGATCAAATCCACCTGTCGAGTCACATCAAGCCGAAACGAGGGAGGTATAACATTCCATCCCTCGCTTCCATCGCGTTCTACCGCGAAGCCGAGCGGCGGCAAAATCCTTTCAACATCTTCTCCCGCCACTTCTGTTCCAAGAACGCGCAGGATTTCGCCCCGCCGCAGCACGATTCTTTCGCGCTTTCGGGGCTTTGGATAAACATCAAGCAAGCCGCGCAGGATTTCACCACCCGCCAACTCGCGGATCAGTTCGGCGGCCCGGTCAAGCGCCAGCGGCGCCATCTCAATATCCGCTCCGCGCTCAAAGCGGTGTGAGGCTTCCGTATGGAGGCCGTGCATCTTTGCAGTGCGGCGGATCGTAACCGGATCAAACCAGGCGCTTTCGAGCAACACGGACTTGGTGGCCGCCGTAATGGCAGATTCCTCGCCACCCATGACGCCCGCCAGCGCCACGGGTCGCCCGGCATCGGCAATCACGAGATTATCTACCGTCAGCGCGCGTGTGGCGCCATCCAGCATCTTCAGAGTCTCGCCCGGCCGCGCGCGCCGCACCACGATTTGCCGCTCAGCCAAGCGCGCCAGATCGAAAGCGTGCAGCGGATGGCCAAGCTCCATGAGTACGTAGTTTGTTACGTCCGCCACATTGTTGATTGGCCGCAGCCCAACAGCCTGAAGGCGGCGAGCCAACCATTGTGGGGAAGGTTTCACCTCGACATTGCGGATCACACGGCCACAGTAGCGCGCGCAAAGATCGGGATTCAGAATCTCAATGCCAATCTCGCCCGAGGCGGCAGGTTCCGATTCCTTAACAACTACATCCAGGCGCTTCAGAGGCTTCAGATAGGTCGTTGCGATTTCTCGCGCGATTCCGTAATGGCTGAGGCAATCGGGGCGATTGGTGGTGATCTCGGCTTCGAGTATCTCGTCTTCACCGTCTGCCGTGAAAGACTCCACGCCCAAGCCAAGCATCGTCAGGCGGGACTTGAGTTCGCGTGGGTCAGCCGGAACGTCAACGAAATCTTTGAGCCAATTGAGAGAAACTTTCATTGTAGGATTGAATGATTGAATCATTGAGCCAATGACTCAATGAAGCCATGAATGATCCATCTTAAAACTGCTCCAAAAATCTGACATCACTCTGATAGAAAAGCTGAATATCATTAATTCCATACTTCATCATGGCGTAGCGCTCCACTCCGAGGCCGAACGCCCAACCCGTATAGCGCTCGGGATTGATTCCGCCATGACGCAGGACCTCGGGATGGACCATTCCGCAACCCATCACCTCGATCCATCCGCTGTGCTTGCACACACGGCAACCGTTGCCGCCGCAGAAAATGCAGCTAATCGCCACTTCACCACTCGGCTCGGTGAACGGAAAGAAGCTTGGGTGAAAGCTGGTGCGGGTCTTTTCGCCGAAGAACTTCCGGGCAAAGAAATCCAGCGCCCCCTTCAGGTCTGCAAAGCTAATGTCAGTGTCAACGGCCAGCCCTTCGATCTGATGGAACATCGGAGAGTGCGTGGAATCTGGATTATCCCTCCGGTAGCACTTGCCGGGAATTACGATGTAAAGTGGAGCGCCGCGACGCTGCATCGCGCGAATCTGGACGGGTGAAGTGTGCGTGCGCAACACAGTTTCCGGGTTGATGTAAAGAGTATCCCAGTCGTCACGGGAAGGGTGGCTTTCAGGAATATTCAAGGCGTCGAAATTGTAGTAGACGCTTTCAATCTCCGGCCCGCTCTCGATAGCAAAGCCTAGATTCAGGAAAATGTCTTCGATTTCGCGCTGTACTTGCGTAATAGGATGCAGCGACCCAAGCGGGCGCTGATAACCGGGAAGGGTAAGATCGGACAATCGCGCATTCTTGGCCGGAGTTGGATTTAGGAGTTCCGCGGGCCGTCCTATATCGGCAATGATTTTCCTAAGCTCATTGAATTTTTGACCCACGACCGGCTTCAAATCCTTGGGTGCCGTTTTCAGCCAGTTTTCGTCAATGAGAGAGAGGATTCCGTTCTTACGTGCGAGCCACCGGTCATGAAGCGCCTTGAACTTAGCAACATCCGCTACCTGCGATTTGACCGAAGAGAGAACTGCCCTGCGCTCATCCTTCGCTGCCTTGATCACGTCGGCGAACAGGCTGGCAATCTCCAACTCCCCGCTCACGCCAAGTTCGGCGAGGGTTTTGCGAACTTTTTCGTCAATGCTCATAGGAACCTGCGGCAGGCGCCGTCTGTACGCGAACCTTAACGAGGTTTCACCTCAGACAAACGTGTTTATGCAGGGTTTTAACCCACCGGGAAAGCCCTCACCCACCGCTTCGCGGTTCCCCCTCTCCCAAGGGGAGAGGGTTTTGAGGATGTAGAAACCGCTTCGCCGTGCGCCCTCTTTCGCCACGGCAGGGGAGAGCGCGCGGGGTGAGGGGTTGCTTTTCCATCATGATGATGACATTTCATCACGCCTCGCCCTTTGGGGAGAGGGTGGCCGAAGGCCGGGTGAGGGGTTCAACCGGCCTTATGAAATGGAGCGCTTGCTCATTGGCCAGTCGGTTGACTCGCGAGGGCCTTCTTTACCTCCGCAGCGAGCGCCGCGAAGGCTCCCGAATCGCGCGCCGCAATCTCCGCCAGAGACTTTCGGTCCATTTCGGAACCCAGCGCTTTCAGCCCATGCATGAACTGGCTGTAAGTCAGATCGTTCTGGCGGGCTGCTGCGTTGATCCGCAGTATCCATAGACGGCGAAAGTCGCGCTTACGCCGCCGCCGGTCGCGATATGCGAAGCGTCCGGCCCGGTCTGCCGACTCCTTCATGTAGCGGTAGAGCTTGCTCTTGTTGAGAAAATGACCTTTGGTAAGCTTGGAAAGCTTTTTTCTTGTGGCGCGGCGCACAGTGCCGCGTTTTACTCGAGGCATGGGTTTGCTCCTTTCGTCTGGATTGTAAGGGGCGGCAATAGTGGCGAGAGAGTGTCTCGCGAAGGCACCCAGCCATTGGCCTTCCCGCACCCATAAGAGCCGGTGTTAGGTACTAGGTTTCAGGTGTTAGCGAAAGACTGAACAATCGAGATTTTGGGCCTGACCGGCTGAGGGTTGATCACCAAAAGCGAACACCCTCCGTCTTTCCCTGGCGCCTGAAACCTGCTTTTAATTCCCGTAAGGCAGCATCGCGCGCACGCGCCGCACGTCCGCCGCGGCCGCAACGACGCGCTGGCCCAGTTTGCGCTTTCGCTTGCTGGGCTTCGAGGTCAGAATGTGCCGCGCGTAGGCATGGCCGCGAACAACTTTACCGGACCCAGTTAGTTTGAAACGTTTGGCGGCGCCTTTGTGAGTCTTCAACTTGGCTTTTGGCAAAATCATCCTCCGGTATTTTCAGCAGGTCCGCCCGGCAACGCCGCGGGCGCGTCAGCCCGGGCAGGAGCAGCGTTTGCTTCAACTTTCGCTCGCGGCTGGCCTCCCGAGGGCTTGGAACCGGGCTTCTTATTAGGCGCCAGAATCACGGATAAATTCGGCCCTTCCTGCTTGGGGCGTGTTTCTACCACGCAATGTTCCCCGATCTCCTCAACCAGACGGTTCATCATGGTCCATCCAATGTCGCGATGCGCCATCTCCCGCCCGCGGAAAGCAATGGTGGCCTTCACCTTGCTGCCTTCCTGCAGAAATCCGAGAATGTGGTTCTTCTTCACCTCGAAGTCATGCCCGCCGATGCGCGGCCGGAACTTGACTTCTTTAAGCTCGATCGAGCGCTGATGCTTGCGCGCGTCGTGCTGGCGCTTGCTTTGCTGGTAGAGATACTTGCCGTAATTGATAATCCGGCACACGGGCGGGTTGGCGCGCGGCGAAACTTCCACCAGATCCAGCCCGCGCTCGCGGGCTACCTTCATAGCATCCCACGGCGGCATGATGCCAAGCTGATTGCCCTCATCATCTACCACCCGGATTTCTTTGGCTCGAATCCTTTCGTTGACACGAGTATATCGATCAGCGATGGGTCTGTCCCTCCCGGCCATTAGGGCCGCTATTCTGTCATTATTGCTCGGGGTTCCTCAAGCAATTCACCTGCCTGGTGATGCCACTCTAGGTTACCATTTTGCGGCGCGAGTGTCGATAAGCTCGCGAGCCCAACGAACGAAATCTTCGAGAGGCTTCGAGCCAGCGTCGCCGCTATCCCGCCGCCGCACGGCCACAGTGTTGCTCTGCGCCTCGCGATCCCCTACTACGAGCATAAAGGGAACTTTTTGTATCTGTGCATCGCGGATGCGGGCGTTCAGCTTCTCGTTGCGGCCGTCCAGATGCACACGAATTTTGGCTGCGCGTAACGTCTCCATCACGCGTCCAGCGTAATCCGCGTGCTTTTCGCTGATGGGCAGCACCACCGCCTGCACGGGCGAGAGCCACAAGGGAAACGCTCCGGCATAATGCTCGATCAACACGCCGAAGAAGCGCTCGATGGAACCGAGCAGCGCGCGATGCACCATGATGGGCGTGTGAGAATGGCCGTCCGCGCCGATATACTCCAGGGCGAAGCGCTGCGGCAGGAAAAAGTCAAACTGCACAGTGGAAAGCTGCCAGGAGCGGCCGAGCGCGTCCACCAGCTTCACGTCGATCTTGGGCCCGTAAAACGCCGCTTCCCCCGGCATGCGCTTGAATTCAAGCCCCCGGCTGCGCAGCGCGGATTCAAGCGTCCGCTCCGCCAGCTCCCACAGGCTCGCCTCGCCCGAATATTTGGAGCGGTTTTCGGGATCCCAGGTGGAAAGCTCCACCTCGAATTTATCAAAGCCGAAGGTGCGCAGCACGAGCATGGCAAAATCCACGCAGGCAGCGGCTTCGGCTTCCACTGTTTCAGGCGTGGCGAAGATGTGCGCGTCGTCCTGGGTGAAGCCTCGAACCCGCAGCAGTCCGTGCATCACACCGGAGCGTTCGTAGCGGTAGACCGTGCCGAATTCCGCAAGGCGCATCGGCAGCTCGCGATAGCTGCGCCGCGCGTCCTTATAGATGAGGATGTGGAATGGGCAGTTCATCGGCTTCAATTGGTACTCGGCGTCCTCCAGTTGGATGGGCGTGAACATGTTTTCGCGGTAAAAGTCAGCGTGTCCGCTCGTCTTCCACAAATCCACGCGCGCTACGTGCGGCGTATAGACAAGCTGGTAGCCCTGCTTCAGCAGCTCGTCACGCATGAAATCCTCGATCTCCTTGCGAATGAGCCCGCCCTTGGGATGCCAGAAGATAAGCCCTGGCCCGGCCTCTTCCTGGATGCTGAACAGGTCCAGATCCTTGCCCAGCCGCCGGTGATCGCGCTTCTTGGCTTCTTCAATCTGCGCAAGAAACTGATCGAGGTCCTTCCGGCTGAAAAACGCAGTGCCATAAATGCGCTGCATCGGGCGGGAGTGTTCGTCGCCTTTCCAGTGGGCGCCCGCCACGCTGAGCAGTTTGAAAGCCTTGATCCGTCCTGTAGACGGAATATGCGGGCCACGGCAAAAATCCAGGAACTTTCCGGTGCGATAGGCGGAAAAGACGGGCTCCGCCTTCTCCTGAATCAGCTCGCACTTCAGGAATTCCCCCATCTTTTCAAAAAGCTTCAGGCCCTCTTCTTTAGGGAAATAGACGCGCTCGTAAGGCAAATCGGCTTTCACCAGCTCCGCCATCTTCTCTTCGAGCTTCGCAAGGTCATCTTCTGTGAACGGCTTCTCGCGATAAAAATCGTAAAAGAAGCCCGTTTCGGTGGGTGGTCCGATGCCGGGGTGAGCGTCCGGGAAGAGCTCTAGCACTGCCGCGGCCAGCAAATGGGCGGAAGAATGCCGGTAAACCTCCAGCCCTTGCGGAGATGCGGGCGTGATGAACTGAATCGGGCCGCTTTCCTCAAGGGGGGTTGAAAGGTCCACTAGCCTACTGTCCACCTTGGCCACTAAGGCCTCAGCGGCCAGGCGCGGACCGATTGACTTGGCAACTTCCAGGGCGGTGATACCTTGGGGAAACTCACGGGCGCTCCCGTCGGGAAAAGTGATTTGGATGTTTTCCATGCCGGATTGCGAACCGAACTGCCGGAACTCTTTATAAATTAGCAGACGAAGCGGCTAGCGGTCAATTCCTTGTACTCGTCCAGTAGATTAGTGACACTCAGGTTCCTTTCGAGGAGATGAGGATTGAGCCAAGAACTGCTGGGGAGTGAGATAGCCC
>NFUN01000137.1 GCA_002197525.1 Acidobacteria subdivision 13 bacterium RH2 MAG17b | reverse complement strand
TCAATCTCTTCCATCGCCTGGCCCGCGCTTGTCTGGCCACCAACACCATTATCTATAAAGACTTAATTGCCAGGCCGGATCAAACTTGAGATTCATCAAGAATGTTTAACCTTTTTAACCGGCATCCTATTGAAAACAAATAAACATTAGAAGTTCGAACCGGCGCGAACCGGAGCTTCAAACCGGAGGAATTTTGTAAGTGATTGAATCCACAAGAGTAATCTAATGTCCGGCTATTTCGTTTGGAATGAATAAGATACGCAAAGTGCGCCGGTTTGAAACGGGCTCGCGCGGCAGTAGCCGCAAGGAAAAACCACCGGCGGCAGCAGTTTGCCTTAGCAGTTTGTTGAAAAACGCAAAAGGGCTGTCATCCTAGCGGAGCGAAGGATCTGCTTTCATTGTGAATCAGCAACATACGAGATTCTTCGTCGCCTTCGGCTCCTCAGAATGACAGGGTGTCCGGGTTTTTCAACAAACTGTTAGGCTAGTCAACTTGCCACAGGGGGATGCCTCGTTGGGTGCGCATCGCCGGACCGCCGGACCCTTGGGCAACCCCTATTGTGGAACGCAAAAACGTGACGCAAACACTCGCCCATCGTCCCGGCGGGCGACGCGCGTTTGCGCGTCCGTTCCTGGCAATGGTATAGTGCCCCTCAATTGTTTAAGACGGCTGAAGCTCGCTTTTGAGTTAAGGCTGTTGGGTCTGGCAGCGCAAGGCGAAACTGTGAGCCATGCCGGGTTTTTGCCTTAATGACTTCATACTGACGGGAGCGGTTAAATGGCGATGTCGCGTCTCTCTTTTCCAATCGAACAAATCAAGGACCACTACACGGTTGTTGTAGTTGGCTCAGGATACGGCGCGGCCATAGCCGCCTCGCGCCTAGCGCGCGCCGGGCAGCAGGTGTGCGTGCTTGAGCGTGGCAAGGAGTTCCAGCCCGGTGAATATCCTGACACGGAACTGCGCGCTGTCGGAGAAATGCAAGCTGAGACGCCCGCCGGACACGTGGGTTCCAAAAGCAGCCTCTACGAATTCAACATCAATGAAGACATCAATGTTTTCAAGGGCTGCGGTCTGGGGGGAACGTCGCTTGTGAACGCAAACGTGGCGTTGCGCGCCGAGCCGCGTGTGTTCGAGGACGCCCGGTGGCCGAAAGCGTTGAGGGATGACCTCGACGCGCTTGTCGAAGAAGGTTACGGTCACGCCGAAGAAATGCTGAAGCCGCAGCCTTACCCCTCCTCCGGTTTTCCGGAGTTGCCCAAGCTTCAGGCGCTCGAGCTCTCGGCGAAAAGCATGGGCGCGAAGTTTTATCATCCACCCATCAACGTCAATTTCACCGTGACCGGCCAGAACCACGCGGGCGTGGAGCAGCGCCCGTGCATATGTTGCGGCGATTGCGTCACGGGTTGCAACTACGCGGCGAAGAACACGCTCAGCATGAACTACCTGCCGGATGCTAAAAACCACGGCGCGGAGATATATACGCAGGTGGACGTTCGCTGGGTTGAACGCAGCGGCAACCGCTGGCTGGTTCACGTGGAAGTACTGGGCGTAGGCCGGGAGCCATTTAACGCGCCCGAGATGACGGTGAGCGCTGACGTGCTGATTTTAGGCGCCGGAGCGCTCGGCTCGACGGAAATCCTGCTGCGCTCGAAGGCTCACGGGCTGGCGCTTTCAGACCAGGTGGGCGAGCGCTTTACCGGTAATGGAGACGTGCTGGGCTTCGCCTATGACACGGACCACGAAATCAACGGCGTGGGATGGGGGCACCACCGCCCCGGTGAAATTCCTCCCGTCGGCCCGTGCATTACCGGAATTATCGACCTGCGCGAGCAGCCCAAGCTCGACGACGGCATGGTGATTGAGGAAGGCTCGCCGCCCGGCCCGCTCGCCGGATTCCTGCCTACGGGGCTTGCGGTTGCTGCGGATCTTGCCGGCCGCACCTACGCGCCGGTCTGGCCCGAGGCGCTGCGGGAGGATTATCGAAGGCTTGCAAGCTGGGTGGAAGGGCCGTACCACGGGGCTGTGCGCAACACGCAAACGTACTTGGTGATGACGCACGATGACGGGGCCGGCCGCATGACGCTTGAAAACGATCAGTTACGCATTCACTGGCCGGGCGTGGGCGATCAGCCCATCTTCGACAAAGTGAACGCTACGCTTCAGAAAGCCTCGAAAGCCCTCGGCGGCGAATACGTAATGGATCCGCTGTGGACGAAGCTTCTGCATAACAATCTCATGAGCGTTCACCCGCTCGGGGGTTGCGTGATGGCGGAAGACGCGGATCACGGCGTGGTAAACCACAAGAGTCAGGTATTCAGCTCCGCTCGCGGCCCCGAGGCCTATGACAGCCTCTACGTGATGGATGGGGCGGTGGTCCCGCGGCCGCTCGGTGTGAATCCACTGCTTACCATCTCCGCGCTTGCGGAGCGGGCTGCGGCGCTGGCCGCGCGTGACCGCGGCTGGAAGATCGATTACACGTTGCCGTCGCGACCTGCGCAGGCTCCTGCAACCCAGAAAGTTGGCGTCGAGTTCACCGAAACCATGACCGGCTACTTTTCAGTTCAGGTCAAGGATGATTACCAGCGCGGGGCCGATCAGGGCAAGGCCGCAAACTCCCCCTTTACCTTTACGCTCACCATTGTGTCAGAAGACGTGGACGCGATGGTGAACGACCCGAAGCACGAAGCCCGCATGGTGGGCAGCGTGAGTGCCCCGGCGCTTTCGCCGCGTCCGCTAACGGTGACCAACGGAACGTTTAACCTGTTCGTCGTGGACGCGGCCCAGCCCGCGACCCGCCGGATGTGGTACCGGATGCCGCTGAAGGCCGATGACGGGCGGGTTTACTTTTTCGAAGGCTTCAAGTTGATTTGCGACCGCCCTGTTTCCGACGTGTGGCATGACACGACAACCCTTTACATCACGGTATACGACGGCCCTGCGAACACGAGCCCTGTCCTTGGGAAGGGCGTCCTGATCATCCGGCCGCAGGATTTCTTCCACCAGTTGACGACGATGCGCGCCACGAACGCCGCCACCCTCGAGCAGCGCCTGGAAGCTGAAGGCCGCTTCGCCGCGTTTTTCCTGGGCGTGCTTGCGCAGAAGTACGGCAGGGTTTTCAGGCCGCCTCTGCAGGCATAAGGAGTGGTGGGAAGACCGGCGTTGTTGCAACGTAGCAGGGTTCTGTGACCAAGTCTGTCCAAATTAGCTCTTTGCGATGCTTTGCGTCTTAGCGCCTCTGCGTGAGAGCTTTTATTCAATGAATTTCTCATGCCAAATTGCGTTCAGCCGGCGCTCTATATGCGGCGGAAGCGGTGGAAAATCGAGGCCAGCTCTATGACAGTGATTTTCGCGCTCGCGCTAACGGCCCACACTCAGGCGTTGGATGAGGAACTCGGGCAGCCCTGCGCTGGCCATTTTTCTTTGAGTGATGTCAACCTTGTAAGGGGCGCGGTAAAACTCGATTTGGCGTTTTGATTCGTCGAGTATGGCAAAGGCCGCCCGCCAGTCGCCGTCGCGAGGCTGACCAATGGAGCCGGGGTTGATGAGATGGCGTGTTCTGTCCTTGAGATCAACGCTCATCACGCGCCCCTTCCGGCGCGAGCGGACGGCAACGCCCTTGAATACGCCGGCATGGTTTAACGTAAAGCCGCCCTGATGGTGCGTGTGGCCGAACAGCACAAGCTGCTCTGTTTGGTTCCGCAAAGCCGGAATCACTTCTGCCGCGTCCAGAAGATACTGGTCCTCGTCTTCTGCGGAGCCATGGACCATTTCAAATCCGGCCATGGAGAGAGGGCCGGGCTGAAGCTGGCGCAGGAAGGCCGTGTGTTCGGGTGTGAGTTGCTGGCGCGTCCACAAGACCGCGAACTTGGCAAAGGGGCTGAAGTCTTCGACGTCCGTGATTCCGCTGCAGGCTTTGTCGTGGTTGCCGCGAATGACAACGGAAACTGTCTGCTGCAAAAGGTCGATGACGGCGTTAGGGTCCGGGCCGTACCCCACGACGTCGCCCAGGCACACCGCCTGATCGTACTTGCCACGCGCCATCTCAAGGGCAGCCTCGAACGCTTCCAGGTTGGCGTGAATGTCGCTGAGGATGAGGTAACGCACAAAACGCTCCGCGCTTTCGAGACATTGAGACTGCGTTTGGCCGGTCAGGAAGCGCCGCGACCGAGCAGGACCACGGGGATCGTCTTAATAAGAATCTTCCAGTCGAGCAGTGGAGACCAATGATCGATGTATTCGAGGTCAAGCTCCATCCAGCGCTTGAAATCAAGTTGATTCCGTCCCTCCAGCGCCCACAGGCACGTTAGCCCCGGTTGCATGCGGAGCCGCCTCCGCTGCCAGCGCTCGTAGCGCTCCACTTCCTCCGGTAGCGGCGGGCGCGGGCCGACAAAGGACATATCGCCCTTCAAAATGTTGAACAACTGCGGAAGCTCATCCAGGCTCAGCCGCCGCATCCATCGCCCGATTTGGGTGCACCGGGGATCGTTCTTCATCTTGAAAACCGGGCCGTCCATCTCGTTCAAATGTTCGAGTTCCTCTTTCAGCAGATCGGCATCGGCGCGCATCGAGCGGAACTTGTAGAGCGTGAATTTTCTTCCTCCCAGGCCGCAGCGCGTCTGGCGGTACAAGATAGCGCCTTTGGAAGTAAGCCGGATCAGCGCCGCGAGCAGCAAGAGCAGCGGCGAAAGCAGCACAACCAAAAGCGCGGCCATCAGAAAATCCACCAACCGCTTGAGCAGCATGAGGTATTCGTTCTCCGGAGTCGTGGAAAACGTGAGCAAAGGCATTTCCCGAAGCCGTTCAAGCGATACGCGGGAAATGACGTGGGGGAAGAAGCTGAGCGAGAGCCGGGTTTTGACGCCTTCCTGCTCGCACACGAGGAACGTGTCTTCGAGCCTGGCCAGTTCCTCCTTGGAAACGGCGAAAATGACTTCGTCGATTACGTGGCGCCGGAGCAATTCCGCCAAACCACGAACCCCAAAGACCGGGTAGATTCGCCGCAACCCCGCTTGGTTAATGGGCCCGGCTTCAAGCCCTGCGCCTTCAATCACGGCAAAACCGGAAAGGCGCATGCCGAGGCGTTCATTGGCCTCGATGGTCTTTGCGATCTCGACGGCTTCACTCGTGGCGCCGACAAGCAGGAAATGGCGGAACCCGCCCGAGGAGGCCCAAAGCCGGCCGAGCGCGCGGCTGGCCGCACGCCGGAAAACGATCATCAAAACCAGGTCGATCGTGGCGTAGAGACCGAGCAGAGAGCGGCTGATGTATTCAAGCTTAAAGGCGGAGATAAAAGCGAAGAGCAATACGGTGGCGATGACGGCGACCTTGATGGGACCAGTCAGCGCGCGCCGTGGTTCATCTGCTTCAACGTCGCGGTAGAGGCCCGTTACCCAACCCGCGCCCACCCACAGGGCGGGGAGCAGGGGCAGAATCCACAGGTAGTACCATACGGGATAGAACGGACGAAGCCCGCTAAGATGGAGCCGAATCCAATGGGCCGCGAAAAAGCTCGCGAGCGCGAGCAGCGCGTCGGTGAGGGCGTAAAGCACTCCGATCATCCGGTTGTGGCGCGAAAACATGGACTCGCACTCCGAGCGGCGAAAGCGCTCAGGCCGGACTCATTTTATCAGAAGAATTTGCAGCCTGGGGAATGAAGGGATCAAAAAGGGCGCAAACGACTCTGCATTAAGCGCGCGGTTTTCGCGGCGCCGCAGCGCTAGTCGGCGCTTTGTTCGGGAAGGCCCAGCTCGCGAGTCAGCTTTTCGGGATCGTAAGGGGAGCAGTGAAAGGTGCGGCCGTCGATTTCAAACGTGGGAACGCGGCGCTTGCCTTGATTGGCGGTCATGACGAACTCCGCCGCTCCTTCAGACTCTTCAATGTTGATCTCTTCAAACCGGACGCCGTGCAGCGCCAGAAAATGTTTGGCCCGGCGGCAATCCGGGCACCAGGTGGTGGTGTACATTCGAACGACGGAGGCCATGCGGTTTATCTTGACCTCGCCGCAGCGCGCGGCATTTCCCGCGCTGCGTCCAGACGGGCCAATGCCCGGAAAAGAGCGGCCTGGGCCCGCTCCACGTCAGTTTCGCGGCTGGGAGTCCCGCGGAGCCGTTGCTCCGCCCGCTGCTTGGCGCGTTCGGCCCGTTCTACGTCAATCTCTTCGGCGCGCTCAGCCGTTTCGGCCAACACGATCACTCTTCCCTGCAGCACTTCGGTGAAACCCGCGCTCACGGAGATCGACTCCGTCTTCCCTCCGTGTTCGTATGAAATCACCCCGGCGGCCAATTCTGAGATCAGCGGAGCGTGGCCAGGCAAAATGCCCAACCGGCCGTCGCGGCCGGGCAGAGAAACCGAGGTTACGGTTTCTGAAAGCACGCGGCGCTCCGGCGTGACCACCTGCAAGTCGATCTGTTGGGGAAGAGTTTGGTCCATGACTGGGGGCGCTCGCCTCGATATCAGCTCTGCAGCTTTTTAGCCTTTTCGACGGCCTCCTCGATTGGACCGACCAAATAGAAAGCCTGCTCCGGCAGGTCGTCGTATTTGCCTTCGATAAGCTCCTTAAACCCGCGGATAGTGTCTTCGCGCTTCACGTACTTGCCTTCAAGGCCGGTGAACTGCTCCGCCACAAAGAACGGTTGCGAGAGGAAGCGCTGGATCTTGCGCGCGCGCGCCACGATCAGCTTGTCCTCGTCGGAAAGCTCGTCAATACCGAGGATGGCGATGATGTCCTGCAGGTCTTTGTACTTCTGCAATACTGCCTTCACCGACTGCGCCACCTGATAATGGTCTTCGCCGACAATGTGCGGATCGAGGATGCGCGACGTGGAAGCGAGCGGATCAACCGCGGGATATATGCCTAGCTCGACGATTTGCCGCGAGAGCACCGTGGTGGCGTCGAGGTGCGCAAATGTCGTGGCCGGAGCCGGATCGGTCAGATCGTCGGCAGGGACGTAGACGGCCTGCACCGAAGTCACTGAGCCCTTTTTGGTAGACGTGATGCGCTCCTCGAGTTCGCCCATTTCCGTCGAGAGATTGGGCTGGTAGCCCACCGCCGATGGCATTCGCCCGAGCAGCGCTGAAACTTCCGAGCCGGCCTGAGTGAAGCGGAAAATATTGTCGATGAACAGCAACACGTCCTGTCCCTCGACGTCGCGGAAATATTCGGCGACGGTCAATCCCGTCAATCCCACGCGCAGCCGCGCGCCGGGTGGCTCCGTCATCTGGCCGTAAATCAGCGCCGCCTTGGACTTGTCCGGGTTGCCGGGTGTGATCACGCCGGACTCCGTCATTTCCAGCCACAGGTCGTTGCCCTCGCGGGTGCGCTCACCCACGCCGGCGAAGACGGAAACGCCGCCGTGCTTTATGGCGACGTTGTTGATGAGTTCCATGATGATTACGGTCTTGCCCACGCCGGCTCCGCCGAAAAGGCCCGTCTTGCCACCCTTGAGGTATGGCTCAATCAGGTCGATCACCTTGATGCCGGTCTCGAACATCTCCATCTGTATGTTCTGCTCGTCGAGCGCGGGGGCGTGCCGGTGAATCGGAAGGCGTGTGTCGCTGACAACAGGTCCAAGCTTATCCACCGGCTCGCCGATCACGTTGAGCACCCGGCCAAGCGTCGCCTTGCCCACGGGCACGGTGATAGGCTCGCCGAGGTCGATGGCCTTCATGCCGCGCACGAGGCCTTCGGTGGCTTCCATGGCGACGCACTTGACGCGCCCTTCGCCCAGGTGCTGTTCGACCTCCGTGATGATGTTGATGGGCGACGGGACGTCATACCCCTCGGAGACGATGCGAACCGCGTTATAAATCGCCGGCAAGTGGCCCTCTGCGAAGGCTATCACCACCACCGGACCTGTTATTTCAACTACCTTGCCAATTTTCTGTTCTGCCATTTCAGTCCCATTCTGCGTTAAAAAATTAAAAGCTCACCACAAAGACACCAAGAACGGCAACTCAAAAGGCGAAGCGCAAAAATGAAAAAGCCAGGACTGTTCCTCAAGCCCAAATCTCTGCTGCCTGATCTTTGCCTTTTACCTCTCTTCGTGCCTTTGTGTCTTGGTGGTGCATCTTTTTTAAATCACAGCGCCGCCGCGCCGCTAACGATTTCGATGATCTCCTTGGTGATGGCGGCCTGGCGCACGCGGTTCAGGTGCAAGGTCAACGCGCCCAAAAGATCGCGGGCGTTCCGCGTCGCGGTGTCCATGGCCGTCATTCGTGCTGCGAACTCCGCCGCCTGTGATTCAAGCAGCGCCCGGTAAATCTCCGCTTCCACGTAACGCGGCAGCAGATGACTTAAAATCTCAGCCGGAGGCTGCTCGTAAATGTAATCCACGGCCGTCTCGCCCTGGGCCAGCCCGGCGGGCTCGATTGGCAGGAAGCGCTCCACCTTTAAGTTCGCAACCAGGAGAGACTTGAACTCATTGTAAATAAAATCTACCGCATCCACCGACTCGTTCGAATAGAGCTCCACAATCTGGAAGGCCAGTTGCCGGGCGCTCAAGAATTCCACCCGGCGCTGGAAAAGGCTTACGTATTCGCCTTCCATGTGCAGACCGCGCTTGCGGAAGAAGTCCCGCGCTTTGCGGCCCGCCGCGATGACCCGCACTTCCAGATCGAGGTTTTCATTCAGGTATTTCTGCGCCGTGCGCGCCAGATTGGTGTTGAACGCGCCGCACAGTCCGCGGTCAGCGGTGACGAGCACAAGCAGCGCCTTTCGCACCGGCCGTTGCACAAGCAAAGGATGGCCGCGCTCTTCCGTGCGCGCCGCCAGGCTGCTCAAAAAAGCCCGCATCTGCTGCGCATAAGGCCGGGCGTTTTGCACGCGCTCTTGCGCGCGCCTCATGCGAGCCGCCGCCACCATTTTCATGGCGCGCGTGATCTGTTGCGTGTTTTTCACCGAGCGGATGCGCCGCCGGAGATCCAATACGTTCGGCACCGTGGTCCTTCTGTAGCGGCGCTTTGCTAATTGCCGCCGGTCCAGCTTTATAAGCTATTTTTTTACCGCCACGCGTTCAGCCAGGAATTTGGCCTTGTATTCATCCAGCGCCTTGCGGAATTCGGCGCGCAAGGAGTCATCCAGAGCCTTCTGGCGGGAAACTTTTTCGAGCACGCCGGGATAGGCGACTTCAAAAAATTCGTAAAGTCCCCGCTCGAACGGCAAGCAATCTTCCACGGCCAGATCGTCCAGATAACCGTTGGTTCCCGCGAAAATGATCAGGATCTGTCTTTCCACAGGCAGCGGTTCATACTGACTCTGCTTCAGGATCTCCGTCAGCCGCCGGCCGCGATTAAGCTGCGCCAGCGTGGCCTTGTCCAAGTCGCTGCCGAACTGCGAAAAGGCCGCGAGCTCCCGGTATTGCGCAAGCTCAAGCCTCAGCGTTCCCGCCACCTGCTTCATGGCTTTGATCTGCGCGTTGCCGCCCACGCGGGAGACAGACAAACCCACGTCCACGGCCGGACGGGTACCGCCGTTGAACAGATCGGCCTGAAGATAAATCTGGCCGTCCGTGATGGAAATGACGTTCGTCGGAATATAGGCAGAAATGTCTCCAGCCTGGGTTTCGATGATGGGCAGCGCGGTGAGCGACCCCGCGCCTTGCTCTTCGCTGAGCTTCGCCGCGCGCTCGAGCAGGCGCGAGTGAAGATAGAACACATCGCCGGGATAGGCTTCACGGCCCGGCGGGCGGCGCAGAAGCAAGGAGATTTCGCGGTAGGCGACGGCGTGCTTGGAAAGATCGTCATAAATGCACAGCACGTGCTTGCCGCGATCGCGGAAATATTCGCCCATCGCGCATCCGGAGTAGGGCGCAAGGTATTGCATGGGCGCGGGCAATGAGGCGCTGGCCGCCACTACAATGCAGAAGCTCATGGCGCCGTGTTGCTCCAGCGTTGACACCACCTGGGCGATGGTGGAACGCTTCTGGCCGATCGCCACATAGATGCAGATTACGTCTCCGCCGCGCTGGTTCAGGATGGTATCGAGCACCAACGCCGTCTTTCCCGTCTGGCGGTCGCCGATGATTAATTCGCGCTGCCCGCGCCCGATGGGAATCATCGCGTCAATCGGCTTGATCCCGGTCTGCAGCGGCTCGCGCACCGGCATGCGGTCCACCACTCCGGGCGCCGTGCGTTCGACGGGATTAAACTCAGTCGTAGCGATGGGGCCACGGTCGTCGAGCGGCTTGCCGAGCGGGTCCACCACGCGGCCGATCAGCGCGTCGCCTACCGGAACGGACATGATGCGCCCTGTCCGCTTCACGATGTCGCCTTCCTGAATCAGCGTATAATCACCCATCAGCACCGCGCTCACCTGATCCTCTTCCAGGTTCAGCGCCAGTCCCGCCACTTCATGCGGCAGGCTCAGCAATTCGCCCGCCATCACATTGTCCAGCCCATGGATGCGCGCAACGCCGTCGCCCACCGAGATGACCGAACCCACCTCGCTCACCTCCACGCTGCGGTCGAAGTTTTCGATCTGGTCGCGGATGATGCTCGTGATTTCGTCGGCTTTGATTTGCGCCATGTGTTGATCCTCTCAAACGATTCCGGCCCGGCCGTCCTGGCTTCAGCAGCCGTTTGCCAAGCCCGCCTGCTTGCGGCGCGGCGTTATTCTACTCCCGACTGCTCTCTGAGCCTGTTCAGAACTCCGCGCACCGTGCCGTCATAAACCGTGCTGCGGATCTGTGCCTTGAGCCCGCCCAGCAGGTCTGGGTCCACGCTGTATTCGATCTCCATCTTCTTGCCGGTAAGTCCTGCGAAACGTTCGCCGAGTCTCGTCCGCTGCCCTTCCGATAAAGGCGAGGCGGAAACCACCTTCATCGGGATCACGCCGAGCCGCTCATAGACCCGTTCCCGGAAAGCCTGCAGGATTTCATCGAGCAGGTTCAACCGGTAATGGGCCAGCAGAACGCGCAGAAATTTGGCGCTCATGACAGAGCATTCAAGCCGCTTCAGGATGGCCTGCAGCACGCCGGCCTTCTGGTCCGGCGATACGGCGGGACTTGCAAAAACCTGGCGCAGCTCGGAGCTTTCATGGTAGACGGCTGCGAAGTCTTCAATATCCCGAGCCAACCGTGCGTAGTCGCCTTCAGTGCCCGCAACTTCGGCCAGCGCGCGAGCGTAACGTTCAGCCACCGCCATCGGCATAATGGGTTACCTCAAATTATCGAACCACCCCGGCCTCAGCGCTCCGGCGCCAGATGGAACTCCTTCCGGCAGAAACGCATCACAACATAACAGTCCCGCAGTAACAGGGAAAGAAAAATGGGGAATTCAGTTCACTCTCGAACGCAGCAGACCCATACCCCTTAAAACCTTCCTCATGCCTGGGGCTGCGAGCTGCCCTCGCGATGCAAATGAATTCCGTCGAGGAATCTTTTCACCAAGCGCGCCCGGCCTTCTTCGTCCAGCCGCTCGCGAATCATCGTTTCCGCCATATCGGCGGCTTGCCGCATCGCGTGCGCCGTCAACTCCGCTTTGGCCGCCTGCACGGCGCTTTCGATCGTACTCTGCGCTGACCGCAGGATTCTCTCGGCGTCTTTTCCGGCCGCAATCTTCAGCCGCTCGCGCTCGGCTTCCGTCTCACTGGCAGCCTCGGCCTTGAACGCTGCAATCTGTTCTTCCAGATGCCACATTTTCTCTTCCACCGCTTCCAGTTGCGCACGCGCAGCTTCCAGAGCCTTGCGTCCCTCTTCCAGGCCTTCGTGGATGGTTTCGGAACGCTGGCGGAAAAACGCCGCCGCTGGCTTGCGAAGGACGTAGCCTAACGCCACGATCAGAATGGTGAAATTGATCCAGTCAAACAACCGTTCGCGGCTCTCCGCGCCCGCCGGTGCGGACTGCTGCAGCAGCACGGCACCGCCGAGCGCAACCGCTGGCGAAGCCGCCCGCAACACGGTCCCCGCTGCCATCAAGCAGCCTGCAATCGCCATGATTCCCAGAATGCGCCGCGCAGTTTTCAAGATGCCGTGCTCCTGCCGCCATCCGGCTGAATTCCGCCGGAAATAATCCTGTTCGCAAGCTCTTCCGCCAGCGCCTGGCAAGAAGCGGTCAGTTGCTGCTTGGCAACGCTCACTTCCGCAGCGAGCGTTGCCTCGGCGGATTTCACCAGAGCCTCTGCGCGCTCACGCGCTGACCGGAAGGCGTCGTCCCGCTCCGCCTGGGCTTTGCGCTTTTCCTCTTGCCGCCGGCTGTAAATCTCTTGCCGCGCGGCGCGCACAGCGTCTTCATACTGCCGCGCCTTGGCCTCGGCCGCCCTTGCCTGCTCTCGCGCCCGGTCGAGCGCTCCCACGGTCTTCGCGGCGCGTTCTTTCATCACGCCCGCAACCGGGCCGAAGAAAAGGCGTTCCAGAATGACCAGCAGGATAATGAAAAAGATAATGGTGGGTATGCTGCTGAGAAATAAGTGATGCAGCAGCTTAAAAGTCTCGCTCATCCAGCGCTAGTTACCCCAAGTGATTGGCTTAAAAAGGTCTGCGTAGACTAGAAAGCCTAACATGCGGCTTCGTGGCGTGTCAAGGACATGTACTCGTCCAGTAGATTAGTGACACTCAGGTTCCTTTCGAGGAGATGAGGATTGAGCCAAGAACTGCTGGGGAGTGAGATAGCCCAAGGCTTGAT
>NFUN01000136.1 GCA_002197525.1 Acidobacteria subdivision 13 bacterium RH2 MAG17b | reverse complement strand
GAAAGCCTGGAATACATTCATCTGAATCCGGTGCGGGCAGGACTGGTTAGCCAAGCGGATGAATGGAAGTGGTCAAGCGCGCGTGATTACACAGGAAGCGTGGCTGCGTCAGAGGCAATCAGCGGCATTTTGCCTGTAGATCGCGTATTGTTGCCCGCCGATGAAAGAACACGAATCTGAAGCAACAGCCGCTACCCTGCTCCGCCCATCGGCGGGCATCGTGCAGGAAAGCCAACCTGCCCGCCTAAAGGCGGGCGCCACATTCCCGCGCAGACGCGACATCGCACAAGCCTACAGGCCGCAGAGTTAAAAAACAACTCTGCGCTACCGGCTCTGGATAGACTATGCCTGGAATTTATAGTATGCCGGTGACGGTGGAGTGGATGATCTGAAGGAGCGTGGCGGGATAGACGCCGACCCAGACCAGCAAGATGGTGAGCGCGGCGAGCGCGATGCCGCCGGTCAGCGACAGCGCGGGAACCAGGGAAGAAGCAGGAGCATGGGCTTCCAGTTCTCCGTGGCCGTGAGAGAGGCCGGAGTACATGGCCACAATCACCCGGAGATAGTAAAACAGGCCGAACACGCTGCTGACAATCAGGACAAACACCAGCAGCCACATGGCCGACGAGGCTCCTGCAAAAATGATGTAATACTTGGCGACAAAGCCGGCCGTGAGCGGAATGCCCGCAAGCGACAGCAACATGGCCGTGAAGACAGCCGCCAGCGCCGGACGCCGCCAGAACAAGCCACGATAGTCCTCGATGGAATCGGCGTCGCGCTCGCCGTCAGACATCACCGTGATCACACCGAATGCGCCCAGCGTGGTGATGAAGTAGGCCACCAGATAAAAGGTTACGGCCTGCACCGCCAGTTGCCCACCCGCTTCAAACGCCACGAGCACGTATCCCATGTGAGCGATGGAAGAATAGGCCAGAATGCGCTTGACGTTGTTCTGCATCATCGCCAGGAAGTTTCCGGCGATCATGGAGGCGATGGCGATGATCGTGAACACCACGAAAACCGGCGCGAATTGGCGCGAGCCGGACCAGTAAAAATAGCGCAACAGAAGGGCGAACATCGCGCCTTTCGAAACGGTGGCTACGAAGGCGGTGATGGGAGCCGGCGCTCCTTCGTAAATGTCCGGCGTCCACAGGTGAAAAGGCACGAGCGCCAGCTTGAATCCGAAACCTGTGATGATGAGCGCCGTGCCCGCCAGCAGCACCGCATGGCTCGCTTCCGGAGCGGCGGAGAGCATGGCGCGGATGCGCAGGAAATCCATGGTGCCAAGCTCCGCATAAATCAGGGCCATGCCAAAGAGCAGAAACGCCGCCGAGGAAGCCGCCAGAATCAGATACTTGATGCCCGCCTCGACCGGCAGGCGGCGCGTGTGCAGATAAGCATTCAAGGCATAGAGGGCGACGCTCAGAATTTCAAGGCCGAGGAAGAAGGAAACAAAGTGGCTGCTTGCCACGAGCACCGCGGAGCCGAGCGCGGCGATGAGCAGGAGCACATAAACTTCTTCCGGGTCGCCTTCGTGGCGCGCAAAATATCCGTAGGAGAGCAATGCCACCACGAACGTGGCCGCGATAATCAGACCCATGTAAAAAAGCGCGTACTGGTCAATCACCAGCAGCGCGGTCACGCGGCGCGGAGCCATTGGCGCGACCACCCAAAGCGAGGCAAACGCGGCCCCCAATCCGATGAGCGTGAGCGCGAGGGTGAGCGCATGGCTGCGGCGAATCGCGATCCCCACCATCACGACGACCGAGGCGCCGCCCAGAATCAACAGGGGTAATAGTGCAAACAGGTCCGAAACGTTCACCGCCGTACTCCCGTCAAGCGCAACAAGCTTGACTGTTCGAATGTCCCGCGCACCTGCGCCCCCTGCGCCGTGTAACCCTGCAGCTTTACAAGAGTGGCCTTGAAAGTGTTGAAGATTGGCTGCGGGTAAACGCCCAGCCAGATCAGAATCGCCACCATGGGAATCAGTTCCAGAACTTCGCGCGGCGCAAGATCCTTGACCGACCATTGGTTGGAATTGGGTCCGTGGAAGGCCCCCTGCACGAAACGCAGCGCGTAAAGCGTCGAGAGCAGGATGCCCACCGTTGCCGCGATCGTCAGCCCGATCAGGTGCGCTTCATACGTGCCAATCAGCACCAAAAACTCTGCGACAAAGTCGCCGAGCCCTGGCAGGCCCATTGAGCCCATTGCGAAAAACATTGCCGCCCCGCTCAGGCGCGGGATCGTGGACCACAGCCCGCTCAAGCGGCCCATTTCGCGCGTGTGGGTGCGCTCCTGCACCTGGCCGACAATCATGAAGAGGGCGCCGGTCGAGATGCCGTGGGCGATCATTCCTATCACCGCGCCGTCAAGCGCCCAGGTGTTCCAGGCGAAGATGCCGAGCAGGACGAACCCCAGGTGGCTGACGCTGGTGTAGGCGACGAGGCGCTTCAAATCCGTCTGGCCGAACGCCAGCACTGCGCCGTAAATGATGCCGATAACCGCCAGGAGCATCGCTATGGGAGCAAACTGGTGCGCCGCGCCGGGAAAGAGCGGCACCACAAACCGGATCATTCCGTAAGCCCCCGTCTTCAGCAGCAATCCCGCCAGCACGATGCTCCCTGCCGTGGGCGCTTCCGTGTGCGCGTCCGGCAGCCAGGTGTGCAGGGGGAACATGGGCAGCTTGACGGCGAAGGCCACAAAGAAGCCCAGCATCAGCAATAACGCCGTGTGCGGCGAAAGGCGAGTGCCGAGCAGGTCTTCATATTCAAAGGTGTAAACGCCGGTCTGGGCGTGGTGGATGAAATAGAGCGCCAGAATTGCAATCAGCATCAGCAGGCCGCTGAGTTGCGTGAAGATGAAGAATTTAATCGCTGCGTAAATGCGCCGTTCGTGGCCCCAGATGGCGATGAGGAAGAACATGGGAATCAGCATCAGTTCCCATGCGAAGTAGAAGAGGAAGAGGTCAACGGCCAGGAAGACGCCCGTGATCCCGGCCAAAATCCACATCAGGTTCAGATGGAAAAAGCCTACGCCTTCCTGAATCTCGCGCCAGGAAGCCAGCACCGAAATGATGCCGAGCAGGAAGGTGAGCGCAAGCAGCAGAAGGCTTAGGCCGTCTAGCGCCAGGTGGAAGCGGATGCCGAGCTGCGGAATCCAGCTCCAGTTCACCTGCTCCACCCAGCCGCCTTGCGGGGCAAGGTGCATTTCACTGCCGTAGCGGGCCCAAAGCCTGAGCGTGAGCGCGAAGTCAACCGAAACAGCGATGAGAGAAATCCAGCGGGCTGCGAGCGCGCTGAAGCGCCCCGCAAACCAGGCCAAAACGCCTGCAATTAAAAGAATCGCGATGAGCCAGATGAGAATCATAGGAAGAGAACAATGGCCACAAAGATGATCGATCCAAACACAATCGCTGCAGCATACCACCGGACGCGGCCGGTCTCGGTGGTTCTCAGAGCGCGGTAGAAGAACTCGCTAAGCCGCGCGCAGCCGGTATAGAAACTGTCCACAATGTCGTTTTTATCCACTCGTGCAAACCATACGACCGGACGCACGAAGAGCTGATCGTAAAGCCAGTCCATGCCCCAATCCGAATACCAGAATGCGTGCAGGGCCTTCGAGATCGCCGGGGCCGTGAGCGACTCCACCATCTCAGGATTGACCATATAAAGGTAGTAGGCGGTGACGGCGCCCACGAGAAATGCCAGCGTCACCCAAAGCTCCGACCCAAGCTCCGACATGCCGCCCGCATTTCCGGGAATTGTGGCCGGAAGCGCGGTCGAGAGAAAATCCGAAAAGGAGTGAACGCCGCCGAGAAAGCGCGGCGTTTCAAAGAAGCCGCCGATGACGGAAAGCACGGCGAGCACGACGCAAGGAATCTTCATGGACCAGCCGGGTAGGTGCTCCACGTGGGTCTTTTCTTCGCCGAAAAACGCCACGAAGATCATGCGGAACGTGTAAAGCGCAGTCAGAAAAACTCCGAACACCGCCACCGCCCAAATCGCCGTCGAGCCGTTTTGGGCGGCCTTTGCCTGCCAGATGATGAGGCCCTTGCTGTAAAACCCGGCGGTGACCAGCGGCAAGCCTGCGAGCGAGCATCCGGCGATCAGGAAAGTCCAGAAGACCAAGGGCATTTTCTTCCGCAGCCCGCCCATTTTGAAGATGCTGTGCTCGTGATGGCAGGCGTTTATCACGATGCCCGCGCCAAGGAAGAGCAGCGCCTTGAAGAACGCATGTGTCATGAAGTGGAAAATAGCGGCGGACCAAGCGCCCACGCCGAGCGCGACGAACATATATCCGATCTGGCTGACGGTGGAATACGCCAGGATGCGTTTGATGTCCCACTGCGTGAGCGCGGCGAAACCAGCGACGATCAGCGTGGCGGCGCCAACCACGGCGACACCCGTCTGCGCTGCCGGGGCAAGACTGTATAGCACGTGGGTGCGAGCGATCAGATATACGCCCGCCGTCACCATGGTGGCCGCGTGGATGAGAGCGCTGGTGGGGGTAGGGCCGGCCATCGCGTCCGGCAACCAAGTCTGGAGCGGAAGCTGCGCGGATTTGCCCACTGCCCCGCCGAGCAGGAGAAATCCAGCCCAAACCGCAAGCGATGAGCCCACCGGCCATTGCAGCGCGGCGCGATGCATCAACTCTTGAATATCCAGCGTGCCGAGGTGGGTGAAGAGCAACAGCAGGCCCATCGTCATCGCCGTGTCACCGACGCGGGTGACGATGAACGCCTTGCGGGCGGCGCGGCCGTGTACCGGGTCCTGATACCAAAAGCCGATCAGAATGTAACTGCAAAGCCCCACTCCCTCCCAACCCAAAAAGAGCAGCAGCAGGTTGTCGCCGAGCAGGAGCATCAGCATCGAGGCGACGAAGAGATTCATGTAGGCGAAGAAACGGCTGTATCCCTCGTCATCCTGCATGAACTCGGTGGAATACCAGTGGATGAGAAAACCCACGAAGGTCACAACCAAGGTCATCAGGAGCGATAGCGCGTCGAGATAAAGACCGATGTGCGGACGGAAGCCGCCCACGTCCAGCCACGTCCACAACTGCTGGTCGTAGGCGTAGTTAGGCGGCGGCGCGGTGAAAAAAGCGTACGCGATCAGCATGGTGACGATCGCCGAGATGGCAATGACGCCGGGGCCGACAATCGCCACCGACTTCTTCGACATGCGCGGGCCGAAGATGATGAGCACAAAAGCGCCCGCGAAGGGGAGAGCCGGAATGAGCCACAACCAATGGAACACGCTAACCCCTCATCTCGCTGATGGCGTCGGCGTCTAGAGATTTGTGCTGGTGATAGATTTGCAGCAACAACGCCAAACCTACAGAAACTTCTGCCGCAGCCATCGAAAGAATAAAAATGAACATCACCTGGCCATCCGCTTGCGCCCAGCGCGCGCCCGCCACCACGAAGGCCAGACCGGTCGCGTTCAGCATGACCTCAATCGACATCAATATGAACATCAGGTTACGGCGTACCAGCAGGCCGATCAGCCCCAGCGCGAACAATATCCCCGCCAGCAGCAACCCCTGGTTCATGGGTATAATTGCCATTCTCTTTCGCCATCCTTTGACGCGGCCGCACACCCAGGTGATAAGCGCCCACGAGCGCTCCCAAAAGCAAGAATGAAGCCAGCTCTACGCCCATCAGATAAGGACCGTAGAGCGCCAACCCAACTTCCCGAGGCCCCACTACGGAACCGCCGGCCTGCGGTCCCGCGGCGTGAGCCGCGATGAAAGCCACTTCTCCCGCCAAAATCGCGGCCATAATGATGGGCCCCACCCACATGCCGGGCTTGAACCACTGGCTCTCCTGGTCCATGGCCTGCCTGCCCATGTTCAAAAGCATCACCACAAAAACAAACAGCACCATAATCGCGCCGGCGTAAATGATCACCTCAAGCGCCGCCACGAATGGAGCGCCGATCACAAAGAACACTACGGATACGGCCAACAGCGAAACGATCAAATAAAGCAGCGCGTGCACGGCGTTCAGCCGCGTCAGCATCAGCAGCGTGGCCAGGATCGCCACCGCAGCGGCGGCATAAAACAGCAAATGCATAGGCTATCTCTTTAACTCCGGCGTCAGCTCGTAGCGCTAAAAGCAAGTCAAAAGGCAAAGGTAACACGTGACGCCTAATCGCGTCTTCGTTTCCTACGGCAGCAGGCTGCGAAGATCTGCCGGAGGGTCTTCCCTCTCCGATTGGCCCTTATCCTTTCCGCCGATCTGAACTCCCGCAACCCGCCAAAAACTATAGTCCGGATACTTGCCGGGCCCGCTGATCAAAAGGTCTTCTTTTTCATACACCAGATTCTGCCGGTTGAACTCGCAAATTTCGAAGTCCGGCGTCAGTTGGATGGCGTAAGTGGGGCACGCCTCCTCGCAAAATCCGCAGAAAATGCAGCGGGAGAAATTGATGCGGAAGAACTCCGGGTAACGCCGCCCGTTCTTATCCTCGGTGGCTTGCAAGGCGATGCAGTCCACCGGACAAGCTACGGCGCAAAGGTAGCAGGCGACGCAACGCTCCCCGCCGTCCGGGTCACGCGAAAGAATGATGCGGCCCCGGTAGCGCGGCGCCAAATAGGGTTTCTCGTCCGGATATTGGACCGTCACCCGCCGCTGAAAGCTGTGCAGGAAAACGTTCCACAGCGTCCTAATGATGCTGAGCATCGATTCCTTCTTTCCCTAACTCCCGGAGGTCTGAAGCGCCGGACCGCTTGGCCGGAGCCAGACCGGGCTGCCGCCTAATGCCGCATCGCCAGCACGATGGCGCCGGTAATTACCAAGTTCGCCAGGGCCAATGGCAACATCACCTTCCAGCCCCAAGACATCAACTGATCGAATCGCGGCCGGGGCAATCCAGCCCGCAAGAGAATGAAGAACGCGATAAAGAAAAACACCTTGATCACAAACCACGCGAGCGGAGGGAGGATAGGGCCCATCCAGCCGCCAAAGAAGAGCACCGTGATGAGCGCCGAAATCAAAACCAGCCCTACGTATTCCCCGACGAAGAACATGCCGAATTTCATGCCGGAATATTCCGAATGGAACCCGGCCACGAGCTCGCTTTCCGCTTCGGGAATGTCAAAGGGCAGGCGGCGCGTTTCCGCCACGCCCGCAATCATGAACAGCACGAACCCAAGGAACTGAGGCACGACAAACCACACATTCCTTTGCGCTTCAACGATGGCCGAGAGGCTGAATGAGCCGGTCATCAACACGACGCCCATCAGCGACAAACCCATAAAGACTTCATAACTCAGCATCTGGGCGGCGGCGCGCAAACCGCCGAGAAGCGAATACTTGTTGTCGGAAGCCCAGCCGCCCAGCACGACGCTGTATACTCCGAGCGAAGACATGCCGAGCACGAACAGCAGCCCCACGTTCAGGTCGGAGATCACCACTCCGGGCGCCACCGGCAGCACCGTGAAGGACATCAGCACCGTCAACATCACGATGGCCGGAGCGAGCACGAAGACGGCCTTATCCGCAAAAGGCGGAATCCAGTCTTCCTTGAAAAATAGCTTGACCGTGTCCGCTGCCACCTGAAGCAAGCCAAATGGCCCGACCCGGTTCGGCCCATAGCGATCCTGCCACAGCGCGAGCAGCCGCCGCTCCACCCAGATCAACATGGCTGCGAGGTTGAGCACCGCGAAAAGGATCGCAACAACCGTGATGATCGAAAAAATGGTTGGGTTCATAAAAATCAGCTAAATACTCGCTCGCGGCCTGAGGCCGGTTTGCTCGCCGCCGCGCCTCACCCCTTTCACCTCGCGAACCTCAAGCGTCAGGCTACATTCACTGGATTCACGCCCGCGAAATCTTTCCCTGCACCGGTAGATCCGCGCCCTCGGTTACCGCTAGTCCAACTGGCAATCCGGCCACTCCTGCCGGCAAATCCAGGCGTAGCTTGACGGGCAGACGGTGCGCCGAGCCGTTCCACTGAACGGCGACTTCCTGCCCTTCTCCAACGCCCAGGCGTTCCGCGTCTTCCACGTTCAGCGCCACGTATGGCTTCGGCGCAAGCTCGGCCACGGCGGGGGCCCAGCGCGATAGCTCTTCCGAGCCGAAGATGTGATAGATCGGGGCCAACAGGCGCTCTTCCCCACCCGGCACAGACGCCTGAGGAACCGAGCCGCGGTAGCCGCTTCCCTGCCCCGGCTCAATCAGCCGCACACCGGCATCGCCGCCACGCAGATGCCCATCAATCTCCTCTTGAAACTTGTTCACCGATTGAATCGAGTTCCAGCCCGGCGACCAGAAAAACGGCGTCAGCGCAGCGGGGGGCTGATCTGGATACCCTTCCATGGTGTAAGACAGCGGAGAATCCGCATCCTCGGGCGGCTTCGGTTCGCTGACCTTGATGTTCGCGAGCATCGCCGTGCGCCCGCTATAACGATGCGGCTCGCGCGGCACCTTGGCGTCCGCCAAACGGAAGGACGCAGGCGGCGCTGCCTTTGGGATAGCGCTGAGCGCCGGAATCGCCTGAGCCAGCGAAGCGATGACATCGTCCACATGGTCCCACGCCGCCGCTTCCGGCCGGTCCGCCTCAAGCATCGCATCGCGCAGCCAGCGCCAGCTCTCTTGAATGTCTCCCTGCGCCGCATAAACCCGGAAGGACCGCTGGGCGCGCCCTTCGTTGCTCACGAAGGTGCCCTCACATTCGGCAAAGGTTCCCGCGGGCAGCGCGATTTCAGCCTTAGCGCTGGTCGAATTCGAAAGGCAATCGAGCACGATTACATGCCGTGCAGTGTCCAGCAGAGCATCAACTTCAGCGCTCGGGGCGCGGCGGTAAAGATCGTTCTCAAGAATCACGAGCGTGTCGGCCTCGCCCTTCTTCACAGCCTCAATCGCTTCGCCGAGTGGCTTGGCAGCCATCAAGCCGAGGCCAAGGCTGTTGCATTCCGGCAGGGTAAAGCTCAGTCCAGCCGGTTTACCGGTGCGGCACAAAGCCCAGGCGACGTTTGCCGCAGCCTGGACCACTTCCTCGCTATTCAGGCTGGCCCCGGAAACTACGATTGGCCGTTCGGCGGATTTCAAAGCTTCAGCGATGCGACTGGCAAGTGCTCGAACTTCTTCGGTCAGCCCCGGCGTATCCGGAGCGTTCGGGTCGATGGCATGCGCCACAGCGAAACCTAATCGGGCGATTTCCACCGGCGTTGCGCGGTACGTTTCCGCCGCCACGTCATCCACATGCGTCGCGTGGAGCGCGGCGATGAAGAGAGGAGACTTCAAGTCTTGCGCGGCTTCGCGCACCGGCTGATCCAGCCAGGCCGGAATTCCAAGCTTCTTGGCCAGCCGGAACCCATGCTGGCGAACGGATTGCCGCAGCGAAAGCGCCATGCGCGGCGCAACGTTGGTGACGTCCTCGCCGAGAATCAGCACCCCGTCGGAGTGCTCGATCTCGCGCAGCGACGGCGTCCGCGCCGGGCCCGTCTTCAGTAGATCGCTGATGGTTGCCGTTACGCGGTGCTCTGGCCCTGCAACGCCTGCGTAAAAGCGCTCCGGCCCTACAAGGGCCCTGAGCGCAAAGTTGGCCTCAAGCGAAGCGCGCGGAGACCCGATGCCCGCCACTTTGCCCGCTGCCAAGACCGGGCGCAAGTGCGCCAGCGCTTCCTGCTTCGAGACCGGATGCAATTTCCCGTCCTTGCGCAGGAGCGGCTGCCGGATGCGGTCCTTGCTGTTCACATGCTCGTAACCGAAGCGTCCGCGGTCGCAAAGGAAGTAGCCGTTCACTTCGCCGTTGTAACGGTTAACGATCCGCCGCAGCGAGCCGTAGCGCTCTCCCGGCGTCGTGTTGCAGCCAAGGCCACAGTGGACGCAGACCGAGGGCGCCATCTGCAAGTCCCACTTCCGCGTGTAATGCTGCTTGAGAGTCTTGTCCGTGAAGACGCCAGTCGGACAGATTTCCACCAGGTTGCCGGCAAACTCGTTTTCAAGCACGCCTTCCTGCTGCCGCCCGAAATAAGCAAGGTTGCGCATCTTAAAGACGTCCAAATCGCGTCCTCCAGCATACTCACGGTAGTAGCGCACGCAGCGGTAGCACTGGATGCAGCGGTTCATCTCGTGATTTATGAGAGGTCCGAGATACTGGTTGCGGAAGGTGCGTTTGTTGAAGCGGTAGCGGCGGTAATTGTGCCCCGTCATCACCGTCATATCCTGCAGGTGGCATTCGCCGCCTTCGTCGCACACGGGGCAATCGTGCGGGTGCGAAATCATCAGCCCTTCGATCACCGTGGCGCGAAAGGCCGCTGCCTCTGCATCCTCAATCGAAATGCGAGTTCCTTCCGTCGCAGGCGTCATGCAGGACATCACGATCCTGCCTCGCTTGTCGTTTTCATCTCTGTATTGTTTGACCGCACATTGACGGCACGCGCCCACAGATCCCAACGCCGGATGCCAGCAAAAATACGGCAGGTCGAAGCCTAACTCCAGGCAGGCCTGGAGCATGCTCTGGTCCGGGCGGGCTTCAAAGGGACGGTTTTCGACAAAGACCTTAACCATCACGCTCTCCAAGGGCATCGCTTTTCCGCGATGTGCCGGTCAAAATCCTCCCGGAAATATTTCAGGGCGCTTTGCAGCGGTTCCACGGCTCCGGGCGCGAGCGCGCAGAACGTGTTGCCTGGGGCGCAAAGTTTGGTGATGTATTCCAGATGATCCACGTCCGCTGCCTGTCCTTGCCCGTCTTCAATCGCGCTCAAAGCCTTATCCGCCCAGGCAAGACCGCTCCAACACGGCGTACACCAGCCGCAGGACTCCTGCGCGAAAAAGTGCTCCAGGTTTCTTACCATTCCGACCGGGCAGGTCTGATCGTCCAGAATGATCATCGTGCCCGTACCCATCCGGCTGCCCGCCTTGGCCACTTCCGTAAAGTCCATGTGCAGGTCCAGGTGCTCTTCCACTAAAAAATCGGTTGAAGCGCCGCCCGGCAAAAGCCCCCGGAACTTCACCCCATCCTGCATGCCGCCGGCGTGAACTTCCAGAATTTCGCGGATCGTCGTGCCCATGGGCAGCTCCCACAAGCCCGGGCGCTTAACCTTGCCGCTCACGCCGTATATCTTGGTGCCGGCATCCTGCGTGGCGCCGAGTTTCTTAAACCAATCCGGCCCGTTCTTAACGATGTGCGGCAGGTTGCACAGCGTCTCGACATTCTGCACGATCGTGGGCTTGCCAAAAAGCCCGGATACCTGGGGGAAAGGCGGCTTGGTGCGCGGATTGGCGCGTTTGCCCTCGAGCGCGTTCAGCAGCCCGGTTTCTTCCCCGCACATATACCTTCCGCCGCTCAGGTGAACGTGCATTTCCAGGCTGTAGCCCGAGCCAAGGATGTTCTTGCCGAGATAATGCCGCTCGTAAGCCTCCGCGATGGCCCGCCGCAACCGCTCCGCTGCAACCAAGTACTCCCCGCGCAGAAAAATATAGGCCACGTCAGCCTGGATGGCATAGCCCCCCACCGCCATGCCTTCGATAAGCTGGTGCGAGTCGCCCTCCATCAGCAGCCGGTCCTTAAAGGTACCCGGTTCCATCTCGTCGGCGTTGGCCACGATGTACTTGGGCCGAGGCGTGTCCGCCCCCATCGGGACAAAGCTCCACTTCATTCCCGTCGGAAAGCCAGCGCCGCCGCGCCCGCGAAGGTTCGACTGTTTCACCACGTCGGTCACCTGAGCCGGCGCCATGCTGAGCGCCTTGCGGAGACCTTCGTAGCCGCCCGAGCCTTCGTAAGCCTTTACGTCCACGTAGGTCACATCGGGCTGAATGTTTTTAGTGAGAACCTTCTCCATAAGCTTATCGACTCAGCGGATCAATGATTCAATGAACCAATGACTCAATGAATGAATCCTCTCATTTGTACTTCTCGAGCACGCCGTCGAGATTCTGAGCATCCACATTGCGATGCAAATCATCATCCACCATCATTACCGGAGCGCGATCGCAAGCCCCCAGGCAGACGATGGGCAGCAAGGTAAAGCGGCCGTCCGGCGTGGTCTCGCCCATTTTGATCCCCAGCTTGCTCATCAACTGCTCCCGCAGCCGGTCATAACCCATAATCCAGCAGCTCACGCTGTCGCATACCATAATCACGTGCCGTCCCACCGGCTTGCGAAAAATCAGGTTGTAAAAGGTCGCCACGCTGTCCAGCTCGCCGGTGGACATCTCAAGCATCGCGGCGATGTCTCGCAAGCTCTCGTCGGAGACCCATCCCCGGCGGCGCTGCACGATTTTCATTGCATCGATGCAGACCGCCTGCTTGTTCGGGTAGTGCGCAAGCTCCTCTTCAATTTCGTGCCGTTCTTCCGGGCTCAACACCGTCTACAGGCTCCTCACGTAGTGGCTGTCGGGTTTTCTCCGTCCGTCGTCAGTTGTCCGTTGCTGGTTGCAACAGACGACTTACATCGGACCACAAACGGCGGACAACCCGATGCAATCTGCGGTCATTTGCGACTCAGCGGTCAATATCCGCCAGAACAAAATCGATGCTGCCCAGAATAGCCAATAGATCAGCCACCATCAGGCCACGGCACAGGAGCGGCAGCGTCTGCATGTGGATAAACGAAGGCGCCCTGATCCTCGTCCGGTAAGAAATCGTGTTGCCGTCGCTGATCAAGTAATAGCCGTTATTTCCTTTGGTCGCCTCAATTGCACCCAGCGCCTCGCCCGGAGGCGTCACCGGCCCCCAGCTCACGCCAAGGAAATGCGTGATCAGGCTCTCGATATCGTGCATCGTGTAAGGGTCTTTTATCGGCGGCGCGCTCAGTTCTTGCAAGGATTTGTAAGGCCCTTCCGGCATGTTCTTGACGCACTGATCGATGATGCGTAAGCTCTGCCGCATCTCTTCCAGCCGCACCACCGCGCGGTCGAAGCAGTCGCCGTGCTGTGCGGTGGGAATATCGAACTCATACTGCTCGTAGCCGGAATAGGGCTGCTTCTTGCGAAAGTCCCACTCAAAACCGCACGAGCGCAGGTTCGGACCCGTCACGCCCCATTCAATCGCCTGATCTGGGCTCTCATAGGCTCCCACACCTTTCGTCCGCGCCCGGAAGATGAGGTTCTGCATCACTTCCTTGTCGTATTCCACCAGGCGCGGCGGCAAGTACTTGATGAAGTCCTTGAACATGGCTTCCCAGCCCTTGGGCAGGTCCTGCGCCACGCCGCCGATGCGGAACCAGTTGGGGTGCATGCGCGCGCCGCAGATGGCCTCGATCATCCCGAAAGCGCGCTCGCGGTCGTTAAAGGCGTAAAAGACCGGGGAAAGCTGGCCGACGTCCTGGGCGAAAGTCCCGAACCACACCAGATGGCTGATAATGCGGAACAATTCCGACAGCATCACCCGGATCACCTGCGCCCGCGCCGGAACCGTGATGCTGGCGAGTTTTTCGTAAGCAGTGAGATAGGCGAGGTTGTTCATCACCCCGCCGAGATAGTCAATACGATCGGTGTAAGGAATGAAGGTGTGCCAGGTCTGCCGCTCCGCCATCTTTTCGGCACCGCGATGGTGAAAGCCTATTTCAGGCACGCAGTCGATAATCTCTTCCCCATCGAGTTGTAGCACGATGCGCAGCACGCCGTGCGTTCCCGGATGCTGCGGCCCGATGTTCAGGAAAATGAAGTCGCTGTCTTCGCTCTCGCGCTTCATGCCCCATTCCTCGGGGTTAAAACGCAGCGCCTCCTGTTCCGCGTCCATCTTTTCCTCGGGCAACTGAAAAGGGCCCATTTCCGTGGCGCGCGCCGGGTGCTCCTTGCGCAGCGGGTGGCCCACCCAAGTTTTTGGCATCAGGATGCGCGTCAAGTGCGGGTGGCCGTCGAAGACAATTCCAAACATATCCCACACTTCGCGCTCCAGCCAATTGGCGTTCGGCCACAGGTCTGTGATCGTGCCAACGTGCAAGTCGTCTTCCTGCAATGGGACCTTGATGCGAATGTAGGCGTTGCGGCCAAAGGAGAGCAGATGGTAAACGACGGTAAAATCGCTGGGCGGCTGACCCTCACGGTGCTTGCGGAGCCGCTCGTCGATGGCTGTGAGGTCGTAGAGCATCCGGTAGGGGTCGCTCACCTGGGTCTTCAAGTAACGCGCCACTTCGTGAACTTTGCCGCGTGGCGTCCAGAATGTGGGAACCTCGTCCCGCGTCTCCTGGGGCGTAATGGTTTCCGCCCCAAATTTGTCTTGAAGCTCGCTCAGAATCGTAGCGTTAGCAATCATCGTAAGCGTTCTGTGTAGAGCCGGTCTTCAGACCGGCATTTTTATTTCAGCCGCATGCCCGCTTGGAGCGGGCTCTGCTAGACGGTATCCGGAGGACGCAAAAAGGTAGCTCGCTGGCGTTCTGCGCGCTTCACGTCTCGTTCAGCGGGCATCGGCAACCGCTGGACGCCTTCAGGCCCCACCACCCAACTCAGCGGCCTCTTTTCCGAACCCACCGCGCGCTGCAGCAACGTCAAACCGTGTTCAAAGGCGTCCGGCCTCGGTGGGCAACCCGGCACGTAAACATCAACTGGGAGAAATTTATCCACACCTTGAACTACGCTGTATATGTCATACATTCCGCCGGAGTTGGCGCAAGACCCCATGGAGACCACCCAGCGCGGCTCCATCATCTGTTCGTAAAGTAGCTTCACGATGGGAGCCATCTTGATGAACACCGTTCCGGCAATCACCATTAAATCCGCTTCGCGGGGCGTGCCGCGAATCACTTCCGCGCCGAACCGCGCCACGTCGTATTTGCTGGTCAGGCTGGTGGCCAGCTCCACAAAACAGCAGGAAAGGCCGAAGCCGAACGGCCACATGGAATTCTTGCGTCCCCAAGCCAGCAGATCCTGCAAGCGCGAAAGCACCACGCCACGCCGCACCTGCTCCTCAAACGAGGACTTCTGCGCCGCCGCAACATCCTGCGCCGAAGCGATCCGGCTGATCGTGGCTTCCATCGCTAGCTCCTTCCAATCCTTCGCGCGCGCCCGGTCGAACCCCAATCGAGCGCCCCGATCCGCCACAAATAAACCAGCGTGGCCGCGAGCACGCCGATAAAGACCAATACTTCGAAATATCCCGCCCAGCCCACTTCCTTGCCCACAACCGCCCAAGCAAAAATAAAGACGCTTTCCAGGTCAAAAACTACAAAAAACATTGAGACCAAATAGAACTTGGCGGAAAGCCGCACCTGCGCCGAACCTTGCGAGACGATTCCGCCCTCGTAAGGAATTCCGGTGGACCGCTCCATGTGCCGCTCTCCAAGCACGTAAGAGAGACCGAGCATCACAGCGATCAGCCCAATCACAAGCACGAAATACAAACCCATCGGCCAGACAGTCACTTTACCATTCCCCTACCATTCGAGCTGTAGCGGCGGAGTCTCGCCGCCGTGCTTCCAGCGCGCCTCGGAGCGCTGCTCCAGAGGTTGCCAGTCACATTCAGATACTCCTAATTAATTAATCTAAGGATGACTTCGTTTCCGGTCTCTTCGAGCGAATGGCTGATTCAGTAAAACTCGCCTTCAGGCAAACCGAACCGCTTCATGAGGCATCCAGGACCAAAAGTTAAATCTTATTGTTACCACAGGTCGCGAGAAAATCGCAAATTCTATCACACGATGGTAGTGTCTCAGTTTGAACGTAGAGGCGGCTTTACGCCGCCACATGGCGAGGTAAACTCGCCTCTACAGATGAGCGGCGCTGGGAACAACTAGCCTACGAGCTGGCCGCGATCGGGCTTCAGGTTTCATGGCCTGCAAGACTTCTCCCTCCTGGCAATGGATTACATCACTAGCCTCTCCCGCATCCCACAACCAGCGATGTATGAGGATGCATTTGTGGGAAGCAGGCAGTTGGGATAGAATCCACTCCCGGCTTTGCAAACTGAAGAGGAGGAGTAAAACAGAGATGCGACGAATGTTCTTGGTCCCGCTACTGGCGGTCGCCTTGGCAGGTACGCTTAAAGCACAAGGGGCTGGCAGTAAGGAATCGGCGCGCGCAGCCGAACAGCAAGTCCTCAAGATGGAGGAAAAGGTCAATCAAGCCATCGGGAAAAACGACTGGAGAACCGTCAGCCGCTTTTGGGCCGAGGACATGGACTACATCAATGCCAGTGGCCAATTGCTAACGCAAGCCGACTTCGTAAACGCTCTTAAGTCCGGCAATATGAAGTTCCTGTTCAATAGGCACTCGGATGTTCGAGCCCGCGCCTATGGAGATTGTGGAAACATAGTTGTCGTAACCGGATACAGCACTTCGCATATCAATCTGGGGGGCAAACTCTCAGTGGGTCCTCGAAGGTATACGGATGTCTGGGTTAAGCGAAACGGTGCGTGGAAGATGGTAGTGCATCACGTAACTAATGTGGCGAAGTGAAGCGCACAACCGGCCAGGATGCTGACGCTGTGCGGCCGGCGGTACACGATGAGCCGAAAAAACCTCTGATCGTCATGACCGTGGGGCATTCCACGCGGGCGATCGAGGCGTTTATCCTGCTCTTGCGCGCCCACGGCGTTAAGCGCGTGATCGACGTGCGCACGGTACCGCGCTCCCGCCGCAATCCTCAGTTCAACCGCGACGCGCTTGGAAAGCGGCTCCATTCCGCACGCATTCACTACAGACACCTCAAGGCCCTCGGAGGCCTGCGGCGCGCGCGCCGCGACTCGCAGAACTTGGGCTGGCGCAACGCTTCCTTCCGCGGTTTTGCGGATTATATGCAGACGGCGGAATTTGAAGAGGGCTTGGAGATGCTCATCAAGCTGGCGAAGCAAGAGCCTGCCGCGATGATGTGCGCCGAGGCGGTTCCTTGGCGGTGCCATCGCTCGCTCATCGCAGACGCGCTCGCCGCACGAGGGATTTCAGTCGAGCACGTCATGAGCGGCAAACGGCGAAATCCCCATAAACTTACGCCGTTTGCCCGTGTCGAAGGCGAGCGCGTGACTTATCCGGCAGAAGATGGGCAGCGCTAACTGGAGCTTCCACCGCCCTAGCACTTTGTGACGCGAGTCCGCGTTATGAAAACGGCGGAAGGGCGGCCTTCAGTTCCGCCGGAAAGTCCCCTCACCCGTCCTTCGGACACCCTCTCCCCCTGGTGGGGGAGAGGGGCGACCGCGAAGCGGTGGGTGAGGGGCTGCGGCGGGGTTAAATCCTCACCCTTCCCAGGCCACATTTGACGCTCTTTTGTGTCACCAAGTACTAGCCCCAAAGTTCGGGGCGGTTGCGGGCGACGCTACGCTTTAATGCGCCAAACTGTCCGTCCACGCGATACCGGTTGCGGGCGAAGACGAGCTAAGACAGGCCCGGCTCACGTTGCCACCAACGAGCCGCCGATGGCGATGGAGTACTATTTTGCAAAGACCGCTAGTGCGTCTCGACTCCATTCGACCCTTTGCTTCCGTGAAGTCTAAAGCAGCCAGAGGCCGAGCCAACACAGAAACGGCTCTGTGCTCACCATGTTGGGCGGGCTACTGTTGGGTCTTTAACGGAAAACGTTTTCCTCCTGATGTAGTAAGCGTATTCTTTTTTTAGTGATTGAATCTGTATTACTCAAATTGAATAAGAGGGTGTTTAAGGTTATAAACAAAAGACTTAGTAATACTTCGCTGCGAGGAATGCGGGTGGCATTAAAGTTGCTCGGAATTCAAGCAAGCGGATTTTTAGGCTTCACAATTTTAGAAAGCGGCGGAATGGGGGAGGCAGTTTGAGGTGTGGCAGGCTTAGGTACATACCCACATTTCACCAAAGTGTGTAATTGCACACTGATTTTTGAAAAGCGGAATGCTATTTGTAAGTCTAGCCGTAGGCAGGTTTCTGCGCCTCGGCTGTGCAGTGAATTTATACACAGGCCTTTTACGTTTTCGAAGGGCTGCAACTATCTAAAAGGGGTCTTCGCACCTCAAAAAAGGAGAAGTTTATGTTCAAGATCAAGTCTTGCGTTTCGCTGCTCGTGTGTCTTGTAGCTGCGTGCGCGCTCAGTCAGTCTGCCAAAGCAGACACTCTTGTTTGGGGGTTCGACGCTAGTTATAGCAACCCGCAACTCGTGGAAGTCAACGCCAATACCGGCGCGATTGTCACGAACTTCACAGCGCCCAATCCCACCGCCGCAGCGGGTAATGGACGGGCCATCGCGGTTGTGGGAACCACTATTTACTACGGCATAGCGGGTAGTGGGGACGTATTCGTCACCAATTCAATTACTCACGCAGACGGAGGAGTCCTCTTCAACACGGGCTTAGGGGGCATTGCCACCATCGCGTGGGACGGCTCTCACCTCTGGGTCTCGGCCTACGACGGCACCAACAACGCCTACGAATACAGTCTGACTGGCACCAAGCTCGCGACCGTTCCAGGGTTCGGGAACTTCCGGGACGGCTTCGAGGTCGCCAACAGCACCATCATTGCAAACCGCGGCGACGGGGTGGGCCCCTACGATAAGTACAATCTCAGCGGGGGGCTGATCACGTCCGATTTTCTTGACACTTCGGGCATTTCAGGAATCACAACCGGCGTCACGTTCGACGGAACCGACTATTGGGTTTCTAACCCGGATGGCTATGGTGGTGGCGCCACTCAGAACCTGCTTGAGTACAACTTAAGCGGCGCCCTCATCCACACGACTCTGTTGGGCGCACCCGGACCACAGGCGGGTGTGGGATGGCTGCTGGAGGACCTGTCATCTCTCGGCAACGTTCCCAACAACCCTCCTCCTTCGACGACCCCTGAGCCAGCAAGTCTGTGGCTCTTAGGCTCTGGTCTTTTGGGATTATTGGTTGCCTACAGACGTAAGCTCCAGAGCGCGTAGTAAGTAACTAGCTGGTGGTAAGTACAATCCTGGCCGTGGGCTTTTGCCCATCACAAGCCCACGGTCATTTCTCAAGACGAATCGCTGTGTGTCCGCACTTAATGCCGGTCCCACTATTTCCCGCACATGATTAACCGGTCAAGGCTTACTGAAAATTACAAATTATAGTGACACACTTTCCTGGTGCGCCGGTGTCCCCACCGGCGTCTTTCGGCGCTGAGGACAGCGCCGCTGCAGCAGATGTTGCCACTATGCTTTGTGGTCCAGGCGATCAGGTGCGCGCCGAGATAGCCGTTCGCAAAAGGCAAGACACTTCGCGCTGCCGGGCAATCTCAACGTCCCAGACGGCCATGATGGCCGAACCCTGATAGACGCGCTCGAAACCGGATTCGGATTGGGAGATGGTTTCAATCGGAACCACCCACCAGGCCATGGCGCCGGGCGCTTCCAAGGTGATCTCGATATGCTGCCATTCATCAACCAAAGAAAGCTGCGTCCCGGCCAACTCACCGCGAAATTCGAGAGGATGACGATCCGCACCGCTCACAAAATAACGGTCCGGGCTGTTCGGCGCGAGCAGATTGAACACCATCTCCATACCAAGCCGCGAGGGCGCGGAGCCGCTGGAACCGCCTACGGATAACGCTAAATTGCACGTGATTGCGGAGGATGACCGGTCTGCACGGTGGGTGAAGCCCTTCACGGCAAGCACATTCGCTTCCCCGCCATCACCGCCGATTGTGGCGGTCTTCTGCAGCTCAAACGACCCAGTCTCTCTCGCGACTTCACCCAGTTCCCACGCTCCCCCGGCCAGTTCGGCACATTCATCGAGCGCCAGCGAATCAAACTCCTGCCAGCCTTTGTGACGCGGGAAAAGATAGGCTCGAAACGCATGTCTTGCGTAACGGTCATAGCGGAGCACAGCGCTAAAGTCCACTTCGTTGCCGGGCATCCGGTCGTGAATTGAGGCAGGTTGGCCCGAAGCCGGCGCCTGAACGGCCTTTTGGTACATCACGCGGTGGTAAGCTTCCCGTCTGCGTGCGAGTGAGTTGATAAGGTCACAGCGCGCCGGCTTGAACCGCAGGCTTGATACCGTTCCGCCGTCACCTGGGCGCACTACCAGGCTCATGGAGTGTTGATCGAGCAGGACTTCCGCACACCCGTCAACGTCGAAATCCTCTATGGAAACCCGGACGCGGGAGTCGCTTTGCGTGTGCTCGACGCCGTCCATGATTTGCTCCGCCTGGATCAAGTGGCTGAGCAGGGCGCTGCGCAGGTGAGGAGTGTAAAGTCCTCCAAAGATGCCGTGCCAATAGGCGTCATTGCACTGTGCGGCGAGCAGGTGATCCTGGGCCTGGTGGAGCATGTGGCAATCCACTGTCCCAGGTGGCGCGGCTTGGTGCAGCTCGCGCCAGCGGCGCCAAGCGCGCAACACCAGCTTCTGGATTTGGTTGGACTCGGGATATTTGGCCAGGAAGTTCCGCCACTGGCCGCCGCGCAGGAAGCGGCGGAAACGCTCGCCGTTCGGCATGTGGTTGGTTTCCTCGACGCACTCTTCGAGTTCAATCGTCGCGTCCGCAGGCAACGCCCACGCCATCATCTCCGCGTAGGAAGCCGTGGGCAGATATACCAGCCCGGCAGGGGGACACTTTCCGAGGTAATCTGAGACTGTGATGACCTCCAGCCAATCCGCCGCGCCCTCAAGCGCCACGAAGAAACGCTCAAGCCAACCATTGGTGTAGCAGTGATCGTAAGTTCCCGGCCAGACGCCGAACTTTTCGCAATCATCGCCAACCGCAAATAGCGCATGCGGTTGGCCAATCCCTCCGCGCAGGATGGAAAGCGTCTCTTCCGGGTCTCGAAACGGAATCGTGTAACGCAGCTCATGAAGGCTGGGTACAAGGCTCAACGGCGAACCGGACTCTTCAGTCAAGTAGGCCTGATGAAGTGCTGAAGGAGTGAGTCCGGCGGCCAGGAAATGCGTGTCATCCAGAATCGTATATTTAACGCCTGCTTTAACGAGCGGCAGAATCAGGCCCTGATCCCACACACGCTCGGCCACCCAGGCGCCGCGCGGCGCTGCTCCGAACCGCCGGCGGAGGAACTCCGACTGGCGGCGGAGTTGGGTGATCTTTTCAGGGTCCGGAATGGCCGCAAGAATCGGCTCGTAGAAGCCACCCCCGACGTGCTCAACCTGGCCGCGCTCAGTGAGGTCGCGCAACTGGCGGATGAATTCCGGATGCTGAGTCTCGATCCACCGCAACAAAACTCCGGAAAAATGAAGCCCGAGGTGAATTTGGGGATGGCGTGAAAGCACTTCGATAAAAGGGCGATACGACTTCTGAAATGCCTCTTCGATCACGTGATCGAAGTTCCCAACTGGCTGGTGGGAGTGAATGACCATACTGAGCGAAACTTTGTTCGACATGCTCCACCTGAGGTTCTGAATACTGTTAAAGCTGCGAAAGCAGATTGTATTATTCTAAAGAAACGTTTCGCGTTGCTGCGCGTCACGCCAATTTGAGAGACCGGGCAGCGCGGCTGTCATCGCGCCCATACTAATGTTCGCATCGGAAGCGGAAAGGAAGAAGCTGATCCGCGCTTCCGGTTTCGAAGGATGGTTACTTCACTCATACTCATTAGACTAAAACGAAATGCGAAAGGTTGCCGTTAAATTAATGTTATCGATCCTATCATCGCCCGCACGCTGCGGCCCGGCAGCCGCCGTCTCGCCAGGGACCTTGATTCGGCAAACTTGTGGTAAACAAGCCAAGTGTTCATTGCCCCCCACCCCTCTCCACCTTTTCAGGGGGGAGAGGGTGTCGCGCGAAGCGGGACGGGCAAGGGATGACCGCTCGTCATTCTGAGGCGAAGCCTCGCCAGGAAATGAAATGGACCTTCGATCTTTAGCCCGCTATTGCCGTTCTCAACTTCAGCCGATGCTTAACTGCCTGCGGCAGGCAGTTGAAATTGAATCTCCAAGCTCCTCAAAGCCTTCTCTGGACAGAATCGCCGCCTTTTTCGCCCGGGAATTCGAGCGGGCGGGCGGCCAAGTTCAACTGCGTCGCCGGGCAAGCTCCGGCACTGCGGTGACGGCGGAATTTTGGGGCGGGCGTCGCGAATACAAGCCTATTTTAATCCTCGGCCACACCGATACGGTATGGGACCTCGGAACTCTCTCTCGAATGCTCTTTCGCATCAGAAACGGCCGCGCCTTCGGGCCGGGAGTGCTGGATATGAAATCCGGCATCGTGTGCGGGCTGTGGGCGTTACGGGCTTTGCGGGAACTCAAGATCGAACCGCGAGGTTCCGTTCGGTTCTTTCTGAATCCTGGTGAAGAAACCGGCTCCCGCGCCTTTCGGTCACAGATCGAGCAGGAAGCGAAGCGAGCGAGCGCTTGCCTGGTGCTTGAGCCTGCAGCGGAGGGAGGCGCGCTGAAAACGGCGCGCAAAGGCGTCGGCGAATTCCGGATCGTGGTTCGTGGGCGCTCGGCGCACGCTGGGATTGAACCTCAAGCTGGAATCAACGCCATTTCTGAACTTGCCCGCCAGCTCCTGCGGATCGAACGTTTCGCGCGTCCGCGTTCCGGCCTGACGATCAACGCCGGACTGATCGAGGGCGGCGCGCGCCCGAACGTGGTGCCCGAGTACGCTTCGGCGACCATTGACGTGAGGATTCCAAGACTGCGCGATGGCCCCACGATTGAGCGAAAAATGCGCAGCCTGAAATCATTGGCGCCCGGAGCACGGCTCACAGTAACCGGAGGCATCAACCGGCCGCCTATGGAGCGCCGCTCCTCGCACCGTTTGTTCCGCAAAGCTCAAGAGTTGGGGCTCCAACTGGGCATAAGGCTGGACGAGGCTTCTACCGGAGGCGGCTCCGACGGAAATTTCACCGCGGCGCTGGGAGTCCCGACACTGGATGGACTCGGTGGCGTGGGGGGCGGCGCTCATGCTCGCAACGAACACATCGTCATTCGAGAGCTTCCCCGCCGAGCCGCATTGCTGGCGGCTCTGATTGCAAGTCTTTGAGGGGAAAAACCGCTCAAGGATGGACAGTTATTGTCGTGAGCCCCGGCGGGTTTACTTCTTCTTGCTCTTGCGCGGCTGCTGGGACTTCAGAATCTTTTCCGTCTCTTCCGCGATAAGCGTGCCCATGCGTGAAGTGGAAGCCGGGCGGCCCTTCCCAGGAATTTCCGCGGTGTGCGCGCCGCGCTTCAAGACCTTTTCAACCGCAGTCTCTACCGCCACGGCGGCCGCTTCCAGGCGGAAAGAATAGCGCATCATCAGGGCGGCGGAGAGAATTGCCGCCACCGGATTGGCTTTGTTGCGACCGGCGATATCCGGCGCGGAGCCGTGAATCGGCTCGTAGAGCGCGGAATGCTCGCCCAGGCTTGCTGAGGGCAGAAAGCCGATCGATCCCGCCACCATTGCCGCCTCGTCGCTAAGGATGTCACCGAACAGATTGCTGGTCACGATTATGTCGAAGCTGGGCGCGCGGTTGATCAATTGCATCGCGCAGGCATCGACGTAGAGGTGGTTCAGCTCGACGTCGGGATAGTTACGGGCGATCCGCGTGACGACTTCCCGCCACAGCCGGGAACTTTCAAGCACGTTGGCTTTGTCCACCGAAGTGACCTTGTGGCGGCGCATCCGCGCCAGTTGGAAAGCGCGGTGAGCCACGCGCTCGATTTCGTGCTCGCGATAAACCTCGGTGTTAATGCCTACGCGCTCGCCGTTCTTCGAAAAAATGCCTCTCGGGTTGCCGAAGTAGATACCGCCCAGCAACTCGCGCAGGATGATTAAGTCTGTTCCTTTGACATACGCCGGCTTGATGGCCGAATAATTAACCAGCGAGTCAAGGACCTTAACCGGCCGGATATTGGCGTAAAGGCCCAGCCGTTTGCGAATCTGAAGCAGGCCCTGCTCCGGGCGTACCTCTGGGCGCTTGGAATCCCATCGCGGACCGCCCACGGCCCCCAGCAAAACCGCCTGTGCGTTGTTACAGATCGCCACAGTTTCCGCCGGCAGCGGCATAGCCGTCTCGTCAATGGCGCAGCCTCCGATCAAACCGGTTTGAAAGCGGAAAGTGAGCCCGTTTACAGACTCTATGACCTTAAGAACCTTCACGGCTTCAGCGACTACTTCAGGTCCTATACCATCGCCGGGAAGAAGAGCAATTCGGTAGAGTGATTGCATGTTGTTATGTTTGCATAGTCTATCTAGATTAGGTCTAAAAATCAAACTTTTCTTAGGGTTACAGCATAAAAGTTAAGAAACTTCATCGTCTTTTCAACTCCATGAATCTCGTAATCAATTGATACTAATAGCCTTATTTTGTTGCTAAGCGGTAGGACGGCCGCCGCTCTAGGGTTAGATTACAGCTTGAATATTCCGTAAGCAGTTGAAAAGATTGAGCAAGGCTGGCTAGTACGCTTACTTTGGCGTTTTTTTACTCTGCAAGTGCTGGAAGGCGTTCCGGGCCAGCGTCCCCAAATCATAATTGCTAATTATCGAGAGAACCGGCGGGAGGATCCTCTATCCCGTATTCCTTAAGCTTCCTGTAGATGGTAGTTTTTCCGATCCCAAGCAGCTTGGCGGCGCGCTGACGGTCGCCCCCGGCTGTGTCGAGGGCATTCAGGATGGCGCGGCGTTCCAAATCCTCAAGCGTGTGCGGGTCATTCGGCTCCCCTTTGGCCTTCAGGTTGCCGAGCAGGACAGGCGGAAGGTCCTTGAGTTGCAGCACCGGGCCCGAGCCAAGCGCCATCGCGCGCTGCACGCAGTTTTCGAGTTCGCGCACGTTGCCGGGCCAGCCGTAGCTCATCATGCGGCCCAAAGCTTCCGGGCTGAAGCCGGTGATGCCTTCGGATCTTTCGCCGTGACGGTCAATGAAGTACTGGACGAGCGCGGGAATGTCGCTCTTGCGATCGCGCAACGGCGGAACCACGATGGAGACCACGTTCAACCGGAAATAAAGGTCCTCGCGGAAGGTTCCCTTTTCAACCGCCGCCTCCAGATTGCGATTCGTGGCGGCCACGATGCGCGCTTGCATTGGCATCGACTCATTGCTGCCGAGCGGCCGGATTTCCTTCTCCTGTAGCGCGCGCAGGAGTTTAGCTTGCAACTCCACGGGCAGCTCGCCGATTTCGTCTAAAAACACCATGCCTCCGCCCGCGGAAGCCAGCAAGCCCGTGCGCGCCTGCGTTGCGCCGGTGAAGGCGCCGCGCACGTGCCCAAAGAGTTCGCTTTCGATCAGGTTCGGCGTCAACGCTCCACAATCCACAGGCACGAAGGATTTCTCACGAACCGGACTGTAGGCATGAATCGCGCGGGCCACAAGCTCTTTGCCGGTTCCGCTATCACCCAGGATCAGCACCGGATGGCGCTTGCCGGAAACCTTCAGGATCACCTGGTAGACATGCTGCATCGCCGCCGAAGTCCCCACAAAATCAGCAAATCCCCGCTGCGTCTTGAGCTCCTCGCGGAGCAGGCGGTTTTCCGCGGCGAGCCGCTGCTTTTCCACCAGCCGCTCGAAGAGCCGGCGGAAATCTTCAAGTTTGAAAGGCTTGGTGATGTAATCGTAGGCGCCCATCTTGACCGCTTCGACCGCCTCGGGGATGCTACCGAAGCCCGTCATCACAAGCACGTCTACGCCGGGATGGCTTTCCCTGATGTTTCGCAGCAGGTCGAGGCCGCTGCCGCCGGGCATGCGGACGTCGGAGAGCACAATGTCAATCTGACCGTCTTCAAGGACGCGCAAAGCGTTCGCCGGTGAGTCCACTGCGTGAGCGTCGTGGCCGAGCTCTTCGAGCACTTCCACGCATAACTGGCGCGAGCTTGGCTCATCATCCACAACTAAGACTTTGACGGCCATGGGCTTATTAGAATGGCGACATTATATCATGAATAATCCATTAACATACATTACCTTGCCTTATATTAAAACCCCCTGCGCCTGGCCGGTTCCGCCCGGCCTTCCTTGCCTTTTGCCTTCACTCAAAGCCAACGCGCAGTAGGCGCACGATTGCCCTGCGCCATCTCGCCCAGCGGCTCGACCGCGTCTCACCCACCGTGGTTTTATTTGCTTGGATCGGTGCCCGGACAGGGATTGAAGTCGCCCGGAATCGCATTCACAATTTCTTGCTGGCGATCCGTGGTGACGATCCCCAGCGCTTTGCACCCGTAGCCGGTTTCCTCCGGCAGATGCAGAACCAGCGACTCAGGAATTTCCACGTAACTGGCTGGTATTGGCGCGGCCTTGCCCAGAAGGCGCGCGGGACTGAAGGCCGCGGCCAGGTCAGCGACTCCAGGGGTGAGCGCATCCTGCGGGCCCAATTCATTTTGTCCGAACCGTTGCTCGCCGATCTGTCGCCCGCGCTGCTCATCGGGCAGAAGTGCGAGGGGTGGCAGGTTGAAGACGGCGTCAATGAACTTCACCACAGATGCTTGGTTTCCCTCGGCGTGGGCGACGTAATGCTTGCGGGCGTATGGCGAGATAACGATAAGCGGAACGCGGGGTCCATCGGTAATCGGCGAGCCGTCCGGGCCTCGGGCGCGAACCGGCGGCGGCACATGGTCGTAAGAACCTTCGGAGTCGTCCCAGGTGACGATGATAGCGCTTTCGGGCCAGTAAGGGCTCGCGGCGATTTTGTTGACTGATTCGGCGACGAGGGCTTCGCTGATTTGGGAGTCGGAGTACCCCTCGTGATCGTCATCACCCAGAAATTTCTTCTGCACGGCGGGATCAGGGTCGGCGGGCTTCAAGTTAAAAATATTCCGGTAGCCGCCCTTCACAAAAAACACGCCACCCTCTTTCGGAAGCGTTTTTGCCTTAAGCGCGTTGTAGAAATCTTTCAGCCCGTGCAATTCGCGGCGCATTTGCGGATTGTTCGAGATGTAGCCGAAGTATTGCGGCCCGTTGTGGTGAGTGACATAGGACGCGTGGAGACCGAAGGCATCCAGCGGACCGTCGTTCGGATCGTAAGGTTCCCCGTCATAGCCCTCCTGGTACCATCCGAACGCCACGGCTGGCTGTTTGCGGCTGGAGACGAAGTTAACGTCGTCCTTCACGTCTGCCAGATCGCGCTGCGGATCACGATCCGCCTTGGCCACGGATTGGAGGCTCTGCCCCCACAAAGTAAGCGGGAGCGAGGCAAACGTCAGGTTGATGGCCGTCCCGTGCTCGATTCCAAAGTGGAAGTCCTTGGGATTGACCGGCATCTTTTCCGCTTTGGAAGTGGGGTCAAGTTGCGAACCCCAGAATGGATCATTGTCATTCAGAACCGGCACGCCGGGCGCGGACAATCCGTTATCCTTATAGGCCTCATTGGGGTGCAACGCCCACTGCGTTTGACCCGTCTGTGCAGCGATGATCGCGATGTTCCCGAGCGTGGAGGGGCCGATCATTTCCTGAAAGATGTGGTCGAACAACACGAAGCGGGAGGCATACCGCCATAGAAGCGGAACGGTGTCGCAGTCTACGTGAGCCATCGTCAACTCGCCCATCTGCTTCGCCTTGAGCGACGGGTTACCGAACTTCGTGAATCTCCGCTCCTCGGTGAGGGCATAACGGTCCATCTTGGGGACGTTGCCTTCGATGTCCATTTTTGCAACGAGCCCTGGGTGGGAATGATCAACGTCGTCGGTGTCTGCGGCGAACTGTTTGGGGCCGATGCGGAAAGGATGAATGGTCGTGGTTGTGCCATCGGTGTTGATGATCGTCTGGTAGAAGCCGGGCGTGCCCTCCGGGTTGTGAGTGAAGAGTCCTTCAGCGTCCGGAAACGTGCCGAAGTAAAAGTCGAATGAGCGGTTTTCCTGGTACAGCACAAAGACGTATTTGACCTTCTGCCGCAGCAGCCCGGCGATTTGCTCCGGCGTAAGCACCGGCTGTGCCGAGGGCGCTCTTCGATACTTTCTAACCATCCGCTGGCTCGATGTGGCCGCCTGTTGCGCCCAGGCAACGCCTGGGAGCTGCAAGGCGAATAGAACGACTAACACGGCGCAGGCAATACGAAAGAGTTGGCGGCTCATGGTGGATGTATTTTAATCCGAAGCAAGCTCGGTAGGATAAGTTTTTGTCCCCGCCGCATGCGCCAGACAGCGGCGCTTAGTATGCCCAATAGGGGCCTGGCCCAACCGGAGTGTTCTGAGTGTTGATCGCAACAAATAAGTTACGGCCAAAAAAGAACGGCAGCCCCCAATCAAACGACTTCGGGTTGTCCCCTCCCAAGTCATTGAATGCTGAGTTGGCTGAGCTGAATAGCGAATCGGCGTTGGCGATGCTGAACGCGACTTGTCCCGAGGTGCCGTTAACGCCCGTATTGGTGGCGCTAAAGTTTACGGTCGGGGACGGGCAGTAAAAAACTGAGACATCCGTACAGGATGGAAGACCGGTGGTGGAAAAATCCAAAAAGAAGATTCCGTTTGAGCCGCTATCGATATAGCTCGAGGAATAGGTGTTGCCGTTAAAGGTGGTCGAAAAATTTCCGTGGCTGTCTGTTGGGTATATCTTGGCCGAGCCGAGCGCATTGTTGGATTGCGTTCCGATGCCGAAGATCATCGAACCGGAGACGGTCGGCGCTCCAGCGGCGGAAATGGAGGGAAGCGAAATCAGCAGGCCGTTATTATCCTGGGGAAAGAGCCAAACCGGATTTTGGAGTTGATCTTGCAGCAGCACCGACGTCACCGAACACCCCGTAGCGGGGCAGTCAAAGTATATAGGAGGAGCCGAGGAAACGCTGCCCGAGCAGGCGGTGCCACAATCGTGCCGGAAAAGGCCAAGCCCGATAATGGCGTTGGCGCCGAGCGCAGCGATGGTGTTATCGGCAGTTCCGCCGCTGTTGCAAGTTGACGGAACCGCCGGGAAATTCGGCGCGCCAATGGCCTGGACGGGAACCGATGAAGCTTTTTCGCCGGCCATCTGCACGTCAGCCGTCAAGACCGGTCCCCAAATGTAAGAGTTGTCCGCAAATGTGATGCAGTTTCCTATCGGATTGCCGTTTGCATCGCTGACTTGCGGAAGCGAAAGAGCGAGTTCCGAGGAGAGGATGCGGAGCCCTTCCGACCCCGTATCAACCGCCACGTCTTGGATGGTTTGGCAGTTCGTGGTGCCGGGCACGCAGATCGTAACATTCGTAAAAAGGACATTTGCATCGCTGTTGGTAGGACCCAGGTTTACCTGGATGGGCTGCACGTTGTTCACCGGAGTGGGTGTCGTGCCTGAGCTGCTTCCTCCACTGCCACCGCAACCTGCGATAAACAGGAGACCCACGAAGAGCGCAAAGACGCACCCACGACGGCCGATCAGGAACTTCGGACCATTTTGTGTGATCATTTCACCACCGCTGGCGTGAGATTATTGGGTAAAAGAGCTGGCGCGTACGCGCGCCCGCGGAAGGCGCGCATGTGTCCGCCCGATTCCACGACGAGTTGATCAGTATTCAGAACAATCGCGTGGCGCTTATGGGCGGCGGACCGGGAAGCCTGCTGAAACTGCTGGAAATAGGATCCCAACAACTGCGACAGGTTGGGCATGGCCATCCCTTGCCACGAAACGCCAAAAACCACGCCAGCCGGCGAAACGTATTCCTTGATAACTGTTCCGTCGGCAGCAGTGATTTGCTGGACGGAATAACCCTGGCGGGAAATAGAGCGAAGCTGTCCGTGCAGACGTATCTGGTCAGAGTGAACGGACTGCACCGGCTGGCCCAGAACCGCCCACGACGGAGCAGCCAACAAAAACATAGACGCTAAAACTGCTAGTGCGGTTTTCATAGTCCCTCTCCCAAATAGCCGCCGCATTTCGCGGCTTCTGCTTGCTTATGACGATTCTAGACGCAAAATGGTTTCGAAACATTGCAATTGTGCAGCCGCAAGGCGCAACGCGAAGCGGCCGCCGGAGGCCAGCGCTGTCCAAATTACGGTCTGTCTTTCTTTGGCGAAGTGTTCTGCGGCTTCGCCGCTTGCTGTGCGGAAAGGCTTCGCCTTTCCGGCACCCGGTAATCCTCCCAACCCGGTTTTCCTTTGGCGCG